>NZ_JAWQFN010000001.1:0-318455 GCF_033436765.1 Defluviimonas sp. D31
ATGATCTCGCGGCTCGTCTTGAAGTATTTGAACGGGTCAGGTTTCGACATCAAGCGACGCTAGTCGGCGCCCTGCCTCGCCGCAAGCTAGGTTCCTCTGACACCGCCGTCGAACCCACTTGACCCGTTTCCAGACCTCTATAGTCTGAAACAAACATTGGCGACGAGCCGGACGGCAAACAGGCCCTGAACGCAGACCCTTCGGTCCGCTTCAGGGCTTTTTTGGTTTGGGGGCACCATGGGCGACGGAAGGCGACGCATCGAACTTGGGCTGCTCTATTCCCGCTCGGGTGGCTATTCGCTCATTTCCGAGGCGAGCCGCGCTGGGGCCGTCGCGGCGATGGCCGCGGTCAACGGCGATCCGGCGTTTGATCTCAGTTTCGTGCCGGTGGAGCGCGATCCCGGCGGGAACGCCGATGCCTATGGCCCGCTCTGCGATGACATCCTGCGCAACAGCTGCGCGCACCATGTCATCGGCTGCGTGACTTCCTGGAGCCGCAAGGAGGTGATCCCGGTTCTGGAACGGCATGGCGGCACGCTCTGGTATCCCTTGCCCTATGAGGGCTTCGAGGCGTCGGATCATGTCGTCTACACCCATGCCTGTCCGAACCAGCACCTGCTGCCGCTCCTTGACTGGGCCATGCCCGAACACGGGCGGCGCGCCTATCTGACCGGATCGAACTATATCTGGGGATGGGAGATGAACCGGCTGGCCCGCGAGTATATCACGGGGGCCGGGGGCGAGGTCCTGGGCGAGCGTTACCTGCCGCTCAGCTCGCGCGAAATCGGCCGCATGATCGAGGAAATTCGCCACGCGCGGCCCGACTTCGTCCTCAACAACCTTGTCGGCACATCGACCTACGAGTTCCTCGAAGCGATGCACCGGCTGGCCGAGGACGATCCCGCCTTCGCCCCGCAGCGCTGCCCGATCCTGTCGTGCAACCTGACCGAGGCCGAGTTCCCGGCGCTGAAATATGTGGCTGACGGGCTTATCGCCGCTGGTCCCTATTTCCGTGGCGCGCAGGGCTGGCCCGGCCGCGACGCGTTCGCCTCCTCGCATGAGGCAGCGGCCTATGCCGCGGTGCGCGAGCTTGCGCGGCTTCTGAACGGTCGCCCGGGGGCCGAGGACCTGCCGCTTGGGACGCTCTTGCAGCAAGCCCCGGGCGGCGTAATCGATGTGGCGACGCATCACACCTCGCTGCCCGTTCTGATCGCTCGAGTGGAGGGCGGCGCCTTCCGGACGCTGAAGGCGTTGCCGTCGGTAGCGGGCGATCCTTATCTCACGCGTCCCCGTCCGGCGCCTGCATTTCCGACCCTGAAGGTGGTGTCATGAAACGGCGGCCGCTGCGGATACAGAACCTTGGCGGGGCGACTGCGGTGATCCTGCATCGCCCGCATCCGGTCGTTCAGGCGCTGGAGCGGCAATTGCGCGCCATCGGGCTTGAGGTGCAGCAATCCTGGCCCGACCCGGGGCCCTGGGCTCTGGCCGCCGATTTTGTCTTTTTCGATGCCGATATGGGTCATGACGATCAGTTCCCCTGGCGTCCGGGTGAAAGCCCGATGCCAATGATCGCGCTCATCGGGTCCGAAGCGCCCGGCCGGATCGAATGGGCCCTGCGCGCAGGTGCGCATGCCCAGCTTCTGAAGCCCGTGGGCGACAGCGGCGCCTATTCGGCGCTCCTGATTGCGCGGGACGCCTTCGACGTTCAGCGCACTCTATCGGTCGAGATTGCTGGTCTGCGGCAGCGGCTGGATGAACGCCAAACGGTCGTGCGGGCGGTGACGATGCTCGCGGCGCGGGGCGGCAAGGACGATGCGGCCGCCTACGACCAGCTTCGCCAGATGGCGATGGCCTGGCGCGTCAGCTTCGAGGAGGCCGCCGCGCGAGTCGTCGCTCAGATGACGAACCGGCAGGATGACGACGATGACAGACGCGACCGCGGCTGAGGCGCATATCCCGAAGGGCGCCCTTGCCCGGCTGATGCAGCGCAAGCTGGCACTGATCGGCCTTGCGCTGATCGTCCTGGTCGTCACAAGCGCCGTCTTTGCGCCGGTACTGGTACCGTATGCGCCGGACGAGCAGCATTTCGACGGGCTGACGCTGGAAGGCGCGCCCTTGCCGCCGAACGAGACCTATGTGCTTGGCACCGACCTTCTCGGCCGCGACCTCCTCAGCCGCATCCTCTACGGCGCGCGGACCTCGCTGATCATCGGGGTGGCGGCGAACGGGCTGGCATTGGTCATCGGCACGCTGATCGGCATCACGGCGGGCTTCTTCCGGGGCTGGATCGGGGCACTTCTGATGCGGTTCACCGATCTGATGATGGCCTTCCCCGCGCTTCTCCTCGCCATCTGCCTTGCGGCGATCTTCCATCCCTCGCTCTGGATCGTGGCGGTTGTCATCGCGTTGGTGAACTGGGTCCAGACCGCCCGGGTGATCTACACCCAGACAAGTTCGCTTGCCGAACGCGACTTCATCGCTGCCGAGCGCACTTTGGGCGCGGGGACAGGCCGCATACTCTTCCGCCATATCCTGCCGCATCTGGTGCCGACGATCATCGTCTGGGGCACGCTCGGCATCTCGACGACCGTGCTGCTGGAGGCGACCCTTTCCTTCCTGGGCGTGGGGGTCCAGCCGCCGACGCCAAGCTGGGGCAATATCATCTTTGAGAACCAGACCTACTTTCAGTCGGCCCCCTGGCTCGTCTTCATCCCCGGCGCAGCGATCATCCTTCTGGCACTGGCCTTCAACCTTGTCGGCGACGCGCTTCGCGATGTACTCGACCCGATGCAGAGGGGGCAGAACTGACATGGCCGCCCATCTTCTTCGCCGCCTGCTGCAATCCCTGCTGATCCTTCTCGGCGTCAGCTTCATCACCTTTGTCCTTTTGTATGTCCTGCCCGCCGATCCGGTGCGCCAGATCGCCGGCCGATCCGCAACCGCCCAGACCGTTGAAAACATCCGGCGCGAACTGGGCCTCGACCAGCCCTTCGTCGTGCAATACGCGCGCTACCTTTTCGGGATGGTGCAGGGTGATCTCGGCCGCAGCTACCTGCAAAAGACCGAGGTGGCCGAACTCATCGCCTCGCGACTGCCCGCCACGCTTCTCCTGATGCTCGGCGCCATCGCCTGCGAACTGGCCATCGGCCTGACAATGGGCATTTTCGCGGCTTTGAGGCGGGGCACGGCGCTCGACCACAGCCTGATGATGATGTCCTTTGTCACCGTCTCGGCGCCGCAATTCGTCGTGGGGCTGCTGCTGCTCTATGTCTTCGCCGTCAAGCTCGGCTGGTTTCCGATCGGCGGCTACGGCACCTTCGCGCATCTGGTTCTGCCCTCGCTCACGCTCGGCATCCTCGGCTCGGGCTGGTACAGCCGGATGATGCGGTCCTCGATGCTCGATGTGCTCAGGGCCGATTTCATCCGTACAGCCCGCGCCAAGGGGTTGGGCCGCGCCCGGGTGGTGCTGGCCCATGCTTTGCCGAATGCGATCCTGCCGGTCATCGCCATGATCGGCATCGATATCGGCATTTTCATGGGGGGCATCGTCGTTGTGGAAAGCGTCTTCGGCTGGCCCGGCATCGGCCAGCTCGCCTGGCAGGCTATCCAGCGCGTCGACATTCCCATCATCATGGGCGTCACGCTGGTTTCGGCCTGCGCCATCGTCCTTGGCAACCTCCTGGCCGACCTGATCGCGCCCCTGATCGACCCGAGAATACGACTGAAGTAACCAACAGGAGAGAGAAAATGAAAAGACTGCTTGCTTCCACCGCCGTCCTGCTCGCCCTGGCCATCCCTGCTGCGGCGCAGGAGTATACGCCTGACCCGAATGCCCAGGCGGGCGGGTCCATCGTCATCACGTACAAGGACGATGTGGCGACGCTCGATCCCGCCATAGGTTATGACTGGCAGAACTGGTCGATGATCAAGTCGCTCTTCGACGGGCTGATGGATTACGTCCCGGGCACGACGACCCTGCGTCCGGGCCTGGCCGAAAGCTATGACATCTCCGAGGACGGCCTGACCTATACCTTCCACCTGCGCGCGGGCGTGAAGTTCCACAACGGACGCGAGATGACGGCCGAGGATGTCAAGTATTCGCTCGACCGCGTGACCGACCCGGCGACGCAATCGCCCGGTGCTGGCTTCTTCGGGTCCATCGCCGGGTTCGAGGCTGCCGGTCCGGATGGCCTGTCGGGCGTCGAGGTGATCGATCCGGCGACAGTGAAGATCACGCTCTCACGCCCCGACGCGACCTTCCTGCATGTCATGGCGCTCAATTTCGCTAGCGTCGTCGCGAAAGAAGCCGTGGATGAGGCAGGCGCCGATTTCGGCAAGAAACCCATCGGCACGGGCGCCTTCAAGCTGGGCGAATGGACGCTCGGCCAACGGCTCGTCTTCGAAAAGAACGCCGATTACTGGCGCGATGGGGTTCCTTATCTAGATTCCGTCGTCTTTGAGGTAGGACAGGAACCGGTCGTCGCCCTTCTGCGCCTTCAGAACGGCGAGGTGGATGTGCCCGGCGACGGCATTCCGCCCGCGAAGTTTACCGAGGTGATGGGCGATCCGGCACAGGCCGCGCGCGTCGTGCAGGGTGGTCAGCTTCATACCGGCTATATCACGCTCAACGTCACCATCCCGCCCTTGGACAATCTTGATGTCCGCAAGGCCGTGAACATGGCGATCAACAAGGAGCGGATCACCCAGATCATCAACGGCCGAGCCGTGCCCGCGACGCAGCCGCTGCCACCGTCGATGCCGGGTTACACCGAAGGCTATGCGGGTTATCCCTATGACGTCGAAGGGGCGAAGGCGCTTCTCGCCGGGGCGGGACTAGCCGACGGGTTCGAGACCGATCTTTACGTCATGAACACCGACCCCAATCCGCGCATCGCGCAGGCGATCCAGCAGGACCTGTCAGCGATCGGCATCAAGGCCAATATCCAGTCGCTGGCGCAGGCCAATGTGATTGAGGCGGGCGGGGCCGGGACCGCGCCCATGATCTGGTCGGGCGGCATGGCCTGGATCGCCGATTTCCCCGATCCGTCGAACTTCTACGGTCCGATCCTTGGCTGCGCAGGCGCGGGTGAGGGCGGCTGGAACTGGTCGAAGTTCTGTGACGAGGGGCTCGACAAGATGGCGGTCGAGGCTGACAGCATGTCCGATCCCTCGCAGGCCGATGCAAGGCTGAAGCTCTGGTCCGACACCTACATGGGGGTCATGGAACAGGCCCCCTGGGCCCCGGTCTTCAACGAAGAGCGCTATACGATGAAGTCCGAACGCATGGGCGGCGAGGATTCGCTCTACGTCGATCCGGTGTCGATCCCGGTCAACTACGACTATGTCTGGGTGAAACAGTAAGATGTGCAGGGATTGCAACTATACGATCCACGGCGCGCAGCACCATTTCGGCTGGGACAATTCCCTGCCCCCGGCGCTGCGCGCTGAGCCTGGATCGACGATACAGTTCCACTGTCAGGACAGTTCGGCGGGCCAGCTTGGCCCGTCCTCGACCCTGCAAAGCGTGGTCGACCTCGATTTCGGCAAGATCAACCCGGTCTCGGGGCCGATCTATGTCGAGGGCGCGAAGCCGGGCGACGCGCTTAAGGTGACGGTCGAAGGGTTTACGCCCCGCCGGTTCGACGGCAAGGGGTTCGGCTGGACCGCCAACATCCCGGGCTTCGGTCTTCTTGCCGACCAGTTCGCGGACCCCGCCCTGACCATCTGGTCCTATGATCCGACAAGCCTTGCCCCGGCTCTCTGGGGCACGGAAGCGCGCATTCCGTTAAAACCCTTCGCGGGAACGATCGGAAATGCCCCGGCCGAGGCCGGGCTGCATTCCGTCGTGCCACCCCGGCGCGTCGGCGGCAATCTCGACATCCGGGATCTGGCATCGGGCACCATGCTCTATCTGCCGGTCGAAGTCGAGGGCGCCTTGTTCAGCGTGGGTGATACTCATGCGGCGCAGGGCGACGGCGAGGTCTGTGGCACGGCCATCGAAAGCCCGATGGACGTGGTGCTGACGCTCGATGTCGTGAAGGGCGCGAACCTCAAGACCCCGCGCTTCACCACGCCGGGTCCGGTGACGCGCCATCTCGATGCCGAAGGATATGAGGTCACGACCGGCATCGGTCCCGACCTGATGGCGGCGGCGCGCGATGCGGTGTCGAACATGATCGACCTCCTGACGGCCCGGCGCGGGATATCTGCAGTCGATGCCTATATGCTGTGCTCGGTCTGCGGCGACCTGCGTATCTCCGAGATCGTCGACATGCCGAACTGGGTGGTCAGCTTCTACTTCCCCCGGTGCGTCTTCGAATGAACCTGACGCCGGGCGCCCGGGTCAAAAGCCGGTCCGGGGCCGATATGGCCCCGGATGCGGCGCCTGTCCTGACGGTCGAGGGATTGACCGTATCGGTCCGGACCGAGGCCGGGCTGGCCCCGCTCGTCTCGGACCTGTCCTTTTCACTCCGGCGCGGTGAGACGCTGTGCATCGCCGGGGAGAGCGGCTCGGGCAAGTCGATCACCTCGCTTGCGATCATGGGGCTGTTGCCCCCGCCCGCCGTTCGAGTGACCGGCGGCAGGGTCAATCTCGGCGAGACCGAACTCACGGCACTTGGCGAGGCCGAGATGCGCGCCGTCCGGGGCGACCGGATCGCGATGATCTTTCAGGAGCCGATGACCTGCCTCAACCCGGTAATGACGGTCGGTACCCAGATTGCCGAGGCGATACGGGCACATGAGCCCGTCAGCCGCGCCAAGGCCCGTGCCAGGTCGCTGGACGCGCTGAAGGCGGTGCGGCTCAGCCAGCCCGAGCGACGCATGGATCAGTATCCACATGAACTTTCGGGCGGCATGCGCCAGCGGGTGATGATCGCCATGGCGCTCGCTTTGCGCCCCGAGGTGCTGATCGCGGACGAACCGACGACAGCTCTCGACGTCACCGTTCAGCGTGAGGTTTTGGACCTTCTGCGCGATCTCCAGCGCGAGACCGGCACCGCGATCATCCTCATCACCCATGACATGGGCGTGGTGGCCGAGATGGCCGACCGCGTGATCGTCATGCGCGACGGGCGGATGGTGGAAGAGGCGACAACCGTCGACCTTTTTGCCCGGCCCAAGGCGCAATACACGCGCGATCTTCTGGCCGCTGTGCCGCGCATCGGCGGGGGAAAAACGCGGGTCGAGGTTGCCGCTTTGCCTGTCGCGCGGCTCTCGGACGTGACCGTGCGCTTCCCGTTGAAGGGCGGTCTCTTTGGCCGGGTGACGCATCAAGTCCATGCAGTAGAACATGTCAGCTTCGACATCCTGAGGGGTGAAACCTTTGCGCTTGTAGGGGAATCCGGCTGCGGCAAGTCGACGATCGCCAAGGCGATGGTCGGGCTCGTGCCACATGAGGGGGTGATCGAGATCGGCGGCAGCCCGGTATCGGCGGCCCGAGGCGCCGCCATGAAATCGCTTCGCCGTAAGATCCAGATGGTGTTTCAGGACCCGATGGCGGCGCTTGATCCACGCATGACGGTGGGCGACCAGATCTCCGAGCCGCTCGTGATCCACGGGATTGGTGACGTGGCCGAACGCCGTACCCGTGCCGCCGAACTGATGGATCGTGTCGGCCTGACCGGCGACCAGCTAGGCCGGTACCCGCACGAATTTTCCGGCGGCCAGCGTCAGCGCATCTGCATAGCCCGCGCGCTGGCGCTCAACCCCGACCTGATCATCGCCGATGAAAGCGTCTCGGCCCTCGACGTCAGCGTGCAGGCCAAGGTGCTGGACCTTTTGCGGGCATTGCAGGAGGAAATCGGCATCGCCTTCCTCTTCATCAGCCATGACATGGCGGTTGTCGAGAATTTCTCGGACCGGGTCGGCGTGATGTATCTGGGCCAGATCGTCGAGATGGGCAGCCGCGCGCAGATCTTCGGCAATCCCCAGCATCCCTATACAAGGCGCCTCATCGAGGCCGTTCCGGTTCCCGACCCGACGATCACCCGCCCGACCTCGGCGCGGCTGTCGGGAGATGTGCCGAGCCCGGTCCGTCTGCTCGGACATGAACCGGCGCCGGCTAATCTGATCGACACCGGCGGGGGACATTTAGTGGCGCGTCTCGATTGACCTGCCACGGGATTTTTCCTCCACCGTTGACTAGGCTCCAGACCCATTGATTTCCGACTTTCGGCGTGATTCAGGCTCCGCAAGGAGACCTGAGCATGAGCAACCTTTTCTGGCTGACGGACGAGCAGATGGCGCGTCTTCAGCCCTTCTTCCCCAAGAGCCATGGCAAGCCGCGTGTGGACGACCGGCGCGTCCTGAGTGGAATTATCTTCATCAATCGCAATNCTTTTCTGGCTGACGGACGAGCAGATGGCGCGTCTTCAGCCCTTCTTCCCCAAGAGCCATGGCAAGCCGCGTGTGGACGACCGGCGCGTCCTGAGTGGAATTATCTTCGTCAATCGCAATGGCGCTGTCAGAAGGAATCTGGTTGAGACGGGCAGGTCGGCCTCGTAGCGTCCGGCCATGACGAAACGCGACCCTTTCAAGTATTTCCACAGCAGCCCGGAGATCATCCGCCTGGCGGTGATGATGTACGTGCGCTTCCCGCTCTCGCTCCGTAACGTCGAGGACCTGCTTCACGAGCGCGGGATCGAGATCAGCCACGAGTCGGTCCGGTTCTGGTGGCAGCGTTTCGGACCGATGTTCGCCGCCGAGATCCGCAAGAAACGTGCCGAGTGCTTGCGTTCTGGGCCGCAGTGGCAATGGCATCTCGACGAGATGTTCGTGAAGATCAACGGCGAGCGGCACTACCTCTGGCGGGCCGTCGATCATGAGGGCGAGGTTCTCGAGAGCTTCGTGACCAAGACGCGGGACAAGAAGGCGGCATTGAAATTTCTCAAGAAATCAATGAAGCGCTACGGTCGCCCGCATATTTTCGTCACCGACAAGCTGCGCTCCTATAGCGCCGCATTGAAGGAGGTCGGTGCGACCGACCGCCAGGCAACTGGTCGCTGGCTCAACAATCGGGCGGAGAATTCGCACCTGCCGTTCCGACGCCGAGAACGGGCAATGCAGCGATTTCGGAGGATGCGAAGTCTGCAGATGTTCGCCGCCGTCCACGCCTCCGTCTTCAACCATTTCAACTGGGAGCGCAGCCTCTACTCGAGGGTGAATTTCAAGAAGAACCGCGCCGCTGCTCTCGCCGAGTGGCGCGGCCTCGGCGCGTCATAAGGGACAGCGATCCTGCCCTTGTGGAGACGGGTTCGAATTGGTCTGACACCACCGGCCCGCGTGACATCCCTGGTCGAGCAGGCCGTCCGGCTTTGCGCACCGGTCCAGCCGCTGCCGCCCCCCGTGGCGCCGACCAGGGGCCCTCAACTGTCGCGTTCGAACGGGGGAGAGGGCCGGAAGTGACCGGGCGTCCTGCCGGTCCATTTCTTGAACGCCCTGTCGAAGGCGGTAACATCGCAAAACCCGACCTGCGACGCGATCTCCGACATCGGCGCTATCGTGGTCGACAGCAATTCAAGGGCGCGGCCGCGCCGCACGTCTTCCTTTAGCTGTCGGAAGGAGGTGCCGTTCGCCGAGAGAATGCGCTGCACGCGACGCGGATGCAGGCCGACAAGGTCGGCGAACCGATGCAGGGACAAGTCTGGCTCGTCGATGCTGTCCTCGATCATGGACCGAAAATGGACGAGCAAGGCGTCGCTGTCCTCGCCGCCGAGGTCTCCTCTTTCCGCGTTGTCGATCCGCCAGTCGAGCGAAAACGGCGACCAGAGCCATTCGGGAGGAAAGCTGATCCGAAGTCCGTTTATCCGGGACTTCATCAGGCTTTGCTTCGGCAGAAAGCCTTCGGGAACACCATCAATGGTCGGGGCGATCACGGCAATGCGCGCGGGATCGAAGACGTCCCCGAGACCTCGTTTGAACACGGTCACGTAGAACGCGACACCCACCGCATCGACCTGCGTCGTCGCCCCGCGTGGCGCGACCGTGCGCCGGATCTCAAAACTGGCCGCCTCGGACGACACATCCACGCGGTACCGCACATTGTTCATCTTCCTGGCGATTTCCACTACCAGCCTGGACAGGAAGTCACCGAAAATCCTGGCATGCGCAGCGGCATCTCGGATCGCGGGCGATCCCGAATTGGCGACGTCGATCGCGATACTCGCCCCGAAACATCGATCGCCGACCTCGTTCGCCATGTCCTCCATGGCGCCATAGCAGGCATTTGCCTCGACCAGCATGGTCGGGTCGGACAGCGCGTCGGGCGGAATCCGGTTCCTGCGCAGGATCGGCTCGACGTCGCCGCCCCGTCTGGCGAATGCGCTGGCGAAGGGAAGGAGGACGTACATTGCCCGAGTGAACTTCGGATCAGCGTCCTTGCCTACCTTCACCACGACGTCGAACTCTCCGAAATTGACGACCCACACCAAGAAAATGATCCGAATGGCACAAGATGCAAGTCGATTCGTTGTCCGGACTGCTATCGTTTCCTCAACCGGCGCTCTCTAGCCGCAGTTCGAACGTTGGAAAGCAGGGGAAGATCGCAACGTGCCAACTGCGTTAGGCAATGAGGCGCTAACAATCGTGGTTCGTACGGCGAGTTTCGTGTCGGCGACCGCCACGCCGGTCAATAACATCTTTCTCCTGAACAGGCGGGTAATCGACCCCGAAACAGGACTCGATGCGATCCGCAACGTGGCCGTCGACGACGGTAGGACCGTTGCAATCAGCAAATTCGCGCTGGAGACAGGCGTGGTCGTAGACGCTAGTGGGAAAGTGCTCGACCCGGCGATCATCGCCGAAAAGGCGAACTGCGACGAACCGATCCAGCCCGCCGTGGGCGCGCGGACCTTGCTCGTGATCGGCGGCTTCGTGGTGCGGGAGGAGAACTCGTCTTCGATGCCCCAAATGGCGGGGCGATCCGCAATGAAGTCGTGAACTGTGGCCTACAGAAAACACGCAAGTAAAACTTCGAAAAAGGAAAATGCCATGAAAGCAAAAACATCCCTTTCTACAACAGCACTTATTGCAGGGCTGCTGACGGTTTCGACGGCCTTCGCGCAAGACTATGACCTCGTCATCAACAATGGCCGGGTGATGGACCCGGAGACGCTGTTCGACTCGATCGCGAACGTGGGCGTCAAGGATGGCCGGATCGCCGCGATCACCTCGGAGGCCATCTCCGGTGCCGAGACCATCGATGCCAACGGCCACATCGTGGCGCCGGGCTTCATCGACACCCATTTCCACTTTCAGATGCCGATCGGCTATTCTCTCGGGTTGCGCGACGGGTTGACCAGCAGCATGGATTTCGAGTTGGGCTGTGCGGGATCCTATATGGCGGACTGGTACGAAGCGCGCGCCGGTGTGACCCAGGCCAACTATGGCTGCGCGGTCAGCCACGAGTTGGCCCGCGCGATGTTTATCGACGGGTTCGACGACGCAGAGGTCCTGAAACAAGGCCCCGTAGCCGCGTATGAAACCCGGAAGAACACGGGCTGGAGTGCGACACGCCCGACCCTGGAACAGGGCAACGCGATTCTCGAAGAGATCGATAAGGGTCTGCAGGCTGGCGCAGTCGGAATCGGTAGTACAGTGGGGTACATGAGGTCTGGCGTATCCGCACGCGAGATGTTCGAGGTGCAGAAGGTCGGTGCCCGTTATGGCCGCGCAACCGGTGCGCATACACGCTATACGCTCGGCAACGACACATCCGAGGTCAACGGCGCGCAGGAACTCATCGCAAACGCAATCACGCTCGGCGCCCCGGCGATCGCGCTGCACTTCAACAACCCCGGCTGGCGCGTGACGCACGAAATGATTTCAGGCCTCCAGGAAAGGGGCTTCAACATCTGGGGCGAGATCTATCCCTACGCCGCGGGGTCCACCACGATCAATGCGGAGTTTCTGGCGCCTGATGTCTGGCTCGATCAGCTGGGCCACAAGTATGAGGATACCTTGCTGGATCCGGTCACGGGTGAGTACTACACCACCGAGACCTACAAGGCGACCGTCGCCTCCGAACCATCGAGGCCGATTGTCGTGTTCAAGATGCCCGAGGAGGAGCAGCCGAAGTGGCTGACGCTGAAGGGCGTGACCATGGCCAGCGATGCGGTTGGTGCGCAGCCGCTCGACGCCCCGTGGGATTACCCGTTTGACCAACTGGGCGGCACACACCCCCGCACCGCTGGATCCCGAGGCGCGACGATCCGGCTCGGCCGGGAAAACAACATCCCGATGATGCAGCTGATGTCGATCCTCAGCTACAACGCCGCCAAGCACATGGGCGATACCGGTCTCAAGGCCATGCAGGAACGCGGCCGCATCCAAACCGGCATGGTTGCCGATATCGTGGTGTTTGACCCCGAAACCTTCACGGACAATTCGACCTACGAAAAGGGCGCCATCCCTTCGACGGGCATGAAAGCCGTGATCGTCAATGGGCAGGTGACTGTGCGGGACGATGAGCTCTTGCCGGTTTTCGCCGGTCAACCGATCCGATTTGAACCCGAGGACAAGCCGCGCTTCGAGCCGATCTCGGAAGAGTCTTGGAATGCCCAATTCTCGACCGGGATGCCCAGTGACTTCGGGGGCGGCGTCCCCGCGGATGGTGGAAACTGACCGTGATCGCATCCAAGCAACGAGAAGTGATTTCGCGGTTCCTGCTCTCTGTATTCGTGGCGGCCTTATTGGCCGCCACTCAGGCAACAGCAGAACCGGAAGCGATCGAATTTTCAGATTTGGCGGATCCGTTCGCCGTGGTCTTTGACGACCCCTACAAAGACATGGGGGCCGACATGCTGAACGAGTTGAAACTGTTGGTTCAGTCGGACGAGAAGCTCTCCGGCACTGATCTTGATGAGGAGACACGCTCGCGTCTGAAGGCTCGCCGCATCGCGGCGCAGGAGAAGCTCGAGGCAAACGGTCACGATGTAGATGCGTTGCTTGAGCAGCGCTGGGACATCGCCAGGAAGCGGCAGGCCGCCCGCATGGCCACCAACCCCATCTTTGATGGAGTCGAGGTTTCGATCTCCGGCTACATCATTCCCGCGCCAAAGGCCCCGGATGGCAGCGGGTTCGGCTATCTGGTTCCCCAAGTGGGGATGTGCAGCCACTTTCCGACTCCTCCGCCGAATCAACTCGTGCGGGTCAGGCTTCGGGCGGATCAGCAGGTCGAGTCCCTCTATACTCCCGTTCGGGTCTCCGGGCTGCTGCGGGTCGAGCCGAGCGACGAGACCATATTCATCCTCGACGGGGAGTCGCGCATGCTGAGCGGCTGGACCCTGGACGCGGACACCGTGGACGGACCGGAAAGTTGAGGCAGGAACGGCCTTCCCCGCTTCTCTTGACGAGACCCTCAGCAAAGTCGCCAAGCGGCAGCGAAACGGAGCGACGCCGCTTCTAGGCGCCGCACGGCGACAGAGCAGCTGCACGAAAATGCGCAAACACCGGAAGACAGTTTCAGGCAGGAGAGAGAGATGAATGCTGGCAACCTGAATCAGTTCGAATTGAGCCGCAGAACCCTGCTCGGTACCGCCGCAATCGGTGCCGCTGCCGGGCTCGGCTTCATTCCGAGCGCCGGGTCCGCGCAGGCCAGCGGCCCTGTTCGCTCCGGAGCGCCCGGGTTCGAACCGCTGTCGGTCGACAGCCCCATGGCGCGGTGGAAGAGCCCGCAGCCGCTCGATTTCGTAGAAGGCGCGACTTCGCGCTTCAGCTTTCCGAACTGGCAGTCGGGCAACGACGACTCGGTGTTCTACAACATGAACATCCCGTCGTTCTTCAAGTCGGCGATCGTCCCGGTTCAGCCCGAGTTCAGTGTGCTCGAGCGAAACATCCAGGCGGACCTGCTGGACATCACCTTCAACAATCTCGACGGCTCGGCCAATCCGCCCCTGCGCGCGTATCTGGTGGGCCCACGCCAGGTCCAGGGCATGGCGATGGCCCACAAAGGCAAGGTAGTGTTCGAGATCTATCCGGGCATGAATCCGACGGGCTACCACGTCTGGATGTCGGCCTCTAAGACCACGACCGGGCTGCTGGTGTCGATGCTGGCCAATGAGGGCAAGGTCGACATGGAGCAGCCGATGTCGACCTATCTTCCCGACCTTGCCGGCAGCTACTGGGACAACGTCAGCGTCAAGAACACCATAAACATGTCGGTGGGCGTCGACAACGAAGAAACCTTCGAGAGCCTGAGCAACCCCGACTCATGGATCACGAAGTTCTTCACGGCGATCTTCACGCCGACCGACGATCCGACGGAGTGGCGCAAGATGCTCGGGGACGTGCAGCCGCTGGAGGGCGAGAAGCCCGGCGACCGGTTCCGCTATTCGACGTCCAACACCCAGGCTCTGGTGCTGCTGACCGAGCAGGTCACCGGGCAGTCCTGGGAGCAGTACTGGAACGACCGCGTCTGGTCGAAGATCGGCGCGCGCAACCCGTTCATCGTCGGCCTCGCACCGGACGGCACCCCCGTGGGCGGCGGGCTGAACTTTACCACGCTCGAGGACATGCTGCGCTATGCGCTGATCTACACGCCGAGTTGGAACGTGGTTTCCGAGGAGCAGATCGTGTCCGACGAACTGCTGAAGGAGATCCAGACGCTGGGCAACCCGGCCGCCTACGCGGTGTCCACCGAGTTGGCCTATGGCCAGCGCTGGTTCGGCGAAACGCCGGCCTTCAACACCGCGCAGTGGGACCATGCCTTCGAGGATGGCGCGATGTTCAAGCACGGCAACATGGGTCAGGGCATCTACGTTGACCCGGCGCGAGACTTCTGCGGCTGCTATTTCGGGCTCGCCACCAACGACGAGAGCGTGGCCGGGGTCGATCACTCCCCGGGTTATCTGCGGACGGCGGCGAAAATGCTGGCAGGCGGCTGAGCCTACGAGGTCCTGTCAGGCAAACTTGGCTTGAGATGTTACAAGGCGATGGCTTGCGTCCGGCCATGACCAAACCCCGTCCGTTCAAGTGGTTCAAGACCAGCCCCGGACGGAGTCAGAGGAACCCAGCTTGCGGCGAGGCAGGGCGCCGACTAGCGTCGCTTGATGTCGAAGCCTGGCCCGTTCAAATACTTCAAGACTTCGCCTGAGATCATCCGCCTGGCGGTGATGATGTACGTGCGCTTCCCGCTCTCGCTCCGTAACGTCGAGGACCTGCTGCACGAGCGTGGCATCGACATAAGCCATGAAGCGGTCCGGTTCTGGTGGCAGCGTTTCGGACCGATGTTCGCCGCCGAGATCCGCAAGAAACGTGCCGAGTGCTTGCGTTCTGGGCCGCAGTGGCAATGGCATCTCGACGAGATGTTTGTGAAGATCAACGGCGAGCGGCACTACCTCTGGCGGGCCGTCGATCATGAGGGCGAGGTTCTCGANCGAGATGTTTGTGAAGATCAACGGCGAGCGGCACTACCTCTGGCGGGCCGTCGATCATGAGGGCGAGGTCCTCGAAAGCTTCGTGACGAAAACGCGGGACAAGAAAGCTGCATTGAAATTCCTCAAGAAATCAATGAAGCGCTACGGTCGCCCGCACATTTTCGTCACCGACAAGCTGCGCTCCTATAGCGCCGCATTGAAGGAGGTCGGTGCGACCGACCGCCAGGCAACTGGTCGCTGGCTCAACAATCGGGCGGAGAATTCGCACCTGCCNTCCTCAAGAAATCAATGAAGCGCTACGGTCGCCCGCACATTTTCGTCACCGACAAGCTGCGCTCCTATAGCGCCGCATTGAAGGAGGTCGGTGCGACCGACCGCCAGGCAACTGGTCGCTGGCTCAACAATCGGGCGGAGAATTCACACCTGCCATTCCGACGACGGGAACGGGCAATGCAGCGCTTCCGGCGAATGCGAAGTCTGCAGATGTTCGCCGCCGTCCACGCCTCGGTCTTCAACCATTTCAACTCGGAGCGCAGCTTCTACTCGAGGGCAAATTTCAAGAAGAACCGCGCCGCTGCTCTCGCCGAGTGGCGCGGCCTCGGCGCCGCATAAGGGGCAAGCTCACTGTCCATTCGGAGACTGGTTCGAATCCGTCTGACAGCTCCTGCGATTCCGCTCCTCTCCAGCCGGGAAAGCGTAGCGGAAAACTCCAGCTTCAAACGGTCCAGTTTCCGGGGATCAGATCAGCGCCCGCTTCGGTCCGTTCGGTGCCGGGCCGAACGAAATCTTCAGGGAATGATCCGTGTGTATTTCGTGCCCTCGACTGTCGCCCCGGCGATGAAGCCGGCCTGGCCGAACACCATCGCCACGACGGGCGAGGTCGTCGTCGTCGTGTCGGCACCGAGCGATCCGCCGCCCTCGGGCGTGGCGTATTTCGCGTCCGCGCCGGCAACCCAACCGTCTGCCCTGCGGAAGTCGGCGAGCGCCTGCGGCGTCATGAAGAACAGCGCATGGGCGTATTGCTGCGCACCAACCTGCAGACCCCAGCTCGCCTGGGTCGCCGAATAGTAGTCAACCGTGATGTCGTTGATCCGGAGCGCGCCCTGACCGTAGGCACCGCCGATGAAGAGCCCCGCCTCGGTCATCAGCGGCATGTAGAGCACGCCGGCGGCCCTGTTGGTCAATTCGACCGTGCCCGGATAGCGCTCGCGCAGGAAGTCTCTTGTGGCGTCGACCCGGGCATCGAGCTGCGCCGCGCCGGATCCCCCGACACCGTTGCCGCAAGCCGAAAGCCCCAACAGGGCGCTGCCGGAAAGGATTGCTCCGCGACGGGAAAGTCCGCTCATCTCACTGCTCCGCTCTCAATGCCGATGCCGACCTTATCCGGCCGATCCGCTACCATCTATAGTGCAGATTGACCCGCCTGTCATCAAGACTTGCGCCTCACGCGATCAACTTCGCGATACGCCGCCGGGTCAGCCCCGCAGGATCCGCGCGATCTCAGGGGCGAAATAGGTAAGGATCCCGTCGCATCCCGCGCGCCGGAACGCCAGCAGGCTTTCGAGGATCACCTCATCCTTCACCCAGCCGTTCAGGATCGCGCCCTTGAGCATCGCGTATTCGCCCGAGACCTGGTAGGCGAAGGTCGGCGCGCCGAACTCGGCCTTCACCGCGGCGCAGATGTCGAGATAGGCGAGCCCGGGCTTGACCATCACCATGTCCGCCCCTTCGGAAAGGTCGCGGGCGACGAGCCGCAGCGCCTCTTCGCGGTTCGCCGGGTTCATCTGGTAGGTCTTCTTGTCGCCCTTCAGCGCCCCGGACGCGCCGACGGCGTCGCGGAACGGTCCGTAGAAGGCCGAGGCGTATTTCGCGGCGTAACTCAGGATCGCCACATCCTTGTGCCCCGCGGCTTCGAGCGCGGAGCGCATCGCGCCGATCCGGCCGTCCATCATGTCCGACGGCCCGAGAATGTCGGCGCCCGCCTCGGCCTGAGCGAGCGTCATCCTGACCAGCGCCTCGACCGTTTCGTCGTTGAGGATGACGCCATCACGCACCAGCCCGTCGTGACCATTGGCGTTGTAGGGATCGAGCGCCACATCGGTCATCACGGCGAGCTCCGGCACCGCAGCCTTGATCGCGCGAACCGCGCGGTTGGAAAGGTTCTCGGGGTTCCAGGCTTCTTCGCATGCCTCTGTCTTCACCGCTGGGTCGGTGTAGGGAAAGAGGCAGAGCGCCGGGATCCCGAGCGTTGCCGCCTCCTCGGCCGCGCGCACTGCGCCCTCGACGGTCTGCCGCGACACGCCCGGCATCGAGGGCACGGCCACATCGGCGCCGGGAACATCGGTGACAAAGATCGGCCAGATCAGATCGCCGGTGCCAAGTCGGGTCTCGGCCACGAGGTCGCGAAGGGCGGCCGTGCGGCGCAGGCGCCGGAATCGGGTGGCGGGGTAGGGAGCCTGGATCGGGGTCATGTCGCGGTCTCTTCGCTGCGGTCGAAAACACGGGTTGCATGGTTCGCACCATATCTCAAGAGTGGAAACCGCCGCAGAGCGCCGCTAGCATCCAACCCGAATGCATCGGGGAAACGCCTTGGACTTAATGCAAACGATTCACGACCTGATCGACTTCCGATCATTCTCCAATCTCTGGTACTGGATCGCGCTGGCCGCCATCTGGTCGACAGCATCGCACCGGGTGCTGGGAATCCCGTTCGATATGGTGATGCGTGCGCGCCGGCTGGGCGGCGCTGCGGAGCAGGATCTTCAGGACATCGTGAGGGTGCATGTGGCGCGAATCCTTTATATCGGCCGCGAAGCCGGGGTGATCCTGATGGCCATGTTGAGTTTCGCGCTCACTTCGCTCGCGCTTCTGGGTTTCATCTATCGTGTGGAATTCTGCCAGGCGGTCTTCCTGATCGCGCTGCCTCTGTCGATCGTGGCCTTGCTCAGCCTGACCACGGCAGCGCGGATCGAGGAACGCGACGAGCAGGGTGAAGCCCTGCGCCGGCGACTTTCGATGCATCGGATAATGGTCCAGGCGATCGGAATCGTCTCTATTCTTATCACCGCGTTCTGGGGCATGCTGCAGAACATGAACGTCTCTATCCTGCCAGGTTGACTCCGGCGCCGGGCGGGGTAGGTGAGGGCCATGACCACGCCTGCCCATATCATGCTCTCCGGCGCGCCCGAGGGCTTTGACGCCCGCCTTCTCGCCCGCGAATTGGCGAAGGGCGCGCCCGTGCTTCATGTCGCGCGCGACGACAAGCGGATGGAGGCGATGCGGGCCGCGCTTGCCTTCTTCGCGCCAGACGCTCTCGTCCTGACCTTCCCGGCCTGGGATTGCCTGCCCTTCGACCGTGTCTCGCCGAATGCCGATGTCTCGGCGACGCGGATGGCCACGCTCGCGGCACTTGCCCAGGGGCTGCCCGGGCCGTTCGTCCTTCTGACCACGCTCAGCGCCGCGACCCAGCGCCTGCCCGCCCGCGAGGTGCTGACCGCCGCCTCGTTCACCGCCCGCGTCGGCCAGCGGATCGACGAATCGCAGTTGCGCTCCTTCCTCGTCCGCATGGGCTTTTCGCAAAGCCCGACCGTGACCGAGCCCGGCGACTACGCGGTCCGGGGGGGCATCATCGACATCTACCCGCCGGGCGAGGGCGGGCCGGTCCGGCTCGACCTTTTCGGAGACGTGCTCGACGGCGCGCGGCGCTTCGACCCGGCGACGCAAAGGACGACCGAGAAGCTGACTGCCATCGAGCTCGCGCCAGTCTCGGAGATCATCCTCGACGAGGCGGCTATCACCCGCTTCCGGCAGAACTACCGCATCGAGTTCGGCGCCGCTGGCAGCGACGATCCGCTCTACGAGGCGGTGAGCGCGGGGCGCAAGCACGCCGGGATGGAGCACTGGCTGCCGTTCTTCCACGAGCGGCTGGAGACCTTGTTCGACTACCTGCCCGGCGCGAGCGTCATGCTGGACGACCAGCTCACCCCGGCGCGGCTCTCGCGCTGGGAAGGTATCGAGGATCAGTACGACACCCGGCGCGAGGCGATGCGGCGCAAGGACCGGCTGGATTCGGTCTACAAGCCCTGCGCGCCGGGGCTGATGTATCTCGACGATGCCGGCTGGCAGGCGGCGATCGCCGGTCACCGGGTGATCCAGTTCGTCGAACTGCCGCAGGCGACCGGACCCGGTGTCTTGGACGCTGGCGGCCGGATCGGTCGCAACTTCGCGCCCGAGCGTCAGCTTGAAAACGTAAATCTCTTCAGTGCACTGGCCGATCATCTGAATGCGCGCCGCGCGGATGGGCAGGTCGTGGTCGCCTCCTATTCGGAAGGCGCGCGAGAACGCCTGAAGGGGCTCCTGGAAGACGAGGAGGTACTGGGCACCACGTTCATCCGCGACATCCGCGACGTGCCCGAGGGCAAGGGCGGGCTGTTCCTCGCGGTCTGGGCGCTCGAACACGGGTTCGAGGGTGGCGGGCTCACCGTGATCTCCGAGCAGGACGTGCTTGGCGAGCGGCTCATCCGGGGCGCGAAAAAACGCAGGAAAGCCGAGAACTTCCTGACCGAGGCTCAATCGCTTTCGCCGGGTGATCTCGTGGTCCACGTCGATCACGGCGTCGGCCGCTATACCGGGCTCGAGACGATCACCGCGCTCGGTGCGCCGCATGATTGCGTGGCGCTCGAATATGCCGGCGGTGACCGGCTTTACCTGCCGGTCGAAAACATCGAGCTTCTCAGCCGCTACGGCCACGAGGAGGGACTTCTCGACAAGCTCGGCGGCGGCGCCTGGCAGGCCAAGAAGGCGAAGCTCAAGGAACGCATCCGCCAGATCGCCGAGCGTCTGATGCGGGTCGCGGCCGAACGTCTACTGCGCAAGGCGCCGATCCTCGAGGCGCCGCACCACGAATGGGACGCCTTCGCCGCGCGCTTCCCCTACCAAGAGACCGACGACCAGTTGTCCGCCATCGAGGAGGTGGCGGGGGATCTCGCCGAGGGCCGCCCGATGGACCGGCTCGTCGTCGGCGATGTCGGCTTCGGCAAGACCGAGGTGGCGATGCGCGCCGCCTTCATCGCCGCGATGTCCGGGGTCCAGGTTGCGGTGATCGCGCCCACAACCCTGCTCGCCCGCCAGCATTTCAAGACCTTCTCGGAACGCTTCCGGGGCACCGCGATCACTGTCCGGCCGCTCTCGCGCTTCGTCTCGGCCCGCGACGCGGCAGAGACGCGGGCGGGGTTGGCGGAGGGCAGCGTAGATATCGTCATCGGCACCCATGCGGTGCTCGCCAAGGGGATGAAGTTCCGCAACCTCGGGCTTCTCGTCATCGACGAGGAACAGCATTTCGGCGTCACCCACAAGGAGCGGCTGAAGGAGATGCGGTCGGAGATCCATGTCCTCACCCTGACCGCAACGCCGATCCCGCGAACGCTTCAACTTTCGCTCACAGGTGTCCGGGATCTCAGCATAATCGGCACGCCGCCAATCGACCGCCTGGCGATCCGCACCTATGTCAGCGAGTTCGACAGCGTCACCATCCGGGAGGCGCTCCTACGCGAACGCTACCGCGGCGGGCAGAGCTTCTACGTCGTCCCGCGCATCAAGGACCTGCCCGAGATCGAGGACTTCCTGAAGACCCATGTGCCCGAGGTCAGCTATGTCATCGCCCACGGCCAGATGGCGGCGGGCGAACTCGACGAGCGGATGAACGCCTTCTACGACGGCCAGTACGACGTGCTTCTGGCGACGACCATCGTCGAGAGCGGGCTCGACATCCCGACCGCGAACACGATGGTCGTGCACCGGGCGGACATGTTCGGCCTAGCGCAGCTCTACCAGATCCGCGGTCGGGTCGGGCGGTCGAAGCTCCGCGCCTATTGCTACCTCACCACCAAGCCGCGCCTGCCTCTCACGCCGAATGCGCAGAAGCGTCTGCGGCTTCTGGGCAGCCTCGACAGCCTCGGGGCGGGATTCAATCTGGCCTCTCAGGACCTCGACCTGCGCGGCGCCGGCAATATCCTCGGAGAGGAACAATCCGGACATATCAACGAGGTAGGCTACGAACTTTATCAGGCGATGTTGGAAGAGACGATCGCGAGGATCAAGGCGGGCGACCTCGAGACACCGACGGCCGACGACGGGCAATGGTCGCCCCAGATCAATCTCGGCGTACCGGTCATGATCCCCGAAGCCTATGTTCCCGATCTCGACGTGCGCCTCGGACTGTATCGCCGGCTGTCATCGCTGACCACGAAGGTGGAGCTCGAGGGCTTCGCCGCCGAGCTCATCGACCGCTTCGGCCCGGTGCCTAAGGAGGTCAACACGCTGCTTCTGGTCATGCGGATCAAGGCGATGTGCCGGCGGGCGCATATCGGCAGGCTCGACGCCGGTCCGAAGGGCGCGACGGTGCAGTTCCACATGGACAAGTTCCCCAACCCCGCCGGCCTCGTCGACTACCTTCAGGCCGAGCGCGGGATGGCCAGGATCAAGGACAACAAGGTCATCATCCGGCGGGACTGGGTCAAGGACAGCGACAAGATCAAGGGCGCCTATACGATCGCCCGCGATCTCGCCGAGAAGGTCCGCCAGGGCTGAGACCGGCGGCCGAGCGGGTTCAATGTGGTCGGGGCAGGCGGAGCATCAACGGCAGCGCCAGCGCCGAGCAGCCGAAGACCCCGGCCATGAGTGGTAAAGGGGTTCCGTCGAAGGCAAGGCCGATCGGCGTCGCGACAGCGACCGACAGGACCGTCGCGAGGGCCGCGACGATCGAAGCCGCCGTGCCCGCAACATGGCCCATCGGTTCGAGCGCCAGCGCGTTGAGGTTTCCGATCGTGAGGCCGGCCATGAAGAATACCGTGACCGTCCAGTAGAGATAGGCCCAGAAGGCCGCCGCCTCGGGCAGCCATCCCATTGCGAAGAGGATGAACATCACCCCAGAATTCACCGCCTGAAAAGCGAAAGTCGCTGTCACCATGAAGCGCATCCCGAAACGCATGACGACCTTGGCGTTCAGCAGGCTTGCCGTGCCAGAGACCAGCGCGATCAACGCGAACCAGCGAGGGAAGCTCTCGGCGTGGCCGAAGCTCTGGTCGAAGACCTGCTGGGTGGAGGCCAGAGTCGTGAAGAGGCAGCCGAAGGCCAGCGTCAGCGCGAGGATTACCATCGTCACCAGCCGATTCGACAGGACCTCGCGCGCCGCAGCGACCAGCGGGCCGGGCCGGAACGGCCGCCGCGCCGCTGGCGGCAGCGTCTCGGCCTGACGAAGTGCAAACCACGCCATAGACAGCATCGCGAAGACCACGAAGGCGACGAAGATCGCGCGCCAGCCAACGCCCGCGATGATGTAGGAGCCGATGAGCGGCGCGACCGCTGGCACAAGAACGAAGACCATCATCACGAAGGATACGAGCCGCGCCATTTGGCGGCCGGAGTAAAGATCCCGGACCAGCGCCATCGCCGCTACGCGCGGTCCGGCCACGCCGAGGCCCTGCAGGATTCGCGCCGCGACCATGAGCTCCAGTGTCGGAGCCGCCCAGGCCAGCAAGGCGCCAAGGCAGAAAAGCATCGCGCCGCCGATGATCACCGCGCGGCGGCCGAACGCGTCCGAGAGCGGGCCGGTCACGAATGTGCCGAGGCCCATGCCGAACACGAAACTCGTGACGATCAGCTGCGCCCGGTTCGGCGCGCCGGGCGTCAGTTCCGCGGCGATCTCCGGCATCGCAGGCAGCATCGCGTCGATCGAGAAGGCGGTCAAAGCGAACATCATCGCCAACAGCGCCACGAATTCCGGCAGCGGCAGGCGCCGGACCGGCGCGATGTCCGCCGCCGCGGTCACTCCTCCGTGTCCCGCCGCAGTTCCGTGAGCCGCTCCGTCAACTCCTCGATGATCTTGCCCCAGGTATCGGCCGGCTGGGCGCCTTGCAGCACATGCCGCTCGGCGATGATGAAGGTCGGTACCGCGTTCACACCGCGTTCGCGGGCGTGGGCGACGCGCGTCCGGATCTCCTCCACATCGCCGTCACCTTCGAGAAGCCGCCGCATCATCGCCCGGTCGAGCCCGACCTCTCCGGCGACATCGGCCAGAACCTCGGCATCGCCGATATCGCGACCGTCGCGCCAGAGCGCGCGGAACAGCGCCGAGACCATCGCCGTCTGGCGGCCTTCGAACCCGGCCCAGTGGATCAGCCGGTGCGCATCGAGCGTGTTCGGCGCCCGTTCCACCCGGTCGAGGTGAAGCTCGATCCCTGCCTCGGCGGCATGGCTGATGAGCGGGGCGTCAGCGCGGACCGCGCCCTCGCGGCCACCGAACTTCGCCTCCATGTAGGCGCGCCGGTCCATCCCTTCCTTCGGCATCTCTGGATTGAGCTGGTAGGGATGCCATTCGATGAGAAAGGGATGCTCTGGATGCGCCTCGAGCGCGCGATCGAGATAGGCCTTGCCGACATAGCACCACGGGCAGGCTATGTCGGAAAGAATGTCGAGCCGGATCATGGTGTTTCCTTCCATTCCTCACGCAAGGCGCGGCGGTTGACCTTGCCGTTCGCGGTCACCGGCAGGGCGTCGCGGCGGAGATAGAGCCGCGGCTGCTTGTAGCGCGCGAGACAGGTTTCCGCATGCGCTGCCAGATCGGTTTCAAGCGCCTCCCCGGTATAGAAAAGGGCGATGACGCTGGCATCCGACTTGACCTTGAGTTCGACCGCCGCGCTGGCGCCGACTCCGGGATGCGTGTTCAAGGCGGCTTCGATCTCGGCCGGCGAGACGCGGAAACCGCCGGCGTTGATCATGTCGTCGGCCCGGCCGAGGGAGGTGATCGCGCCATCTTCGGCCATCGTCACCATGTCGCCGGTCTGGAACCAGTCCCCTTCAGGCGGGTTGATTGTATCGCCTTCGAGCGTCCCGAGGAACAGTCCGGGATCGTCGCGATGGACGGCGAGGATCCCGGACTCGCCGCGATCGACCGGAGCGCCGTCGCTCCCGAGAACCGCTATCCGGCGGCCGGGTTGAGCATAACCGGTCGCGCCGTCGGGGGCCGGGCGGAGCGGGCAGGACGAAAGGAAGGTCGAACATTCCGACATCCCCATCGCCTCGTGCAGGTCGGTGCCCGTGGCGCTGCGCCAGGCTTGGCGGATCGACAGCGGCAGCTTCTCGCCCGCCGACAGTCCATGCCGAAGCCGGGGCAGGGCGAGTGGCCGTCCCTGCGCGAGGAGTTTTCGGTAAACGCCGGGAACAGCAGCGAAAATCGTGACGTCGAATCGCTTCGCCAGAAGCGGGAGTTGCTCGGCCGCGACGCCCTCGGCGGCAACCAGCGCGGTGGCGCCGGCCACCCAGGGATCGAAGAGGCCGGTGCCGAGCGTATAGGTCCAGTTCAGCGCCCCGGCATGCATCAGCCGGTCGTCGGCGCCTATGCAGGTCCAGCCGCCGGCCATCATGCCCCTGGCCCAGACCGCGCGATGGGCATGGGCGACAGCACGCGGACGGCCCGAGGTGCCCGAGGTGAAGACGACGTAGCCGAGCCGGTCGGGATCGCCAAGCGCCCAGTTGGCGGGCCGGCGCGTCTCGTACCCGCGGAGTTCGGCCTCGCTCAGGACCGGGCAGGGGGCAGGGTCGGGCAGGGCGATGCCCTCGCCGGCGACGATCAGCTTCGGCGCGATCGCGGCGCAAAGCCGACGGACCTCGCCCGGCGTCAGGCCCGACGCGGTCGGCACCGGCACCAGCCCCGCCGTCACCGCGCCAAGGAAGGCTAGCGGAAAGGCGACCCCGTTGCCGAGCCGCAGCATCACCCGGTCGCCGGGCACGAGCCCCCGCTCCAGCAGGCCCGTCGCCACGCCGCGCACCGCGGCGTCGAGCCGGCCGTAGCTCCAGCGCTCGGTGCCAGAGGACCGCAGGATCTGCAGCGCGACATGGTCGGGCCGTGACCGGACGGCCGCGAGCACATGCCGCGCCAGGTTGAACGGCGCGGGGCAGGCGGGCCAGGGCTGAGCATCGGTAACGGAGCGCATGCCCTTCGCTACGCCGCCCGCCCAGCCGTTGCAAGCCGGGGCGGAATGGCGTTATTGCACGGGAGGACTCTTGGAATGATCAGATGAGCGACATCGACCCGACCGGAATGATCCGCATCGCCCGCGCCGACGGCGCCGAGGGTGAGCCGACCGAGCCGCTCAATCTCGGCCAGCGGGTGCGCGACCTGAGAAAGGAGCGCGGCTGGACACTGGAGCAGGCGGCGGGGCAGGCGGGGCTTGCGCGCTCGACGCTCTCGAAAATCGAAAACGGCCAGATGTCACCGACTTACGAGGCGTTGAAAAAGCTCGCCGAGGGCCTGTCGATCACCGTGCCCCAGCTCTTCACGCCGCCGTCGAAGGCGCAGATCTCGGGGCGCATGGCGGTGACCAAGGCGGCCGAGGGCCAGGCCCACGCGACCGCGACCTACGAGCACCGGCTGTTGGCCGGCACGCTGCGCGCCAAGCAGATGCTGCCCTACACGGCGCGCATCCGGGCGCGCTCGATCGAGGAGTTCGACGGCTGGGTCCGCCATGACGGCGAGGAGTTCCTCTACGTCCTGACCGGCGTTGCCCGGCTCTATACCGAGTTTTACGAGCCCGTCGACCTGCGGCGCGGCGACAGTGCCTACTATGACGCGACGATGGGCCACAATGTGATTTCGCTGAGCGCCGAGGATGCCACGATCCTCTGGGTGACCAGCCTGATGTAGGGCCGGAACCGGCGCCGGGAGGGAGTGAATGATGCGTGTGACGTGCCGTCCGAACGACGGGCAGAAGCCCGGCACCTCGGGGTTGAGAAAGAAGACGAAGGTCTTTATTTCAGAGGGTTATCTCGAAACCTTCATCCAGTCGATCTTCGACGCGACCGGCGGCGCGGAGGGCAAGACCTATGTGGTCGGGGGTGACGGTCGCTATTTCAACGATCGCGCGGCCCAAGTGATTCTGAAGATGGCTGCGGCCAACGGCGCGAAGCGGGTGATCGTCGGGCAGAATGCGCTTCTTTCGACACCTGCTGCCTCGCACTTGATCCGGCTGAACGGCGCTGATGGCGGGATCATCCTGTCGGCCTCGCACAATCCCGGCGGGCTGGAAGCGGATTTCGGCGTCAAGTTCAACACCGCCAATGGCGGCCCGGCGCCTGAGGCGGTGACCGAGGCGATCCATGCCCGGACGATGGCGATCGAAGAATTCTTCATTGCCGATGAAGCGGATGTGAACCTGTCGAGGATCGGCGAGCAAGAGGTTGGCGGAATGGAGGTTTCCGTCATCGACCCGGTCGCCGACTATGCCGCGCTGATGGCAGGGTTGTTCGACTTCGCCTCGATCCGCGCGATGTTCGCACGCGGATTTCGGATGCGGTTCGACGCGATGTGCGCCGTGACCGGACCCTATGCCCGCGAGATCCTGGAAAACCGCCTCGGCGCGGCGCCGGGCACGGTCGTCAATGCCGAGCCGCTGCCTGATTTCGGCGGCATGCATCCCGATCCGAACCCGACCTGGGCGCATGATCTCGTGGAGCGCATGTCCGGTCCTCAGGCGCCCGATCTCGGCGCGGCGTCGGACGGCGATGGCGACCGCCACATGATATTGGGGCGCGGAATCTACGTCGCGCCCTCCGACGGGTTCGCCGTGCTCGCGGCCAACGCCCATCTCGCGCCCGGGTACCGCAACGGGCTGAAAGGCGTGGCCCGCTCGATGCCGACCTCCACGGCTGTCGACAGGGTGGCCGCGGCGCTCGGCATCGGTTGCCATGAGACGCCGACCGGCTGGAAGTTCTTCGGCAATCTCCTCGATTCCGGCCGCGCGACGCTTTGTGGCGAGGAGAGCTTCGGCGCCGGGTCGGACCATGTGCGCGAGAAGGACGGACTCTGGGCGGTTCTTCTCTGGTTGAACATCCTAGCGGAACGCAATGAAAGCGTTGCGGAAATCCTCAACAAGCACTGGCGCCGTTACGGCCGGAACTACTATTCCCGGCACGATTACGAGGCTCTGCCGTCCGAGGCCGCCGAAGCGGTGATCGCGACCCTTCGCGCGAGGCTCGCGGAACTGCCGGGACAGGAGGTTGCTGGTCTGACGGTCGCGGCAGCGGACGACTTCACCTATGCCGATCCGGTCGACGGATCGGTCTCTCGGGGGCAGGGGCTGCGTGTGGTCTTCAACGACGGCTCGCGCGTGGTGTTGCGGCTGTCCGGAACCGGGACGGAGGGCGCGACGATCCGGCTCTATCTCGAACGCTATGTGGCCGGGCCGGACGGGCTTGGGCAGGATGTCCAGATTGCGCTCGCGCCGGTCATCGAGGCGGCCGAGGAACTCGCCGAAATCCGTTCCAGGACCGGGCGCGCGGGACCGGATGTGATCACCTGAGCTGGCCATCGGCTTCAATAGCCCGTTTATAGTTGGGAGGATGAAATCGAGACCATGGCCGAGACGCCGATCCTGATCGGCCTTGATGGCGGCGGCACCTCGAGCCGGGCGGCGTTGCGCCTCGGTTCTGGCAAGCGCGTCGATGTGATTGGCGGACCCGCGAATGTCTCGGATTTCGCGGGCGCGATGGCGCGGATCGCGCATCTGCTGTCGCACCTCGCGGAGGCCGCCGGCTTGCCAGAGGCGGCGCTGAGGCGTGCGGTCGCGCATGTCGGGCTGGCGGGGGTGATGGACGGAGCCATGGCTGACCGCGTCGCTGCCAGGCTGCCCTTCGCGCGCGTCACCGTCACGGACGATCAGCCGACAACGATCGCAGGCGCGCTCGGGCCGGACGATGGTGCGGTCGCCGCGATCGGCACCGGCTCGTTCATCGGTCGCCAGACGGGCGGCAGGATTCGCAGCGTCGGCGGCTGGGGGTTCGCGCTCGGCGACCAGTCCTCTGGTGCCTGGCTCGGCCGCCGTCTGCTAACGGAGACGCTTCTGGCCCATGACGGGATCGCGCCGTCGAGTGATCTGACGCGGGCCACGCTGAAGCGGTTCGGCGGCGCGGCCGGGATCACCGCCTTCGGGCTGAACGCATCTCCGGCCGACCACGCCGCGCTCGCGCCGGATATCGTCGCTGCCGCGTCGGCCGGCGACACGGTGGCGGGGCGCCTGATGGGCGAGGGGGCCGCCTATATCGATAGCGCGACCACTGTTCTCGGTCATGGCGAGGGCGAGCCGCTTTGTCTGGTTGGGGGGCTTGGCCCGGCTTATGGGCCCTGGCTCTTGTCGACCCACGCGGCCCGGATCATCCCGCCGAAGGGCAGTGCACTTGACGGCGCGCTTGCGCTTGCGGACCGGCTGGCGGTAATGAAGGAGCCGCGATGATGGCGACGCTCTACCACGGCGCGGCGATCTTCGATGGCGACCGGCTCGGCCCCGGCGCTCTCCTCGTCGACAAGGGCCGGATCGCCGCGGTTCTACCGCCCGAGGCGCGACCCGAGGGCGCCGGTAGGGTGGCGCTTTCGGGAGGCATTCTCGCGCCCGGCTTCGTCGACCTGCAGCTCAACGGCGGCGGCGGCGTGATGTTCAACGACGCGCCGAATACCGAGACCGTGGCGCGCATCGCTGAAGCCCACGCCCGGCTTGGATCGCTGACGATCCTGCCGACGCTGATCACCGATACGCCTGCGACAACCCGCGCGGCAATCGCCGCGATCGAGGGTGCGATTGCTGCCGGCATAGCCGGTGTCGCGGGCCTGCACCTCGAAGGACCGCATCTGAGCGTCGCCCGGAAGGGGGCCCATGATCCAGCGCTGATCCGGCCGATGGGCGAAGGCGACCTTGCCATGCTTCTCGACGCGGCGCGGCGGTTGCCGCGACTCATGGTGACGCTGGCGCCGGAAAACGTAAGCGTTGCGCAGATAGCGGCGCTGGCTCAGGCCGGCGTGATCGTGTCTCTTGGCCACACTGATGCGGATTTCGCGACCTGCCGTGCCGCCGTGGCCGCAGGCGCGCGGCTCGCCACGCATCTTTTCAACGCAATGAGCCCATTTGGCCACCGGGAACCCGGCCTCGTCGGCGCGGTGCTGGCGACCGGCGCGCTCGATTCCGGGCTGATCGCCGACGGGATCCATGTGCATCCGGCCGCGATTGCGGCGGCACTAGCCGCCAAGTCCGGGCCGGGCGAAATCTTCCTCGTGACCGACGCGATGGCGCCGGCCGGGACCGAGATCGAGCGCTTCGAACTGAACGGGCGCGAGATCCTTCGCCGGGATGGAAGGCTGACGCTCGCGGATGGCACGCTTGCAGGTGCCGATCTCGATTTCGCGCGTGCGATCAGGGTATTACGCGACGATGTCGGCGTGGCGGTCGATCGCGCGCTGGCGATGGCGAGCCGGATTCCGGCGCGGGTGCTCGGCATCGCGGATCGATGCGGCGCGCTGAAACCGGGGCGCGACGCGGATTTCGTACATCTCACGGAGAGTCTACAACTCTCAGGCGTCTGGCGGAAGGGCGCGCCCGTCGATCTCGATGCAAATATCTGATAAGCAGAATTATGTAATATTAAGATGGGTGAAACTGGCCGTGGACCGCCTCCATCGCCAGTATTTGCCGCAATGCGAAGCTGCATTCTGGCGTTGTGCGCCTTTTGCCGCTAGACGGTCCCAGTCAGCAATCCCGGAGCCTTTCCATGTCCTTCGACCGCAAGATCAAGATCGCCCCGTCGATCCTCTCTGCCGATTTCGCGAATTTCGGCCAGGAGATCCGCGCCATCGAGGATCAAGGCTGCGACTGGGTCCATGTCGACGTGATGGACGGCCACTTCGTGCCGAACCTGACCTTCGGTCCGGCGATGTGCAAGGCGATCCGGCCGCATATCCGCTCGGTCATGGATGTGCACCTGATGATCGCGCCTGTCGATCCCTATATCGAGGCCTTCGCCGAGGCCGGCGCCGACATCATCACCGCCCATGTCGAGGCCGGCCCGCACATCCACCGCACGCTGCAAGCCATTCGCGCGACAGGCAAAAAGGCTGGCCTCGCGATCAATCCCGGAACCCCCGCGGATGTCCTGGAGCCGGTCATGGACCTCGTCGACCTTGTTTGCGTCATGACCGTGAACCCCGGCTTCGGCGGACAGAAATTCATTCATTCCCAAGTGGATAAGGTTCGTAACTTGCGCGCCATGATCGGCGATCGTCCGATCCATATCGAGATCGACGGCGGCATCACGCCCGAAACCGCGCCGCTGGTCGCGGCGGCCGGCGCGGATGTCCTGGTGGCCGGATCGGGCGTGTTTTCCGGTGGTTCGGTTGCGAAGCCCGAAGTCTACGGCCAGAATATCGCAGCGATCCGCAAGGCGGCCGAAGCCGCCTGAAGATAGAGGAAAACGCCATGGCAGTATCTCCGCCCGTCTGTGAGTTTGGCTGGAAAGCGGTGGATTTCACGCTGCCCGGCACGGATGGCCGCGATTGGTCATTGGGAGAGATCGCGGGCCCGAAGGGCACCCTGATCATGTTCATCTGCAACCACTGCCCCTACGTGCAGTCGGTGATCGACCGCATCGTCCGAGATGCGAAGGCGCTGCAGGATCTCGGGATCGGCGTCGCCGCGATCTCTTCGAATGACGCTCTGGCCTATCCGCAGGACGGCTTCGACGTCATGAAGTCCGAGGCCACGCGCCACGCTTTCACCTTCCCCTATCTCTTCGATGAAAGTCAAGCCGTTGCAGAGGCTTACGGCGCGACCTGCACACCGGACTTCTTTGGCTTCAACGCCGGACTGGAGCTTCAGTATCGCGGCCGCCTCGACGCGTCTGGCCGTCAGGCCGCGGCGCCCGACGCCAAGCGCGAGCTCTACGAGGCGATGCGGATGGTCGCGGAAACCGGCAAGGGACCAGAGCACCAGGTCGCCTCGATGGGCTGCTCCATAAAGTGGAAGGCAGCGTGAGCCCTGCCCCGGCGCTGATCTTCGATCTCGACGGCTCGCTGATCGACAGCTTGCCCGACCTCGCGGCTGCGGTGAACCGGATGCTCGCGACCGAGGGTCGGCAACCGATGGCGCCTGACCAGGTCCGCTCCTTCGTCGGCGACGGCGCCAAGATACTCGTGGCCCGCGTCATGGCCGAACGCGGAATCGACATGGCCCGACACGATGCGCTGGCCGGGCGGCTGGTGGCCGACTACACCGAACGCTCCGCCGAGCTCACGACGGTCTATCCCCATGTCCACGAGACGCTCGAAACGCTGAGATCCGACGGGCACCGACTCGGGATCTGCACCAACAAGCCCGCCGCGGCGACGGCCTCGGTTCTTGACGCGCTAGGGCTCGCGCCGTTCTTCGACTGCGTCATCGCCGGCGATACCCTGGCCGAGCGAAAGCCGCACCCTGCCCCGCTCCGCGCCGCCAGCGCCGCGCTTGGTGTCCACGGTCTCTTCATCGGCGACAGCGAGGTCGATGCGCGCACGGCCGAAGCCGCTGGCCTGCCGTTTCTGCTTTTCTCCGCCGGCTATCTTCGCGTGCCGCGCTCCGAGATCCATTTCACCGGCGTCTTCGACGATTTCCGCGACCTGCCCCAACTCGTCGCTCGGGTCCGCGCGCTGACGTGACCGTCAGCATTCGGGTTAACACATTCATTACTTGATATGTGTTTGCCACCGACCATATCCTGTAGAGACGATCCCGGAGGCAGACGATGACGCTCGTGAAACCTGACGTGACCGCGTTTTTCGACGAGGCAACCAACACTGTGAGCTATGTCGTTGTCGATCCCGGCAGCATGGCCGCCGCGGTCGTGGATTCGGTTCTCGATTTCGACTATGCCTCGGGCCGCACCGGCACGAACTCGGCCGATCGCGTGATCGAGCATATCCGTGCGAAGGGCCTGCGGGTCGAATGGATCCTCGAGACCCATGTCCACGCGGATCACCTCTCGGCCGCACCCTACATCCAGGAACGTCTCGGCGGCCGGATCGGCATCGGTGCGAATATCACGGTTGTCCAGAACACCTTCGGCAAGGTCTTCAACGAGGGCACCGAGTTCCAGCGTGACGGCAGCCAGTTCGACCGGCTGTTTCGCGATGGTGACCGGTTCGGGATCGGCGCGCTCGAGTGTCGGGTGCTGCACACGCCCGGACATACGCCCGCCTGTCTGACCTATGTGATCGGCGATGCGGCCTTCGTCGGCGACGCGCTCTTCATGCCGGATTTCGGCACCGCGCGCTGCGATTTCCCCGGCGGCTCGGCCGGAATGCTCTACGACTCGATCCAGAAGATCCTCGCCCTGCCGGACGCGACGCGGATATTCGTCGGCCATGACTACAAGGCCCCCGGCCGCGACGACTACGCCTGGGAGACGACGGTCGGCGAGGAGAAGGCGCGCAACGTCCATATCGGCGGGTCGCGATCGGCCGAGGAATTCGTTGCCCTGCGAGAAGCCCGCGACAGGACGCTCGACATGCCGAAACTGATCATCCCGTCCCTGCAGGTGAACATGCGGGCGGGCCGGATGCCGCCGCCCGACGAGGATGGCGGCACCTATCTCAAGGTTCCTGTCGACAAGCTTTGAACCGGCGGGCGCGTCAGACGACGGCACGTTCGAGGAAAGGCCGGTTCTCCAGCACGCGTTCCGGCCCGAGCGGCGAGAGGTCGAGCGTCTCGTAGCGCCCCGTAAGGATCAGTTCCGCCATGCCGCGTCCCACCGCGGGCGCCTGCTGCAGGCCATGCCCGGAAAAGCCGGTCGCGACATGGAAATTCTCGATCCCCGGCCAGCGCCCCAGGATCGCGTTCTGGTCCAGCCGATTGTAGTCGTAGTGACCGACCCAGAACCGCATCACCTTAACCGCGTCGAAACCCTCGCTCCGGTTGTAGAGCCGCGGCCAGATCAGGTCCTCGAACTGGGCGTGATCGGGCTCCCAGTCCGCCTCGTCGCAGGGTCCATCGTCGAACGGCACCGTCGCGGTGATCCAGGCCCCATGTTCGGGGCGCAGGTAGATCCCGGTGTGGTCGATGATCAGCGGCGCGTCGGCGTGCCGGGCGTTCGGCGCGTCGACGACGAAGACCGTGCGCTTGCGCGGCTCGACGGGAAGCGCAATGCCCGCCATCGCGCAGATCTCGGTCGAGCCGGTGCCGGCCGCGCAGAGAAAGGCGTCGGCGGTGACCCTGCCCCCGGCTTCGAGCATTGCGGCCGAGACGCGCCCGCCCGCTCGCTCCAGGCCCAAGACCCGGTCATGAACGAAGACCGCGCCGCGCGCCCTGGCGCCCGCCCGGAACCCGTTCAACATTCCCATGTTGTCGAACCAGCCCTCGTCACGCGCGCCGATACTGCCCGCAACCACGTCGTCGAGCTGCATCCACGGATAGCGCCGCGCGAGCTCCGCCCGGCCGAGCACCTCGGTCGCGGCACCGAGCCCGCGCTGCATCTCGGCCAGTTCCTCGAGAACGGCGGCGCCCGATTCGGTTCCGGTCAGGAACAGGTAGCCGTTCTCCTTCAGGCCGAGCGAGGGAACCCCACCCTCCGGGCCGATCCGCGCGCCGAAGTCGCGGATGAACGCGGCACCGAAGCGCGAGATCATGACGTTCACGGGATTCGAGAACTGCTGGCGCACCGAGGCCACCGACAGCGCCGTCGCGGCGCGGGCGTAGGTCGGGTCCTTCTCGACCACCAAGACCCTCAGATCGGGCGCCATGCCGAGCAACCACCAGGCCGTCGCGGCGCCGGTCACCGCGCCACCGACGATCACAACGTCCCAATGTCCATCCGTCATTGCAGGCTCCGCTCAGGTTGTATGCCGCATTAGGTATCACGAACAGTTGAAATGGAAAGTGGCTCCTCTCGACAGTGCTCAGGCGGCATGCCACAAATTGAGCGGGGATAGTGTCATGGCTTCGTTGATTCAATTGGCCCTACGCACGGTTGTCCGTGATCATGCTGCCGCGCCGCGCGCAGGCGGCTGCGGCCGCGGTCAGACCTCCGCACGGAGGTGTGGATGAAGCCGCCCTCCCCGCTCATCCCGCATCTCGAACGTGTCATCGAAGCCGAAACCATCGAGGAGATCTGGTCGCTTCACCTCGCCAAGATGGCGGAATACGGATTCGACCGCCTGCTCTACGGGTTCACCCGGTTCCGGACGTCGACATCCTTCGGCAATGCCGACGACCTCCTCGTCCTGTCGAACCACGAGCAGCGGTATCTCGACCTGTTCGTGAAGTCCGGCCTGTTCAATGACGCGCCGATGGTGAAATGGGCTGCCGCGAGCGAGGGCGCCTGTTCCTGGCGGCTGATCGAAGAGGTGGCCGCGAGCCGAGAACTCACCGATATCGAGAAACGGATCATCGACCTGAACTTCCGCTACAATATCCGGGCCGGCTACTCGATCAGCTTCCGGGACGTCTCCGTACGCGCGAAGGGCGCCATCGGTCTTTGCGCGAGGCCCGGCTTGCGGCAGTTCGAGGTCGACGCCATGTGGGAGGAGTTCGGGTCGGAGATCGCGGTGATCAACAACATCACGCACCTCCGGATCACGGCGATGCCCTTCGCTTCGTCGCGACGCGCGCTGACGCCGCGCCAGCGCGAGGCGCTGGAATGGGTTGGCGACGGCAAGACCATGCAGGACATTGCAACCATCATGGGGCTGACGCCGGCCACGGTCGAGAAGCACCTCCGCCTGGCGCGCGAGGCGCTGGACGTCGAGACGACGGCCCAGGCGGTCCTGAAAGCCTCGTTCCAGAATCAGATCTTCATGCTTCCGGAGTAATCCGGCGCCACATTGTTTCGAGGGGCGGGACAATTTTCGGTTTGGAGCCGGAAGGTCCTCTATATCTGCGACGACCGCTCAAGACTCCGTTACAATTCAGGCGGGTATGGATTCCCATACTTTCGTTACGCATGGTAAACCTGCAATATACTAATCGTTCCGTGAGTGGTGGCATTGGCCAGGAACTGCTCCCTCGGACCATCCCGCAGTTTGCGGGGGAATGAGGGGCCCGGGAAACCGGAAGTTGGGCCTGCCGGATGCTTTCTCATCTGGCAGGTTCGACACGAAGACGCGCCCTGTCCTCATCCCCAACAGGTGCTGGCGCGGCTATAGGGTGGTGCGTCTCGTGGCGAGGCGCACCACCCGCCCTATAAACCCCCGCTTTTTCGGTCGGTCCGCTGCCGGAACCAAAACATCCTTGAATCTGGTTGATATGAATCAGCCAAGGCTGCGGAGAAATGGGCAACGTGGGGGTGTTCCGCAAGTGGTGGCATTGGCCAGGAACAGCTCCCGGGACCAACCCGCATTTGCGGGGGAAACGGGGGTGCCGGGAAACCGGACGCGGACCAGTTGGTCGTTTTCATGGGCTGGCTGGTCCGTCATTAAAGCGCGCCCTGTCCCAATCCCCAACAGGCGTCGGCGCGTCTCAGGGCGGCGTCTCCATCGATCGGAGGCGCCGCCCTTCCGGTTCTGTCTTCACTCCGCTTCGCCGCAACGAGAGTTTTTCGCTCTTCCGTTGATCTGCATCAGCCGGGACCGCAGCAGATCAGGCATCGTGACGACGTTCAGTGAGTGGTGCCTTGGTAGGGCCTGCCCGGGAAATCGCCAGACATTCCGGATAATGGCTCAAACCCCGGAAATCCGGGTCCCGGGTCCGGGGGGGGGCGTTACGCACCCTCCGGACCCAGCCATGCCGATCATCGGCCGACTGCTGGCACTCCCCGAAAAGAAAAAGGGCCGGGTGCACCCCGGCCCTTCGTCGATGGTGATCCTGACGAGGTGTCAGGCGCCTCGGGTCTTGGCGACCTCGGCGGCGAAATCTTCCTTTTCCTTCTCGATGCCTTCACCCACGGCGACGCGGGCAAAGCCGGTGATCTCGACGCCGGCATCCTTGGCGGCCTGTTCGACCGTCACGTCCGGGTTGATCACGAACTGCTGGCCAAGCAGCGTGTTTTCAGAAAGGAACTTCTTCATCCGGCCCGGAATGATGTTGTTGTGGATCACCTGATCGGGCTTCGGCTTCGCCGACGCGGCGTTCTCCTCCAGCGCCTTCTGGGTCTGGACCTGAAGCTCACGCTCGACGACTGCCGGATCGAGAGCCGCCTCGTTCAGAGCGAGCGGCGAGGTCGCGGCGATATGCATCGCGAACTGTTTGCCGATCGCCTCTGCCTTGTCCTTCGGGCCTTTCAGCGCGACGAGGACGCCGATCTTGCCCATGCTTTCGGCCGCGGCCGAGTGGACGTAGGAATAGACCGTGTCGCCTTCGAGAACGTGCATCCGGCGCAGCGTCATGTTCTCGCCGATGCGAGCAATCGCGTCGGTCAGGACGTCTTCCACCGGCTTGCCGTTCAGATGCGTGGCCTTCAGGACCTCCAGCGTCTCGCCGGTCTGGAGCGCGATGTTGGTGATCTCGCGGACCATGTCCTGGAAGTCGGCGTTCTTGGCGACGAAGTCGGTTTCCGAGTTGATCTCGACGGCGACGCCGCGACCGTCCTTGACGGCAACGCCGATCAGGCCCTCGGCGGCGACGCGGTCGGCCTTCTTGGCGGCCTTGGCCAGGCCCTTGGTGCGCAGCCAGTCGACGGCGGCTTCCATGTCGCCATTCGTCTCGGTCAGCGCCTTCTTGGCGTCCATCATGCCCGCGCCGGTCGACTCGCGCAGCTCTTTCACCATTTGTGCGGTGATCGCCATGTCGGCTCTCCTTCGAAGATTTCTCAATAGGTCAGGCGGGGAGTACCCCCGCCCGATGAAGGTAGGATGACAGGGCGCTCGGACACGCCCCACCGGGTTCCGGTCAGGCCTCTTCGGCGACCGCTTCCTCGGTCGGCGCCTCGTCGAGCGCGCCGATGTCGATGCCGGCGGCGCCCATCTGGGCCGACATGCCGTCCAGCGCGGCGCGGCTGACGAGATCGCAGTAGAGCGCGATCGCGCGGGCGGCGTCGTCGTTGCCGGGGATGACGTAGTCAACGCCCTTGGGCGAGCAGTTGGTGTCGACGACGGCGACGACCGGGATCCCGAGCTTCTGCGCTTCGAGGATGGCGAGGTCTTCCTTGTTCACGTCGATCACGAACAGCAGGTCGGGAACGCCGCCCATCTCGCGGATGCCGCCGAGCGAGGCCTGGAGTTTCGCCTGCTCGCGCTCCATGCCCAGACGCTCTTTCTTGGTCAGGCCCTCGGCGCCCGAACCCAGAACCTCGTCGATCTGCTTGAGGCGCGCGATCGACTGGGAGACGGTCTTCCAGTTGGTCAGCGTGCCGCCGAGCCAGCGGTGGTTCATGTAGTACTGCGCGCACTTTTCCGCGGCATCGGCGATCGGCTTGGCGGCCTGACGCTTGGTGCCGACGAAGAGGATGCGGCCGCCCTTGGCCACCGTCTCGCGGATGACGTTGAGCGCGGCGTCGAGCATCGGCACCGTCTGCGTCAGGTCGATGATGTGGATGCCGTTGCGGTCGCCGTAGATGTATTCCGACATCCGCGGGTTCCAGCGCTGGGTCTGGTGGCCGTAGTGAACGCCAGCTTCCAAAAGCTGACGCATGGAGAAATCGGGGAGCGCCATGTCCATTTCCTTTCCGGTTTGCGCCTCGGCGAAGCATGAGGTCCCGGATCAAGTCCGGGACAACCGGCGGACCTTTCGGGGATGTCTCCCCCGAGGGCCCAAGCCTCGCCTGTGAAGTGGCGCGCGTATAGGACGATTTGCTCCGCCGCGCAAGCCCCTTGCCTCGGAGATGCGGGCCGGGCGCGGTCCGAGAACGTGCAGCCGATCGGCGGCATGAGCATGCGCGTCCGGTCGAGCATCTCGTCGACGGCCGCGGGCGTCCCGATCCAGTCCGGCATGAAACCGCCGTCCGTCGTGCGCGCAACGATTCCCCTGTAGCACAGGAGGTGATCCCGGTTATGGGCGAGGGCACAGCACTCGGGAAGGCGCGACAAGTGCAGGTCGCGATTTATCCGTCGGAGCGAGCCGTTGATCCCCGCCTCCGTCTTCATAAAGGGCTCCGTTACCGCCACGCCGGGACAGAGGGCTTCGATGGGCCGAAGCGCGGGCGCTTTCCGGAAAGTCTCGGGCGGAAACCCACGGCAAGTCGGCATGGGCGTTTCTGTCGCTTGATACGATAGGGACTCTTGGCTTCACTGTGCTAGTAGTCCGGCCGATGCCGACGATCGAAGGATCCGACCGATGCCCCTTGCCGATTTCATGCGCCGATTTCCCGCCGTCGACATTCCGTTCCCCGAGGCGGTGGTCACGACGAACGTATTACGCTCGGATGACGGGCTCGCGGTCTTCTTCACGTTCCACCGCGACCTCAACCTGCCGCCGCATTCCCACAAGGGCCAGTGGGGCATCGTTCTGAAAGGCCGCGTGACCCTCACAATCGAAGGCGAGACAAGAGATTGCGGGCCGGGCGAGAGCTACGCGATCCCTTCAGGGGCGATTCACTCCGCGCGCATCGAGGCGGGGACGGTGGTGCTTGACGTGTTTGAGGAGCCGGACCGCTATCCGTTGAAGACGTGAGGCGGCGCTGGCAGACGAATTCGAAGTAGTCTCTCCAAGGACAGGATGGTTGTCCCTTGTCCCGCGCGGGGGACGCGCCACTCGGCAAAAGCGGCGACGCGGTTCGGCAGGTCGGCGTGACGCAGCAGACATGCTATCGGTGGCGCCGTGAATACGGTGGCATGAGCCGGGATCAACCGAAGCGGTTTAAGGAGCTGGAGCAGGAGAATGCGCGTTTGCGGCGTGCGCTGTCGGATCTGACGCTGGACAAGATGATCCTGAGCGAGGCGGCACGAGAAAACTTCTGAGCCCTTCGCGCCGCCGCAAGTGCATCGACCATGTGCGGCAGACGCTCGGCGTATCCGAGCGCCACGCCTGCCGTACACTCGGGCAGCACCGGTAGGGAAGCGCAAATCCTGATCGAGCGATGGCGGCGCCAATACAACACCGTCAGGCCGCACAGCTCGCTCGGCGACCGACCGCCCGCGCCAGAAAGCTTCGTCCCAATGGACCAGAGGCCGAGACCTATCACCTACGAAACCGCCCTGCCCCACTCAACGGAATTCCCTCTGAAAAGACCCTTACAAATACTGCGCAGAAGCCCTGATGCCCGCGCTCTGACGTTTCGCAACAGCTTCCATCCCCCGATAAAGAGTTTCCGCCTCATCGTACAGTTCCTGGTCAAACAGCCCCGGCACAGCTTGATCGGGCTCGGAACGAAAATAGCGGGAAAACTGCAAAGTGGATTGGTGCAGACCCAAAGCCATGCACAAGTCCTCCATGGTCCGCTGTGGTGACGAGCGAAGATCATCCTGAAGCACGAATATGCAGGTCTCTTGATAGTTTAGAATTTCGCGAAAAGCATGAATCCAATACTGCAGCCAATAATTTCCCGAAGATCGATCGTAGCCGTTCGATTCAACGCCTGGAAACAGAATAGGTTTATGAAGCTGTCCGAATTCAAAGTGACCAATATCACGCATGTATCGACGAATGAATGCGTCCTGGTCATGCAATTTACTGAAGTTTTGATGCTGTCGCAGTAGCGAAGCCGCATGGGCACCTGGCTGCCTTATCGGGACGACAATCTGGCTATTGGGGAAGGCGGATTTCAAGAACGGGATGCGCGCGATGTTGGCATTGTTCTTTGAGCAATATCGTGCATTTTGAAAAGAGGAAACTTCGCCCCGATATACCCGCGCATTGATTATCTTGATCATGTGGTGAAAGAGAAATTGCTCACTCTTATTTTCTCTATCTGTCTCATCCCAGCACTTGATACCAGCCTCCCCATACTTGTCCGGCCAGCACAATTGCCAAACGACTTCTTCGAAAGCTTCGGGGCTGTCGAGGTCAATTTCGAGACCGTCGCCATGGGCGCGCTCCCGGCGTTCGACAGTTCTGCTACTGCCTCCTGCGAGTAGGTTCCAAAGCCGGGGTGCGGTGAGGAAGGGCATGTCACGATAAGTATGCGTGGCTATACTTGGCATATCATAAATTGCATTTAAGACAGCGGTTGTGCCGGCTCTGGCTAACGACGTGATGAAAATGGGTCGAAATGAAGCCTGCTCCGCAGTTATCGGCATAAGTGCATCCTCTAGCCGGGATGCTGATTTCAGAACCTTCGGGTGGGAGAACGCGATCATGTGGATCAAGCGGTCCGCAGTCGAGTAGCGGTTCGCCGCGGCGTCTTCTTTTACGGATGGGCTTTGTCGGCGTCTAATAAACTCGGACAGTAGAACGCCCAGTATCGATAAGCCGAGAATGTACTCCCATTGCAGCATGAAGTTGATCACATCCACGCTGGAGGCGAGCCCGACGAGTTCTGCGACGAAAATCGGAACGGCAGCTGCGGCGAGAGTCAGACCGAAACGCCAGAAAATACTGAATGCGGACTTGATCAGGCCGAAGCCTGCGCGTCGGACAGCAGCTTCTTTCCCAAGGTCATCGAGCTCCCGGTCAAGCATCGCCGAGACACCAGCCGCGGCCAGATTCAATGCTTCTCTTGCAACGCCGACGATTGCCAAGCCCTTGAGGGCGAAAGCAAAGGCTCCAACCGCAAGTAGCGAAACTACGGCGTCGACGATCACTCCGACTTGTCTTTCGCCTTACTGCCGCCTGTTTCTCTCTTCAACAGTCGTTTGAGCGGGTACCAGACAAGCCCGATCAGAAGAAGAAGGAAACCGAATGCGACGGCTATGGTCACGGCGATGGCGCCAAGACCCGCGCCGGGGCCAATGTAGGCAAGAGCTGAGTTTGGCGTTAGTGCCGCCAGCGACAAACCAAGCATTGTGTTTATTAAAGCATGGCTTGACGTCATCCGAATTCTCATTATTCAAATCCTTTCGGACAAGTGACAAATAAAATGCGATCCTAGTCCGCCGCCACGATTGCAGGTATTACAATCCCAGCATCAGTCCGAAGGACTTAGGCGCTTGCGTACTTTGTGACAGTATCAAATTTGCACCGCACCAGAAAAGACTCATTTTCGGGCGCGCGTGGGAATCCCGGAGAGAGGTGGCTCGGCTGCCCGATGTTCGCCGCCAAGATCGAGCGCAGGGGTGTCGATCGCATGTGCGCATTCTCGACCTGGCGCTGGCATCTGGACGAGGTGTTCGTGAAGGTCAACGGGAAGCGGTGTTTCCTCTGGCGCGCCGTGGATCACGAGGGCGAAGTTCTGGAGGCGGTCGTCACCAAACGCCGGGACAAGCGCGCCGCTATGAAATTTCTGAAGAAATCAATTAAGCGCTTTGGCCTGCCGCGGGAGATCGTCACGGACCTGCTCCGCTCGTATCGCGCCGCTCTCAAGGACCTCGGAGCCGCCGATCTCCAGACAACAGGACGCTGGCTCGACAGCCGAGCGGAGAACGCGCACTCACCATTCCGACGACGGGAGCGGGCGATGCTGCGGTTCAGGCGGATGCGAAGTTTGCAGATGTTCGCCGCCGTTCAGGCCACCGTCTACAACCTCTTCAACAGGGAACGCAACGTCTCCTCCAGACGCAATTTCAAGCTCAACCGCACTGCCGCTCTTGAAGTGTGGCGACAGCTCTGAGCGGCCTAAATCCGACGTCGCGGCTGGTTCGGAAACTGGTTAGAATCTGTCGACAACGACATTTAAAGGAATACAAGAGAATGGCGCTTATTGTTTCCGAATGTCTGCCAATTCTTCCTTGCGAAGCGCCCGAGGTCGCATGCTACAACCATACGCACTATCGTTCGAGTCGGCGGTGCTGCCCGTTGTCGTCTCATGGAATGTAGAAGATGAGCGCGAAAACCGTTTCGATCTTGTCGGGCCTGTTTCTTTCGCTTCTGGCCGCGTTCTGTGTCGGTATGTGGTCGACGCATAAGGACTGGTGGCCATGGCAGAAAACCGATGAATTCAGGTCTGCGGTCCGATCCTTTCGGGCCACCGGTCGCATCCTGCCACCCTATACATTCTTTCGCCGCCGCCCCGACGCGGCGAACGAGCGCCATGTCGTTCATGATGAGGCTGCCATCGCTTCGGGCTATTGGTTAATCAACCGTTTTGACGCGGATCGTGTGAGATACTTTGTCGATCTTCTGGACCCGTCTGGAGAAGTCGTTCTTTCGGTTCCGATCGACTATTCACTTGTGTTCGACAGTGGCAACCCGGGTGAATTCGTGCATGCGGTAGCCATGCTTCCCGATGGTTCGGTGATTGCAAGCTGGGACACCGCTATGGGAATGGCACGCTTCGACCCTTGCGGTCGCGTGATCTGGTCCCGCATCGATCAAGTCTACCACCATTCGTTCACGGCAGGGCATGAAGGTTATTGGACGTGGCAGGCGTCACGCTGGGATGGCGGGCAAGACCAAAAGATGGTCAGATTTAACCCCGAAACTGGCGACATCCTTGAATCTATCGACCTTATTGACGACGTCATCGGTATTTCCGCGTCCAATTCGCTTGCGCTCAGAATGCCGGAGAATTTCTCATTCGACCGAGATATGGGCGAGAACGAAAAGGCTGACCTGTTCCATCCGAACGATATCGAGGAGCTTTTGCCAACTATGGCCGCAGCCTTCCCGCAGTTCGCGCCTGGGGATCTCTTGGTCAGCATGCGCAACATCGACATGTTGGCAGTGATCGACCGCCGGACGGGGGAGGTCAAATGGGTAGCCTATGGTCCCTGGAACGACCAGCATGACCCCGACTTCAATATTGACGGTACGATCACAGTCTTTTCAAACAATATGGACAGGTTCCGGTCAAACATCATTCGCCTCGATCCCCGAACCGGACGTACCGAGGATGCGCTTCTGGGCACGGGTCTGGATTTTTTTAGCTTCATAATGGGAGCCCATCAGATTTTGCCGAACGGCAACTGGATGATCACCTCTTCAATGCAGGGGCGGGTGATGGAGGTGACACCGGAGGGCCGGATCGTCCGCGAATACAATAACCTGATTGACGAAACCCATAATGCACTGGTGCCTTTTGCAGAATTCTTGCCGTTCGACTATCTGACGTCAGTTCCGACCTGCGCAAAGTAATACCATGACGGAGTGACCAAGATGAGTGGCTCTGATGGCGTTGTTGCGCAACTCACGCCTGAGGCATGATGGCCCCTTTCCCGATCAGCGTCAGGTCACGCGAATGATGTCGGCCGTTCCGAGGGCCGAGTAGCGGTTCATCAGTGCGATGCGGAGCTGGATTTCGGCGCTCTGGCGGTCGGGGTCTCTTGCCGCGATGCGTTCACCGAAGGCCTTGAGGCACCGCATCTTCGCCTCGATCCGGCTTCGGACATGGTATCCCGTCCATCGCTTCCAGAACGCCCTGCCGTAGTGTTGGGTGGCGCGCAGGGTTTCATTTCGGGCGATCGCGGCCGGGCAGTCCTCTTTCCGGAGCCGACCGTTCTTGCGGTTCGGGATGATCGCAGTGGCTTGCCGGTCGATGATGGCAGTGTGGCAGCGGCGCGTGTCATAGGCGCCATCGGCGGTCACGTTGCCGATGTCTTCGCCCTCGGGGATCTGATCGAGCAGGTCCGGCAAGACCGGACTGTCGCCATCGCCACTCGAGGTGAACTCCACCGCCCGGATGTCCGAAGTGGCGGTGTCCACGGCCAGATGCACCTTGCGCCATTGGTGTCGGCCCTGAAAACCGTGCTTTCTGGCCTGCCATTCGCCATCGCCGCGGAACTTGATCCCGGTGCTGTCCACCAGCAGGTTCAGGGGGCCATCGGCACGCCGATACGGGATCTGGACGGCCCGTGCCTTCTGACGTCGGTAAAGGGTGGTGCAATCCGGCCCTGCCCGGTCGAGGGTCGCCATCTTGAGCAAGCTGGCCACCCTCCCGGTCGTTTGCCGGAGCGGCCGCTTGAACAGGACCTTGACGGTCAGACAGAGCTGGATCGCCGCATCCGAGAACACGGCAGGGCGACCGGGGCCGCCGTCATGCGGTGCGCGCCAGGTCATGTCCTTGTCCAACCTGATCGGAAGCGACCCGCGCTTGCGAAGCGAAGCGGTGTAGCTGGACCAGTTCGTGGCGCGGTAGCAGGCGGGCGTCGGTTTGCTCATGCGGCTCGTCCAACCGCATGGATTCACGCTGTGATTACTCCAAGGTCAGAACTGTGCGGCAACACCGTCCTGATAAACTCCGGGGGAATCCCCGCGCAAGCGGGGATGGGGGCACCGCCCCCTTCCGCCGCCGCCGGTCAGTCCAGCTTTCTGAGCCGGGCGATCAGGCTCGACGTGTCCCAGCGGCCGCCACCCATCTTCTGCACGTCCTTGTAGAACTGGTCGACGAGTGCCGTGACCGGCAGGCTCGCGCCGTTCTCGTCCGCGGTCGCGAGGCAGATGCCGAGGTCCTTGCGCATCCAGTCGACCGCGAAACCGTAGTCGAACTTCCCCTCGGCCATGGTCTTGTGGCGGTTCACCATCTGCCACGACCCGGCCGCGCCTTGGCTGATCACCTCGACGAGGCCTTCGATGTCCAGCCCGGCCTTCTCAGCGAAGTGGAGCCCCTCCGAAAGGCCCTGGACGAGGCCGGCGATGCAGATCTGGTTGGCCATCTTGGCGAGTTGCCCCGCGCCGGTGTCGCCAAGACGGCGGCAGATCCGGGCGTAGGCGGCGATGACCGGCTCGGCGCGGGCATAATCCGCCTCCGCGCCGCCGCACATCACCGAAAGGACGCCGTTCTCGGCCCCCGCCTGGCCACCCGAGACCGGTGCGTCGACATAGCCGATCCCGAGCTCGGCGGCGCTGGCCGCCAGTTCGCGGGTCACGGCGGCCGAGACCGTCGTGTGGTCGACGAAGATCGCGCCCTTCGCCATTCCCGCGAAGGCGCCGCCCTCGCCAGTGCAGATCATGCGCAGGTCGTCGTCATTGCCGACACAGGCCATCACGAAATCGGCGCCGCTGGCCGCTTCCGCCGGCGTCGGGGCCGCGGCGCCGCCATGTTTGGCAACCCAGGCGGCGGCCTTCGCGGGCGTGCGGTTGTAGACCGTGACCTCATGCCCCTTGGCCGCGAGGTGACCGGCCATCGGAAAGCCCATCACGCCCAAGCCGAGAAATGCCAACCTCGCCATCACATCCTCCCAAGATCATTGCGGTTCAGCCCGTTCTGCCCTAGTTAACCGCCCTGCCCGTGCCGTCAACCGGTCCCATGGGGCGGCGCCGGCATCGGGCGCGCCGTCTTGTGACCTGATCCGAGCCCGACCTTCATGGCAACCGTGTTTCGCTGGCTTCTGCGTATCTTCACCGCGCTGGTCGTTCTGGCCGCGACAGGATTGGGACTGAGCTATTATTTCGCGTCGCGATCGCTTCCCGACTATGACGAGGACTTCCGCGTCGCCGGTGTGACCGCCCCGGTCGAGATCGTGCGCGACACCGCCAACGTGCCGCATGCTTTCGGCGCTAGCGATCCCGACGTCTTCTTCGCGCTCGGCTTCGTCCACGCGCAGGACCGGCTGTGGCAGATGACGATGATGCGCCGCACCGCGCAAGGCCGGCTCGCGGAGATCTTCGGGACCGCGAGCGTCAAGACCGACGAACTGATGCGTCGGCTCGATCTCTACGGCCTCGCGGTTCAGTCTGTCGCGGCGCAGGACGAGGCGACGAAGGCGTCGCTCGAGGCCTATGCCAAGGGCGTCAACGCCTGGATCGGTATCATCAATGCCGAGGCGAAGGGCCGCGGCGCGCCTGAGTTCTTCCTCTTCTCGAACGAGATCCCCTACTGGCAGCCGGCCGATTCCATCGCGATCCTGAAGCTGATGGCGATGCGCGCGAGCGGGCAGATCGAATCCGAGGTCCTGACGGCGCGACTGTCGCTCCTGTCGCAGGACTGGGTGCGCGACCTGATGCCCGACGTTCCCGGCAAGGGCGTGGCCGCGTTGCCGCCCTACGCGAGCCTGATGCCGGGCGTTGAGCGTTCCTTCGCCGCGCTCGAGCCGGAACAGGACATTCTATCCCCCGTCGCCCGTTTGCCGTTCGCCGGCGCCTCCAATGCCTGGGCCGCCGCGCCGAACCGCTCGGCCGCCGGCGGCTCGCTTTTGGCCAATGACCCGCATCTCGATCTCAGCGCGCCGTCGCTCTGGTACCTCGCGCGCCTGGAGCTCGAGACCGGCGGGGTCATCGGCGGAACGATTCCGGGCATTCCCGCCGTCCTCACCGGGCGCAATGCCGGGCTCGGCTGGGGGATCAGCACCGCCTGGCTCGACGATCAGGACATCCGGATGGAGGAGCTCAACCCCGCCGATCCAGAACGCTACCGGACCGCGGACGGCTGGAAGCCCTTCGTCAATCGCCGGTCCATCATCGAGGTCAAGGACGCACCGCCGATTACCGTGACGCTCCGGTGGAGCGACAATGGCCCGATCATTCCCGGTTCCCACTTCGACCTCGCTTCCGTCACCCCGCCCGGCCATGTCGCGGCGTTGAGCTGGACCGCGCTCGATCCGGCAGACAAGTCGATGACCTCGGCAATGAAACTGATGCACGCCCAAACGGTCGAGGACGGTATCGAGGCGGGCAAGGATTTTGTCGCGCCGGCGCAAAACGTGGTCATGGCGGATGCCGAAGGGATCGGCATGGTGATGTTCGGCGCGATGCCCGAGCGCCCAGCCGCGATGCAGGGTCAGGGCCGCCTGCCCGCGCTCGGCTGGAAACCGGAGAACCGCTGGACCGGACGGATGGCCTATTCGGCCAATCCGCGCTTCCTCGACCCCGAGGGCGGCATCGTCGGAAACACCAACAACAAGACCGTCGACCGTCCCTTCCCGAACCATGTCACCTTTCGATGGGGCGATACCCAGCGGGTTCAGCGCTGGACACGCCTGATGCAGGAACGCGAGGTCCACAGCCGCGAGAGCTTCATTGCCGCCCAGCTCGACACCGTGTCACCGGTCGCCCGCACATTGCTGCCGCTGATCGCGGCCGACCTCTGGTTCACCGGCGAGGCCGCGCCCACCGGTACGCAGGAACGACTGCGGCAAACCGCGCTCGAAGTGCTGGCCGAATGGGACGGCGACATGAACGAACACCTGCCCGAACCGCTGATCTACGCGGCCTGGGTCAACGCGCTGCAAAACCGGCTGATCCGCGACGAGCTCGGGCCGCTGGCCGAGTCCTTCACCCATGTCGAGCCGCTGTTCATCGAACGCGTCTACCGCGACATTGACGGCGCCTCGCGCTGGTGCGACGTGATGCAGTCCGCACCGCTCGAGACCTGTGCCGATATTGCGAGTCTCGCGCTCGACGACGCGGTTCTTGAACTGTCGGAACTTTACGGGTCGAACGTCGAGAGCTGGCGCTGGGGCGACGCCCACCAGGCGGCGCAGGATCATCCGGTGCTGGGCCGCACGCCGTTCCTCAAATGGGTCGTCAACATCCGCCAGTCGAAGAGCGGCGGAGACCACACGCTCGATCGCGGGCTCACCGCCGGCAGCGGCGACGAGCCGTTTCTCAACGTGAACGGCGCTGGCTACCGCGGGGTCTACGATTTTGCCGATCCCGACAGTTCGGTCTTCATCATCTCGACCGGGCAGTCGGGCCATCCTCTCAGCCGGCACTACGACGATCTGAGCGTGCTGTGGCGCCGTGGCGAATATGTGCCGATGTCGCTCGACCCCGAACTCGCGCGCGCCGCGGCGACCGGGATCATGGTCCTTACACCGGCCGGTACGCCGTAGCCGCCCAGGCCGCTGCGCCGGACCTGGCGGCTTCAGCCGGATTGGCCGTTCGTGTCCCGGAGCGCCTCGAACGCCGCCTTCTGCCGCGCGCTCCAGCGCACGGTGACGTGGTGACCGTCCTCGCCGTCGGCCTCTGTCACGACGACGCCCTCACGGTGGAGCCAGGCCCGCGCGCGGCCGGAGGTGAAGGGCAGGACCAGCTCGGCCTCGTGCCGCTCGTCATCGAGCGCAGTGGTGATCGCGTCGAGCAATGCCGCCAGCCCCTCTCCGGTCAGCGCCGAGACGGCATGGACCTCGGGCCGGCGGGCGTCCTGGACCAGGAGCGCCTCTCGCAGCGGCGGGGCCAGCATGTCGATCTTGTTCCAGACCTCGAACATCGGCACGTCTTCCGAAACCCCTAGGCTTTCAAGGATCTCGCCGACATCGGCCGCCTGCTCCTCGGTCTCGGGATGGGCGATGTCACGCACATGCAGGATCAGGTCGGCCTCCAGCACCTCCTCCAGCGTCGCGCGAAACGCCGCGACGAGCTGCGGCGGCAGGTCCGAGATGAAACCCACGGTGTCCGACAGGATCACCTTCTTGCCCGACGGCAGCTCGACACCGCGCATCGTCGGGTCAAGCGTGGCAAAAAGCATGTCCTTGGCCAGGACCTCCGCACCGGTCATGCGGTTGAAGAGCGTCGACTTGCCGGCGTTGGTGTAGCCGACGAGCGCCACGATCGGGAAGGGCACCTTGCGCCGTGCCGCGCGGTGCAACTCGCGCGTCTTCACCACCTTTTCGAGCTGCCGGCGGATCTTCACGACCTCTTCGTCGATCGCACGCCGGTCGGCCTCGATCTGGGTCTCGCCGGGTCCGCCGACGAAGCCGAGCCCGCCACGCTGGCGTTCGAGATGGGTCCAGGCGCGCACCAGCCGCGTGCGCTGGTAGCTCAGCGCCGCGAGCTCGACCTGCAGCACGCCCTCGCGGGTCCGCGCCCGGTCGGCGAAGATCTCGAGGATCAGGCCGGTCCGGTCGAGGAGCTTGACCTTCCACTCCTTCTCGAGGTTGCGCTGCTGGACCGGGCTCACGGGGCCGTCGACCAGCACGAGATCGATACCGGCCTCGGCAAAGCGAAGGCCCAGTTCCTCGATCTTGCCGGAGCCGAACAGCATTCCGGGATGCACCTTGCCCAGGCGCGCGACGTCCGCACCGACGACGGCGATGTCGGGCAGCGCCGCGGCCAGCGCCACCGCCTCGGCGAGCGCATGTTCCGGCAAGCGGCGCTTCCGCGCCGTTTTCAGATCTGGATGAAGGACGTAGGCCCGTGTCGGGCGGTCCTTGACGGTCTTGGGATCGATCAGTCTTCGCCCTCGTAAAGCGAGATCGGCTGGCCCGGCATGATGGTCGAGATCGCATGCTTGTAGACAAGCTGCGACTGGCCATCGCGGCGAAGCAATACGCAGAAGTTATCGAACCAGGTAATCACTCCCTGCAGCTTCACCCCGTTGATCAGGAAGATCGTGACCGGAACCTTCGCCTTGCGGACATGGTTAAGAAAGGCATCTTGTAAATTTTGCTTGTCGGCAGCCATGCTTATTGTCGCCTTGTTGTTTTCTTCGCGAGTCGCTTCCGCCCCTCGGCGCTGCACCGGGGGCTTGAGGGGAGTATGCTTAAGATTTCGGGAGTTTCCACCGAAAAAATAATGTTGTTTGGGTGTTCACGATCGCCCGGACGTCAGCCGCGCCAGAAGTCGGGGTTGAGCAGCGCGATGATCGCCAGCGTCTCGAGCCGCCCCAGCACCATCGCCGCCGCCGCCACCGCGCGCGCGGCCGCGTCAAGCTCGGCCCAGCGGAGCGCGAACTCGCCCGCGACCGACGCCAGCGGTCCGGTGGTCGAGAGCGCGGCCACCGCGAAGGTGGTCGAGGCCTGGAAATCGAGCCCGGTCAGCGACAGGGCCAGCATCGTGACAGCGATCGACAGCGCGAAGAGCATGAAGAAAATCCAGGCCATCTGCGCGCCCTGACGGCGCAGCTTGCGGGCCTGTACCCCGGCGCCGCCGATCGAGCTTGGGTGCACCAGCCGCTCGATCTCGCGCTCGCCGTGCCGGTAGAGCGCATAGACCCGCAGGAGCTTCACGCCGCCCGCCGTCGTGGCGACGCCGCCGCCGATCACGGAGAGGCCGACGAGTATGAGGCCCGGAGTCGCCAGTCCGGACCAGATTCGCGCCTCGGCCCAGTCGCCGGATTCGAACCCAGTCGTGGTCATGAATGACAGGACTGTAAAGATGCCGCCCCAGAGCGCGCGCAGCGCGGCGACGGTGTCGGCCACCTCGTCGACTTCGAGCGCGCCGACCCAGTGCCGCAGGAACAGGAGCGCCGGCACCGCCGTCAGCAGGAGCAGCGCCATGCGCAGCTCGGGATCCTCGATCAGACCGCTTGCATTACGCATGGTGCGACCCGACGGATAGAACCTCCTCGAAAGTCCGAAGACGAGGAACGGGAAAATCACGATCTCGCCCGTCACCCCCGATCCCGTTCCCCCCAATCCTCCGACCGGCGAGATACCCGAGGTCGCGAGGGTGGACATTGCATGGCACACCGCGACGAACGCGGTGTCGCCCGCCAGGATCAGGCCAATCCAGAGCACGAGCGTCGATCCGCCGTAGACGGGAAAGAGCGTGAGCGTGTAGCGCACCAGCCGCTCGGACGCCGTCGCGCCGCGCGCGACCTGCCCGCCCGAGACCGCGCCCTGCCCGGCTGTCGCGCCGGTCAGCACCTCGAACCCGCCGAGGTTCATCGGTGCGAGGATCGCCACCGCCGTCACGAGGACGAAGAATCCGCCCATCCAGCCGACGAGCGCGCGCCACAGGTGCACCGTTGGTGGCAGGCTTTCGGGATAGAAGAGCGTCGCTCCGGTCGTGGTGAGCGACGAGACCATCTCCCACCAGGCGTCGTAGAGGCTGACGGACGGAACCGACTCTGCCATGGGCACGGCGAGCATCACCGGGAGCACCGTGAAGGTCCCTAGCAGCGTGAGCAGCTGGCCGCGTGCAGGCTGCGAAGGGCGGTTCGCGGCGGTCGCGATCCCGAGCACCGCCGCCAGCAACAGGAACAGCGTGCCGGAATAGAGAAAGTCGCGCGAAACCGGATAGTTGCGTGTGACGAAACCGTGGATGGCCGGCACATACATCGCGAGTGCTCCGATCCCGATCAGGATCACCATGAAGGGAAGATCGAGGATCCGGCGCATGACTCAGAAGAAGTCGATCGAGACCTGAAGCAGGCGCTCGACCTCGGGGACGTCGCCCGCCATGCAGAAGAGCGCGACGACGTCGCCCTCCTCGATCCGAGTGTCGCCCGTGGGCTTCACCACCTTGTCGCCCTTCATCAGCGCGCCGACGAGGACGCCTTCGGGGAACTCGACCTCGCGCACCGGCCGTCCGGCGATCGGCGAGGTCGAAAGCACCTGCGCCTCGATCACCTCGGCCTCGGCATCGCCGATCGAGTAGATCGACCGTACCCGGCCGTGGCGGATATGGCGCAGGATCGACGACACGGTGGTGGCGCGCGGGTTGATATAGGCGTCGATGTCGAGCGCGCCCATCAAAGGCACCAGCGTCGGATCGTTGATCAGCGCGATCGCCATCTTGCAGCCGGCCTGCTTGGCGCGGACCGCGGCGAGGATGTTGGTCTTGTCGTCGTCGGTCACCGCGAGAACCGCGTCGGCGCGGTCGATATTGGCCTCGGCCAGAAGCTCCATGTTCATGCCGTCGCCATTCAGCACGATCGTGCGTTCGAGCGCGTCGGCGGCGCGTTCGGCGCTTTCTCGGTTCTTCTCGATCATCTTGGCGCGGATCCGGTCGGTGCGCGCCTCGAGCGCCCTGGCCACCGCGAGGCCGACATTGCCGCCACCGATGATCACCACCCGCTCCTGCTTTTTCGTCGCCTTGCCGAAGATGTCGAGCGTGCGGTTGACGTCTTCGACGTGGGAAAAGACGTAGATCTGGTCGCTGGCATAAAGCTGGTCGTCGGGCTCGGGCGCGAAGAGCCTACCGTCGCGGCGGATGCCGACGACGATGGCGCGCAGCGTCGAGAAGAGGTCGGTGAGCTGGCGCAGGGGTGTATTCAGCACTGGGCATTCGGGATCGAGCGCCACACCGAGAAGCTGCGCCTTGCCGTTCATGAAGCTCTCGGTGTCGAAGGTCGAGGGCGCGGCGAGGCGCTGCAGCGCGGCCTCGGCCACCTCGCGTTCGGGGCTGATCACCACGTCGATCGGCAGATGGTCGCGGCGGTAGAGGTCGGAATAGATCGCGTCCATGTAGGACTGGGCCCGGAGCCGCGCGATCTTGCGGGTGATGCCGAAGACCGAATGCGCGACCTGACAGGTGACCATGTTCACCTCGTCCGAATAGGTCGCGGCGATGATCATGTCGGCATCGCGCGCACCCGCGCGCTCGAGCACGTCCGGATACGAGGCGAAACCCACCACGCCCTGCACGTCGAGCGCCTCGGTCGCGCGGCGAACCAGATCGGCGTTCATATCGACGACGGTGACGTCGTTCCTCTCTCCCGAGAGATGGCGCGCGATCTGCCAGCCGACCTGACCCGCGCCGCAGATGATGACCTTCATGCCCGCTCTCCCGTCCGAGGCCGCCGCTCTTGATAGGCGCGCTCCCGCGGGCGGTCAACGGCGCAGGAACGCGCCGCTTGCAGCAGATCAGGGCTGTTGCGCTGCCACCCTGCCGGGAACGTGCAAGTGCCGCACGATGCCGCGCTCAGACATCCTCCTCCTCGAACTGGGCGACGCGCGCGCCGGTCTTCGAATTCGTCACGACGCCAAGCGACTTCAGCTTGCGGTGCAGTGCCGACCGCTCCATGCCGACGAAGGTCGCGGTGCGGCTGATATTGCCGCCGAAGCGGTTGATCTGGGTCAGAAGGTATTCCCGCTCGAAAAGCTCGCGCGCCTCGCGCAAAGGCAGCGTCGCAAGCCCGCCGGACAGGAGGATCCGCCCGTCTTCGCCGCCCGCCTCGTTCTGGCTCGGCAATTCGCGCGCGTCGATCGGCCCGTTCGCCTCGCCGAGGATCAGCACCCGCTCGATCACGTTGCGAAGTTGGCGGATATTGCCCGGCCAGGCCATCGTCTGCATCAGGGCATCCGCCTCCTCGCTCAGGTCCCGAAGCGGCAGGCCCTGGCTCTTGTTGAAGGTCTCGACGAAGTGGCGCGCAAGCTCCGGAATGTCCTCGCGCCGCTCCTCGAGCGTCGGCACCGCGATCGGCACCACGTTCAGACGGTCATAAAGCTCCTGGCGGAACCGGCCCGCGGCGATCTCGTTCTGGAGATTTCGGGTCGTCGAAGAGATCACCCGAAGATCGACGCGCACCTTGTCCCCGCCGCCGACGCGGGTGAACTGCTGCTCGGTCAGGACGCGGAGGATCTTCGACTGAGTGCCGAGCGGCATGTCCGCCACTTCGTCGAAGTAGACGACTCCGCCATGCGCCTGCTCCAGAAGCCCCTTCTCCACGCCGCGTTCCGGCGTTTCCCGGCCGAACAGGACTTCCTCCATCCGCTCTGGCTCGATCGAGGCGGAGGAGACGGTGACGAAAGGCCCGCTCGCCCGGTTCGACTGGACATGGATGTAGCGCGCCGCGACCTCCTTGCCGGATCCCGGCTGTCCGGTCAGCATCACCCGTCCATTCGACTTTGTGACTTTCTCGAGCTGCGCCTTCAGCACCCGGAACGCAGGCGAGGTGCCGATCATTTCGGACGAGCTGACGTCGCGACGCCGCAGCGAGGCGTTCTCGCGCCTGAGCCGCGAGGTTTCCATCGCACGGCTGATGACCACGGTGAGCTGGTCGATGTTGAAGGGCTTCTCGATGAAGTCGTAGGCGCCCTGCTTGATCGCAGCGACCGCGATCTCGATATTTCCGTGACCCGAGATGATGATGATCGGGACGTCGGGATTGTCGCGTTTTACGGTCTTGAGAATGTCGATCCCGTCCATCCGGCTGTCCTTGAGCCAGATGTCGAGAATCATGAGCGCGGGCGGTTCGTTGTTGATCTCGGCCATGCATTCGTCCGAGTTGGCCGCGAGCCGCGTCGTAAAGCCCTCGTCCTTCAGGATATCCGAGATCAGTTCCCGAATGTCGCGTTCGTCATCGACGATCAGAATGTCGTTCACTGTCCACCTCCGGCGGCTTCCATCGCCTTCTCCTTCTGTGTCCGGCCGGATCGTGCGCGCGGCAGGCGAATCTCGGCCAATGCGCCATATCGGGCGCCGTCCTGGAACGGGTCGGCATCGCTCAGCGTCAGCGTGCCGCCGTGTTCCTCGATGATTTTCTTGACGATCGGCAGTCCGAGCCCGGTGCCCTTCTCGCGGGTTGTCACATAGGGTTCGAACAGCCGTGCACGGTCCTCGGGCAACCCGATCCCGTTGTCGGCGATGCGGATCGTGACGAGATCCTCGCTCGCCTCCATGCTCACTCGCACCTCCGGCGCATAACCGTCTTCTGCGCCAGTTTCCATATAGCTTTCAATCGCCTCTCCGGCGTTCTTGATGAGGTTGGTAACCGCCTGCGAAATCATTGTCGCATCGAGTTCGACCACCACGGGTTCATCCGGCAGATCAGCCACCAGTTTCGCCCCGTGCAGCGCCCCCTCCTGGAGCGTGACCGCATCGCGCATCAGCTTCGAAAGATCGTGATCGCGCCGGTCGGGTTCCGGCATGCGGGCGAACTTCGAGAATTCATCGACAATCCGCCTCAGGTCGCCGGTCTGGCGGACGATCACATCGGTCATCTGGCCGAGCGCCTCGGCCTGGTCGCCGACAAGGCTGGTGAACTTGCGCTTGATCCGCTCCGCCGAAAGCTGGATCGGGGTCAGCGGGTTCTTGATCTCGTGTGCGATGCGACGTGCGACGTCGCCCCAGGCGGCCATGCGCTGCGCCGATACGAGATCGGTCACGTCATCGAAGGCGACCACATAGCCCTCGAGCCGGCCATCGGCATTGCGCCGGATCGCCATCCGCACGAGCAGGCTTTCGAGCCGCCCGCTTCGGCTGACCTTGATCTCCTCCTGTGCCACCTCGCCGATCCCGTCGCGCAGCCGGTCGAAGAGGGCCGCGAACTCGGGCACCGCGTCGGCGAGCGCACGGTCATGGTCGCCCGCCTCGTCGAGCTGAAGCAACCGGGTGGCCGCGCGGTTGAGGAAGTCCACCCGGCCCTCGGCATCAAGGCCGATGACGCCCGAGGTGACGGAGGACAGGACCGAATCGAAAAGCCGCCGCCGCCGCTCGGTGATGCGGTGGCTGTCGATCAGCGCCTGGCGCTGGGTGTTGAGCTGCCGGGTCATCTGATTGAAGACGCGGCCGAGCATGGCGATCTCGTCGTCGCCCTCTTCCTCGACCACCTGAACCTCGAGATCGCCGGCACCGACGCGCTGCGCAGCGCTCGCGAGCCGCCCGACCGGGCGCGACAGCCGTTCGGCGAACCAGAGCCCCATCCAGATCGCCGCGAGCACGAGGATCAGCGCAAAGCCGATATAGACCAGACCGAATTCGAACACGACCCGGCCGCGCGAGGCTTCGAGCTGCTTGTACAGGTCCACGGTCGCGCGGGTCTCATCGAGCAGGCTGAGAATCTGCCCCTTCACGTCTCGGCTGACGTAAAGGAACCGGTCCGCGAAGGCGGGCAGCGCGATCAGCGCGCGAAACTCGTTGTTCGACCAGTCCTCGATCAGCACCGTCTCGCCGCCACGCGCGCGGTCGATCTGATCCGCGCTCGGTTTTTCGAAATCGAAGAGATAGCTGCGTTCGCCGCGCGCCCGGAGTTCGCCGACGCCATCGATGACATAGGCCTCGCGCAGACCGCGCTGGATCTGGGTCTGGCCCTGGGTCAGAAGCTGGCGCAGGTCGCTGTCGGAGAGCAGGAAGGTCTCGCGGCGGGCGGCGTTGAGATATCCGCCAAGTGCCTCGGCATCGGCGATCAGGTCGCGCCGGTGTTCCTCCTGGTAGGCCTCGGCCGCGGACAGCGACGTGCCCACCACGCCGCGGACGCGATCCGAGAACCAGCCTTCGAGGCCGATATTGACGGTCAGCCCGGCAAAGACCGCTACGAGGATCGTGGGCACCAGCGCGATGCCCGCGAAAACCCCGGTCAGCCGCAGATGCAACCGCGAACCGGCCGATTTTGCCCGCCGCGCAGCGATCATCCGCGCGAGTCGCGCAAGCACCATGCCGCCGAGCGCGAGGAAATAGACGAGGTCGGCGAGCAGGATCAGCCGCAGGGCGTTCGACTCGGCGCCCTGACCGAAGGGGCCTAGACCGATGAACGTGGCCAGAGCCAGCAGCGGGCCGAGAATGACGAGCCCGAGCGTCACGTAATTCTGGAAACGCCGCTGCTTGCGCAGGCGCGTAAGCCTGTCCGTCGAAAAACTGCGCGCTAAGCCCTGCACGAGCTTGCCCCTGAATATTGGGTCGCTTCCGCGACCATCGCCAACATGTTGTGGTCCTTGCGCCGCTTGCCACCGGCGGGCCACGTTGTGTTGCTGTTTTACATCAACTTACGGCGCCGTGTCACGCGGATATCCAGATCGGTGATCTTCTTGCGCAAAGTATTGCGATTGATGCCGAGAAGGTCGGCGCATTTCGCCTGATTTCCGCTGGTCGCATCGAGCGCGATCTCGATCAGCGGGGTCTCCATCTCCTTGAGAATGCGGTCATAAAGGCCGGGCGGCGGCAGGCCGTCGCCATGCAGGTCGAAATACCGCTTGAGGTGCCGCGCGATCGAGGCCGAAAGCCGCTCACCCTCCTCGGCGACCCCGGCACGGGGCACTTCGGCCGGTGTTGGCCCGAGCACCGCGTCGACCTCGGCGCGGGTGATTTCGGCGCCGAGAGCGGTAAACATCAACCGGCGAATCGTGTTCTCGAGCTGGCGCACGTTGCCGGGCCAGCGGTAGGCGCGAATGATCGCGGTGGCGTCATCGCTCAGGCGCCGCGCCGGGGCGCCGTCGCGCTCGGCGCGGGCGAGGAAATGCTCGGTCAGGAGTGGAATGTCATCCACCCTATCGCGCAGCGCGGGAACCGCGAGGGTGACGCCGCCGAGCCGGTAGTAGAGGTCGTTGCGGAACCGGCCCGCCTCTAGCTTCGCGGCCAGATCCTCCTGGCTCGTCGCAAGAATCCGCGGCGCATTGTCGGTGAACGTATCGAACATCCGCACGATCCGGCCCTGCAGTTCGGAGTCGAAATCCCCGACCTCGTCGAAGACGATCGTGCCGCCCCTGGCGCGGGCGACAAGCGACGCCGGCCCGTCGACGCCGTGCAGGTCGGCGGCCTGGACGGTGATGAAGGGCATGGTGCGGCGGTCGGAGAAATCGTGGATCGCGCGAGCGACGAGAGACTTGCCGGTGCCGGATTCGCCGGTGATCAGCACCGGCAGGTCGGCATTCATGACCCTTGCCACAAGCCGGTAGAGCGCCTGCATTGCCGGGGTGCGGCCGACGAGCGGCAGGTCCTCGACCGCCTCGCGCGGCGCCGCGGCCAAAGGCGCGGTATGGTGCTTCTGGCTCAGCGCGCGCGAGGCGCGCTTCATCAGGTCCGGCAGGTCGAAGGGCTTTGGCAGGTAGTCGTAGGCCTCGGCCTCTGCGGCCTGGATCGCCGTCATGATCGTGTTCTGCGCCGAGATCACGATCACCGGCAGTCCGGGCCGCACCGAGGCGATCTTCGGCAACGCCTCGATGCCGTTGCCGTCGGGCATGACCACGTCCGATATCACGAGGTCGCCCTTGCCCTCCTCGACCCAGCGCATCAGGGTCACGAGCGAGGAGGTCGCATGGACCTTGCAGCCCGCGCGCGTCAGCGCCTGGGTCAGCACGGTGCGGATCGTGCGGTCGTCATCGGCTACAAGGACGGTGCCATCCATCAGAAGCCCTCCTCAGGTTTCGGGGCGACGGGAAGCGAGAGGCGGAAGGTGGTGCGCCCGGGCACGGAATCCGCGGTGATCCAGCCGCCGTGATCGGCAACGATCTTGGACACCAGCGCGAGCCCGAGCCCGGTGCCGTTCTCGCGCCCCGAGACGAAGGGATCGAAGATCGCCTCGGCGATCTCGGCGGGGATGCCCGGCCCGTCGTCGGTGACTTCGATCTGCAGGGGCAGCGACGTGCCGCTGCCGTCGGCGCGCCGCAGCCTCAGCGCGTGGTCGTAAAAGGTGCGGATCCGGATCGTACCGGGCCGGCCCTTCGCCGCCTCGGCGGCGTTCTTCAGAAGGTTGAGCACCACCTGCAGAAGCTGGTCGGCATCCCCCCGCGTCGGCGGCAGCGAGGGGTCGTAATCCTCCTGGATCGTCATGTGCGCGGCGAATCCGAGCATCGCGGAGCGCCGCGCCCGGTCAAGGACGTCGTGGATATTGACCGCCCGCGCCTCGGGCGGGCGCAGGTTGCCGAACTGCTCGACCTGTTCGAGAAGCTTCACGATACGCCGGGTCTCGGCCACGATAAGGTCCGCGAGTTCAATGTCTTCCGGGCCGAGGTTCATCGAAAGGAGCTGCGCCGCCCCGGTGATCCCCGCCAGCGGGTTCTTGATCTCGTGCGCCAGCATCTCGGCCATGCCGATGGCCGAACGGGCGGCCGATTTCATTCCCTGCCCGCGCCCGAGTCGCTCGGCGAACTCGCGCGGAGAGATCATGAGCAGGATCGTGCCGGGCGCATCCGCCAGTGGCGCGGCCTGCAAGTTGCAAGTCACCGGCGCGCGTTCGCCCGTGCCGACGTCCACATCGTTGATGAAAAGCGAGGCGCTGTTGGCGCGCACCCGGGCGAAGACCTCCTCGAGCGGCGCGTCGACCGCGAGCCGGTCGAAGACCGGCTGCCCGACGAGCGATCTGGCCGACATGTTGAGAAAAAGCTCGGCCGCCGGATTGAGGTCGAGCGCCAGATCCCCGCCGTCGATCAGGATCGCCGGCACTGGCAGCGAGGCCCAGAGCGTCGCGGCGGAGGGCAGCGTCATGCGGCACGCCCCACCGGGGCGCCGCCGATGCCGGCGCGGATCAGGGCAAGCACGTCTGCAGGATCGGTCGCCACCATGATCCGTGACCGCAACCTCGCATCCATCCCTGCCTCGTCGGCATACCATCCAAGATGCTTGCGCGCGATCCTGACACCGAGATCGCGCCCGTAGAACGACAGCATTGCTTCATAATGTCCTGAAATCATGTCCGAAAGCGCCTCTCCTTGCGGCACGGCCGGAGCGGGCCGGCCATAGAGCGCCGCCGCGATCCCGGCGAGCCGCCACGGCGCCCCCTGCGCGCCGCGCCCGACCATCACCCCGTCCGCGCCCGAAGCCGCGAGGGCCGACCGCGCGGAGGCGACATCAATGATATCGCCATTGGCGACGACGGGGATCCGCACCGCCTCCTTGACTGCGCGGATCGCGGCCCAGTCGGCGCTGCCCTTGTAGAACTGCTGGCGGGTGCGGCCGTGCACGGTGATCATCCGGACCCCGGCCGCCTCGGCCCGCCGGGCGAGCACGGGCGCATTGAGGCAATCGGCATCCCAGCCGAGCCGGCATTTCAGCGTCACCGGCAGGTCGACCGCGCCCACCACCGCCTCGATCAGCCCGAGCGCATGGTCGGGATCGCGCATCAGCGCCGAGCCCGAGAGCCCGCCGGTGACCTTCTTGGCGGGGCAACCCATGTTGATGTCGATGATCCGCGCGCCCATGTCGGCCACGACCCGCGCCGCTTCGGCCATCGCCCGCGCCTCGCGGCCGGCAAGCTGCACCGAGGTCGGCGCGGCGTCGGCAAGCCCGAGATCGGTCCGCGCCTTGGCCCGGACCGATGGCTTTTCGGTCAGAAGCTCGCCGGAGGCCACCATCTCGGACACGGTCAGGCCCGCGCCGAAGGATCCGACGAGTCGCCGGAACGGCAGATCGGTGATCCCCGCGAGCGGGGCGAGCAGGACCGGCGGGTCGAGCGTGACCGGGCCGAGATCGAGCGCCATATGCCTAATCCTTGTGCAGGTGCCATTCTGTTAATCGCCTGCACAGCGAAACGCAAACCGAACGCGTCGTCAGGCTGTGCCGGAACAGGATCTGCCCGGTTTTTGGGCACTCCCCTCCGGGACGGCGGCGCGACGCGGCATTGCCGGGACGCGCCGGGGCGATTAGAGCAGTGGAAAACGGAGGCCGGGGTGACCGACAAATCGAAGACGGCGATCATAATCGTGGCGGCAGGCCGCGGCACGAGGGCCGGAACGGGTGATCCGAAACAATGGCGACCGATCGGCGGGAGAAGTGTCCTCGCCCGCACGGTCGCTGCGTTTTCCGGCTTCGCGCGGATTGTCGTTGTCCTGCATCCAGACGACATGCCTCGCGGTGTCGCGGAATTCGCAGGTCGGGTGACATTGGTCGCGGGCGGCGCAACGCGGGCTCAGTCGGTGCGCAACGCGCTCGACTCTCTCGATCCGGCTGCCGTCGAGACCGTCCTCATTCACGACGGCGCCCGCCCCTTCGTCTCGGCTGCACTGATCGGACGCGTGCTAGCTGCCCTCGGCGACCATCCTGCGGCAGCCCCTGCCCTTCCGGTGACGGACGCGCTCTGGAGCGGATCGGCCGGGCACGTGACCGGAATTCGCGCCCGCGACGGGCTCCATCGCGCCCAGACCCCGCAGGGCTTCCGCTTCGCCGAAATCCTCGCGGCCCATCGCGCGTTCCCCGGCGATGCCGCCGACGATGTCGAGATGGCGCTGGCCGCGGGGCTTGACGTCGCCATCGTCGAGGGCGAGGAGGAGAACATCAAGATCACCTGGCCCGGCGATTTCGACCGCGCCGAACGGAAAGTGGGGCTCGGCATGGATGTCCGCACCGGTAACGGCTTCGACGTGCACGCCTTCACGGCGGGCGACCACGTCATGCTTTGCGGGGTGCGGGTGCCGCATTCAAAGGCGCTTCTCGGCCATTCCGACGCCGACGTCGGGATGCACGCACTGACCGACGCGATCTACGGCGCATTGGCCGAGGGCGATATCGGCCGCCATTTCCCGCCCTCGGACCCGCAGTGGAAGGGGGCCGCGAGCGAGATCTTCCTCGCCCATGCCGCCGATCTTGCCCGGTCGAGGGGCTACCGGCTCTCGAACGCGGATGTGACGCTGATCTGCGAACGCCCGAAGATCGGCCCGCATGCCCCTGACATGGCAGGAGAACTCGCGCGGATTATTGGCGTGGAGCCGGACCGGATCAGCGTCAAGGCCACGACGTCCGAGCGGCTCGGCTTTACCGGTCGCGAGGAAGGCATCGCCGCCCTCGCTTGCGTGACGCTGGTGAAGCCATGACTTTCCCTCGCCTCATCGCCACCTGGTTCGGCACCGGGCTCCTGCGCCCCGCTCCGGGCACCTGGGGCTCGGCGGTCGCGGTGGCGCTCGGCCTCGTGATCCACGGGATCGGGCATTTCCCGCTGCTGCTGGCCGCGACGATCCTCGTCATCCCGCTCGGCTTCTGGGCCACGGCGGGCGCCGTCGCGGGACAGGCTGACAAGGACCCCTCGGAAATCGTCATCGACGAGGTCGCGGGCCAATGGATCGCGCTCCTCTTTCCCTCCGCCGGGTTCTGGTGGGCCGGGCTCGACAGCTGGCACTTCCCCTGGCCGGGCTGGGTCGCGGCCTTCCTCTTCTTCCGGCTCTTCGACATCTGGAAGCCGGGGCCGATCGGCCGCGCCGACCGCAAACACACCGCCGCCGGCACGATGGAGGACGACCTCTGGGCCGGACTCTTCGCCGGGGTGGCGACGATGATAGCAGCCGGCCTGTGGCACGGGGTCATGCGGTTGTGAGCCGGGCCGGAACGCTCCTGTCGCTGGCGCGGCCCCACGGCGCGGTGATCGCCACGGCCGAAAGCTGCACCGGCGGACTGATCGCGGGGGCAATCACCGAGGTCGCGGGCGCCTCCGACATATTCGACCGCGGCTTCGTCACCTATTCGAACGCCGCCAAGGTCGCGATGCTGGGCGTGTCCGAGGCAACTCTCGCCACCCACGGCGCTGTCAGCGAGGCCGTGGCCCGCGAGATGGCCGAGGGCGCGCTTGCCCGCTCCGGGGCTACGCTCACGGTTGCCGTCACCGGCATCGCCGGACCGGGCGGGTCAGAGCACAAGCCCGAGGGAAGGGTCTGTTTCGGCCTTGCCCGCAAGGGTGCGCCGACGCGTGTCGAGACCGTGGATTACGGTGCCCGCGGCCGCTCCGCCGTGCGGGAAGCGACGGTCGAACATGCGCTCGACCTCCTGATCGGTGCGCTCGGCGGCTGATCCGCGTCGCGCCCGTTTTTTACGCCAGTACCGCGCGAAACCGCCCAGTTTGCGGGCAGATCGCGAACTGCCCGGATTTTCGGCGCGCTTCCGGAAAAACAGGCTTTGCGCGGCGGCCACTTCACGCTTTGCCGCGCGGACGGGAAAATTCGCGAAGGGAAACGCAGATGAATGGCGCCGATACCGCCTGGATCCTTGTGGCCACTGGCCTCGTCCTCTTGATGACGCTGCCGGGGCTGGCGCTGTTCTACGGCGGGCTCGTTCGGGCGCGAAACGTGCTCTCGGTCTTCATGCACTGCTTCGCAGTCGCGTGCCTCATGAGCGTGCTCTGGCTCGTCTGTGGCTATTCCATCGCTTTCGGCGGCGAGGGCCCGTTCTGGGGCGGCTTCGCCCGTGCGTTCCTTGCGGGCGTCGATGCGACGACCGTGAAAGGCACCCTGCCCGAGGTGCTGTTCTTCGCCTTCCAGATGACTTTCGCGATCATCACGCCCGCGCTCTTCCTCGGCGCCTTCGCCGAGCGCGTGGGCTTCGGCTTCGTCCTCCTCTTCTCCGCGCTTTGGATGCTTGGCGTCTACGCGCCGGTCGCGCACTGGATCTGGGGCGGCGGCTTCCTTGCCGACGGCGGGATCTTCGGCGCGACCGGCACGAAGGATTTCGCCGGCGGGATCGTGGTGCACGAGACCGCGGGCCTCGCGGCGCTGGTGCTCGCTGTCATGGTCGGCCCGCGCAAGAACCGCACCACGCCGCCGCATAATCCGGGCTTCGTGGCGATCGGCGCGGGGCTCCTCTGGGTCGGCTGGTTCGGCTTCAACGGCGGCTCGCAGCTTGCCGCCGACGGGGGCGCGGCGATGGCGATCACGGTCACCCATATCTCGGCCGCAACCGCCTCGCTGACCTGGGCGCTCTGGGAGCGGGTGAAGTTCGGCCGCGCCTCGCTCGTCGGCCTCGTCACCGGCACGATCGCCGGGCTCGCCTCGATCACCCCGGCCTCCGGCTTCGTCGGTCCGCTCGAAGCCCTCATCATCGGCGCCGTCGCCGGCGTCCTTTGCCAGGAGGCGGTGGCGCTCATCCGCAATAAGATCCGCATCGACGACACGCTCGACGTCTTCGCTGTCCACGGCGTCGGCGGCATCTTCGGCACGGTGATGATCGCGGTTTTCGGCGCCGGAAGCTGGACCGCGCAGCTCGGTGCGCTCGCCATCGTCGGGGTCTTCACCGTCGCCGCGACCTGGATCCTCGCCAGGATCGCGGGGCTCGTCACGCCGATCCGCGTCAACGCGGAAACCGAGTTCAACGGGCTCGACATCGCCGCACACGGAGAGCGCGCCTATGACATCACGTCTTAGGCACGCTCGACCTGTCGCGTGAACGGGGCCCGTCCGGGTCCTACCTCTGATTGGCAGAACGCCACCGTCATCCTGCATGGTAGTGGCGTTCGGCGCGATTAGTGATCTTTACCGCTTATGATCGGCGCGCGTTGTCCTCAACGCTTAAACGCCTGAAGAAGATCAAGAATCGCCGCCTCAGCATTCGGGTTCTCTACTAGAAACCGCAAGATCCGCTCACGAGGGGGCGTGATATTAACACCGGAAATGAGCCACGATGCGCTTATGTCTAGCACCTTGCATAGTGCCAGCATGTTCTCGATTGTTGGCTCCTTGCGTTCTTTGAGTAGGACCGAGACGTAACTTGGCCCAAGGCCGGCTTCCAGTGACAGAGCCCGCATTGATAACTTTCGCTGGGTCATGGCCTCTTCTAGCCGTTCCCGCCAGTTCTTCGGCATTCCCTCTCCAGCTCTCTTTTTACGTTGGACGCCAAGACGAGCATCCTTAACAATTCGTTGGTCAACTTCGGATCAGACGGTTCCGTAAAGCGCCGCCGCGCGGGCCTCGAAGGCGCGCACGACGCGGTGCATCGCCTCGTCGAAGACGACCCCGATCAGCTTTTGCAGGATCGCATTGCGGAAGGCGAAGTCGACGAAAAACGCCACCTCGCAGCCCCCCTCGGCGCGGTCGCGGAAGCTCCAGCTCGACTGCAGGTGATGGAACGGCCCGTCGAGATACTCGGTCTCGATCCGCCGCTCGTCGGGCCAGAGCACGACCCGGCTGCCGAAGCGTTCGCGGAACACCTTGAACGAGATCACGAGGTCGGCCTCCATCAACTCGGACCCGTCCTCGCGCTTGCGCCGCGAGCGGATCCGCGCCGCCGCTGTCCAGGGCAGGAACTCGGGATAGCGCGCGACATCGGCCACCAGGTCGTACATCTGTGCCGCGGTGTAGGGCATCGTCCGCGTTTCGGAATGTGTCGGCATCCCCATCCCCTTGGTGACTCTGGCGGCCCATGTCGCTAAATGGGAGCACAAGATCAAGAGGGCCCCATGCCGCACAGACCCTATGTCATCGACGAAATGATCTCGGCCAAGGCCATCGCGGCGCGGGTCGAGGCGCTCGCCAAGGAAATCACGCGGGCTTTCGGCGGCACCGACAAGCTCGTCGTGGTCGGGCTCCTGCGCGGCTCCTTCGTCTTCATAGCCGATCTGGTGCGCGAGATCGACCTGCCGGTCGAGGTCGATTTCCTCGAAGCCTCCTCCTACGGCAACGCGATGGAAAGCTCGCGCGAGGTGCGCATCCTGAAGGACCTGCGCGGCGAGATCTCCGGCCGCGACGTCCTTGTCGTCGAGGACATCGTCGATACCGGCTTCACGCTCAGCCATGTCGTGCGGCTCCTGAAAAGCCGCGAGCCAAGGCGGCTCGAGGTCTGCGCGCTGCTCGACAAGCCCTCGCGGCGCGAGGTCGACATCCGCGCGACCTGGACCGGGTTCGAGATTCCTGACGAGTTCGTCGTCGGTTACGGCATCGACTTCGCGCAGCGAAACCGCAACCTGCCGCATATCGGCAAGGTGCGCTTCACCGGGCCGGAGGCCGGTGAGCCGGCATGAATCCGATTCACCTCCTGCGGATGGCGCGGATCGCCCGCCACCCGCCGTCGCGTAGCCGCGTCCTGCTCGTCGCGGCGGTGGTCGTGATCTGCCTCGCCCTGGCCGGGCTGGAACGGCTGGGTCTCGTGCCCGGTGGCGCACTCGTCGATCCGGGCGGCACCGCTCCGAAGGTGCGTCCGCTGCCTTGAGCCTCGCCGGCTCAGGGCGCTCCAACGGCTCCCCGAAGCCGCGGCGCGATGGCGCGCAACGCCTCCGACAGCAGCCTGCGGGTCTCGGCAATCCGCGGCACCTCGGCCAGATCGGCATGGCTCGCGACCCAGATATCGACCGACAGGTCCGGCAGGATGCCCGTCACCCGTTCGAGCCGGGGATCCTCGGCGCCGAGAAGATCGGGCAGAACCGCCATCCCCTGCCCGGTCGCCGCAACCTCGCGCAGGACCGGGAAACTGTCGGCGGCGGCAACGATCCGCGCCGGGTCGACCGCAGTCGCGATCCAGCTGCCGACCGGGGTGCGCGCGAGCGGGCCCGACAGGCCGAGCCAGTCGTCGGCCCCCGCCCCCCTCGCGCGGAACAGGCCGAACCCGAGCACCCCGGCGGTTTCGCCGACAAGATACTCGGGCAGCCGGACCGTCGGGCGCACGGTGATCTCGGCATGGGTCCGGGCGAGGTCGAGATGGGTGTTGGTGCAAAGGATCTCGATCCGGAGGTCGGGCGCCTCGGAGCGCAGTTCGGCCACGATCGGCGGCAGGACGAACTGGCAGAAGGTGTCGGTCGCCGTAACCCGGATGTTGCCGGACAGCGGCGAGCGCACGCCCTGGAGCATCCGCCCGACCGCCTGCACGGCACGGTCGACCTCGCGCGCGGCCTCGATGACGCGGCTTTGTACCGGCGGAACGGAATAGCCGCGCGCGGTCTTGTCGAAGATCTCGATCCCGACCGCCTCCTCGTAGGCCGCGATCCGGCGCAGGACGGTGGCGTGGTTGACGCCAAGCCGTCGCGCCGCGCCGCTGACCGATCCCTCTTCCGCCACCGCCAGAACGAAGCGAAGATCGTCCCAGTTCTCGCGCATTGCATGCCCTCCCAACGTCGCGCCGCCGGTCCTGACTCCCGGGAACAGGGAAATTACCCTGTGCGTATTCTCACCAATACCATGCGAAATTTCCGATTGGTGGAAGAATTCGGCACAGCTATCCTTCCCTCCATCAGACGCAGGGAGATTGCCATGAAGACCTTTCTTTTGACGATAACCGCCGCCACGACCCTGATTACCGGCGCCGCCGTCGCCCAGGACGCGCCTTTCGCGCGCGAGATCAAGGTGCGCCAGGGCATCATGGGCTACCGGACCATGAACCTCGCCATTCTCGGCGCCATGGCCAAGGGCGAGGTCGAATACAACGCCGAAGCGGCGCAGAAAGCCGCCGACAACCTCCTTGCCGCGTCGACGCTCGACATTTCGATGCTCTGGCCGGAAGGCTCCGACGATTTTGCCAATACCGACACGCGAGCGCTCGCCAAGATATGGGAAGCCGGATCAGACGTTGGCGACAAGGCGCAGGCGCTCGTTGATGCGGCTACCGCGATGCAGTCCGCGGCCGGCGTCGATCTCGCGGGCCTCCAGGGCGCGATGAAGGGCGTGGGCGATGCCTGTACGGGTTGCCACGAAGCCTACCGTGCGTCTGCAAACTGAACTTGGCCCGGCCCTCACCACGCCCTGTGCTCCGGATTTGAACTGACGGATGGGCCGGATCCTTCTCAGCCTGACGGCCTTCGCGGTAGCGGGAACTGCCGCTGCATGGCTCGTGCTGCGGCCGCTGCCGCTTCCCGAAGACGCGCTGGCGGGCCTTGATGCCGACGTGGCGCGTGGCGAACAGGTCTTTCGGGCGGGCGGTTGTGCCGCCTGCCATTCCGCCGAGACCGCCGAAGGCGCGGACCGGCTGGTGCTGAGGGGCGGAAAGCGCTTTTCCTCGCCATTCGGGACGTTCGTCGCGCCGAATATCTCGAACGATCCCGTCACCGGGATCGGAACCTGGACCGCGCTCGACCTCGCCAACGCGATGCTGCGCGGGGTCTCGCCCGACGGCCGTCACTACTACCCGGTCTTTCCCTATGCGAGCTACGCGCGGGTCACGTTGCAGGACATCGTTGACCTGCGCGCTTTCCTCGCCACCCTGCCCGCCGATCCGAGCCCCAATGCGCCGCACGAAGTGGGGTTCCCCTACAATATCCGGCTTGGCCTCGGGCTGTGGAAACGGCTCTATCTCGACGATCGCTGGGTGGTGACAGGAGATCTGAGTGAAGCCGAGACACGGGGCCGCTACCTGGTCGAGGCGCTCGGCCATTGCGGCGAATGCCACACACCAAGGGGGGCGCTCGGTGCAATGGACCTGAGCCGCTGGCTCGCTGGCGCGCCGGTTCCGGCGGGCAAGGGGCGGTTCCCGAACCTCACGCCGTCGAAGCTCACCTGGTCCGAGGCCGATATCGTCGCCTTCCTCACCACCGGCCTTACGCCGGACTACGATTCGGTCGGCGGCGCCATGGCCGAGGTGGTCGAGGGCCTTTCCGGTCTCGTCCCGGCCGACCCTGCGGCAATCGCCGCCTATCTCAAGCGTGTTGCACCGGCCGAGTGACGATTGGCCGTCCCGGATTCATCGGACATTAACCCTGTTGCGGAAATCTGGGTCCGAACTGCCGGGCAATCTTACGATGCGGCGGCCGCTACTCGGGAGCTTTCGAAGCCAATGCCATCGCCGTGTTTCGCCGCCGCCATCGGCCTGATCGGCCTCGTGATGCCGGATCCGGCCGCTGCCCAGACAAGGGAAAGCAGGTCGGTCACTGCCGCACCCCGCGTCGCGGCGGAGGGCGCGGTGCCCGCCCCGGCGGTCCGATCCGGGCTGGCTTACCGCGCGACCATGGAGTGGATGCGGCCGCTCGCGGTCGTCACTGGCACCAATGCGTCAGGACGGATCGACCGGCGCCTGACCGCCATCACCATCGACGAACTCGGCAACGCGTCGATCAAGCAGGATCGCGCCGGAGTCGAACTCGCCGGAGCCTCGGAGGCCGGCCTGCGCTTCGACCTGCCCATCGGGCTGAACTTCTGATCCGGCCGGGCGATCTGGCCCGCACGCCTCAGCCGCGGCCTAGCTTTTCCAGCCGCGCGGCCCGGAGCCGGGCGAAATCCTCGCCCGCGTGGTAGGAGGACCGCGTGAGCGGCGTCGCCGAGACCATCAGGAATCCCTTGCCATAGGCGGCCTTCTCGTAGCCAGCGAATTCCTCGGGCGTTACGAACCGGTCTACCCGGTGGTGCTTCGGCGTCGGCTGCAGATACTGGCCGATGGTGAGGAAATCGACATCGGCCGCGCGCATGTCGTCCATCACCTGCCGCACGGACTGCCCGTCTTCGCCGAGCCCGACCATGATTCCGGACTTGGTGAACATCGCCGGGTCGAGTTCCTTTACGCGCTGAAGAAGCCGCAGCGAGTGGAAGTAGCGCGCGCCGGGCCGCACCGAGGGATAGAGGCCGGGCACCGTTTCGAGGTTGTGGTTGAAGACGTCTGGCCGCGCTTCGACAACCTTTTCAAGAGCTTCCGGCGCACACTTCAGAAAGTCCGGAGTCAGGATCTCGATCGTGGTCCCCGGCGAGCGGTGCCGCACCGCGCGGATCGTCTGGGCGAAATGCTCCGCGCCGCCATCCGCGAGATCGTCGCGGTCGACCGAGGTGATGACGACATGCTTCAGCCCCAGCGTCTCGACCGCATGGGCCACCCGCCCCGGCTCGAACGCGTCGAGCGCGTCGGGCCGGCCGGTCGCGATATTGCAGAACGAGCAGCCCCGGGTGCAGATCTCGCCCATGATCATCATCGTGGCGTGACCGGCCGACCAGCATTCGCCGACATTGGGGCAGCCCGCTTCCTCGCAAACCGTCACGAGCTTGTTGGTGCGCAGGATGTCGCGGGTCTGCTTGTAGCCGGCGGACGTCGGTGCCTTCACGCGGATCCAGTCGGGTTTCTTCGGCTGATCCTGATCCGGGCGGCGTGCCTTTTCGGGATGGCGCTGGCCGGGAATCTTGAGGTCACGCACGGATCAATCCCCCTCTGGGTCGCTTTGTCGTGGGATAGGCTTTTTTTCGCTGAAACGCAACGCGAAGCGGATATGCTTCGACTGCATAAGCCTTGCAGGGAGTTTACATGTCGAAGAAGCTCTTCGCCGAAGTCATCGGCACATTCATTCTGGTGTTTTTCGGGGTCGGATCGGCCGTCTTGATGGGCGAGCAGATCGGATTTCACGGAATATCAGTAGCGTTCGGCCTGTCGATTGTCGCGGCGGCCTATGGGCTCGGCGCGATTTCGGGCGCCCATCTCAATCCCGCAGTTTCCTTCGGCATGGTTGCGGCCGGGCGGATGTCCGGTCGCGAGGCCGCGCTCTACAGCCTCGCGCAGATCGCCGGGGCGATCCTCGGCGCGCTCGTGATCCTCATGATCGCATCCGGGCGGGCCGGTTACGACCTGGCGGTCAATGGGCTTGGGCAGAATGGCTACGGCGCGGGATACAACGGCGAGTATTCGATGATCGCCGCCTTCCTCTTCGAGGCGGTCGCGACCTTCCTGTTCGTCACGGTGATCCTTGGGGCGACACAATCCGGTGCGCCGGCGGCGTTCGCCGGGCTCGCGATCGGGCTCACACTGACCGGCATCCATCTCGTCGGGATCAACGTGACCGGGGTTTCCGTGAACCCGGCGCGCTCTATCGGCCCGGCCCTCTTCGCCGGAGGCGGCGCGCTCGGACAGTTGTGGCTCTTCATCGTCGCGCCGCTCATCGGCGGCGTCGTTGCGGGCATGGTCCACGCTGTGGGTCTGACGCGCGCGTCGGACGCCGGCTAGGCGCGTTCCGCTTCGCGCGGGCCGAGCGGAATTTCGGCCCGCGCGCTTTCGACAAGCGCCCGGCCGGAGGCCGCCAGTACCTCCGCCAGCGCATCGAACCATCCCTCGCCATCGCTCGTCGCGCGGCGCACCAGCGCGATTCGGCGCGCGGGTTCCGGCTCTGCGAAGCGCCGTAGGGCCATATCGGGCACCGCGGCCGTTTCCGTGCGGACGGCAATCTCCGGCAGGAATGTCAGCCCGATCCCCTGCCCGACGAGGCCGCAAAGCGTCGACAGTGACGCCGCGCCGAGGTCGAGCCGCAGCCGCTTGCGGTCGAGGCCGCAGACCTCGAGCGCCTGGTCGGCCAGGCAATGCCCCTCGTCGAGCAGGAGAAGCTGGTCGGGATCGAGCCGCGAGGGACGGAGCGTCTCCATCCCCACGGCTGCGGCGATGCGCGCGGCGCTGCCGGCAAGAAGGAAGCGGTCCTCGAAGACCGTGGCCGCGGCGAGGTCCGCACCCGGCGGCGGCTCAGCGATGACAATCGCGTCGAGACGCCCGGAGTGCAGGTCCTCCATCAGGTCGTCGGTGCGCGCCTCGCGGATCCGCAGGTCGCGCGTTCGGTCGTCCGCCCTGAGGGCGGTGAGGGCCTGCGGCAGGAGATAGGGCGCGACCGTCGGGATGATGCCGAGGTTGAGCCTGCCGGTAAGCGTCTTTCGCCTGGCCGAGGCTTCGAGCTCCCCGATCTCGGCGATGATCCGGCGGGCCCGGATTTCCAGCTCGCGCCCAGCCCGCGTCAGGTGCAGCCCGCGCGGCAGCCGCTCCACGAGGGTCGCGTTGAGAACGGTTTCCAGCTCCTTGATCTGCATGGATAAAGCGGGCTGCGAGACATGCACCAGTTCGGCCGCGCCGCCGAAGCTTCGCGCCTCGGCGAGGGCAAGGAAATACGAGAGTTGGCGAAGCGTGATCGGCATAAGAAATCCTTATCAAATACCGAAGTATTTCCGATTTTTAATTATTCCAGTTTCAGCCCATAGTCACGCGGCAATTCTTGCCGCGAGGGGCTCGGGGGCCACGAGTTCGACTGGCACCGCCTCAAGCGGGACGCTACGGTCGGGGCCGAAAGGGATTCGTCCCGCGCCGCGCGGCGAGATCCGTATAGACGACAACATCGTACACGATCGGAGGAAACCATGGACGGCGACAGCAAGTGCCCGATGTCAGGCAAGATTCACGTATCGAACCGCGACTGGTGGCCGAACCAGCTCAACCTGCGGATTCTCCACCAGAATTCCCCGCGTTCGAACCCGATGGGCACCGCGTTCGACTACGCCGAGGCGTTCAACAAGCTTGATCTCGCGGCGGTCAAGAAAGACCTCTACGCGCTGATGACCGACAGCCAGGACTGGTGGCCGGCCGATTACGGCCATTACGGCCCGCTCTTCATCCGCATGGCCTGGCACGCGGCGGGCACCTACCGCACCGCCGACGGCCGTGGCGGCGCCTCGACCGGCAACCAGCGGTTCGCGCCGCTTAACTCCTGGCCCGACAACGGCAACCTCGACAAGGCGCGCCGGCTGCTGTGGCCGGTCAAGCAGAAATACGGCAAGGCGCTCTCCTGGGCCGATCTCTACATCCTCGCCGGAAACTGCGCGCTCGAATCGATGGGGTTCAAGACCTTCGGCTTTGGCGGCGGCCGCGAGGACATCTGGGAGCCCGAGGAGGACATCTACTGGGGGTCCGAGACCGAATGGCTGGGCGACAAGCGCTATTCGGGCGAACGTGACCTCGAAAACCCGCTCGCGGCGGTGCAGATGGGCCTGATCTACGTCAACCCCGAAGGGCCGAACGGCAATCCCGACCCGGTCGCCTCGGGCCGCGACGTGCGGGAAACCTTCGGCCGCATGGCGATGAACGACGAGGAGACGGTGGCTCTGGTCGCCGGCGGCCACACCTTCGGCAAGGCTCACGGCAACGGTCCCGCGACCGCTGTCGGCCCCGAGCCGGAAGCCGCGCCGATCGAGGCGCAGGGGTTCGGCTGGCTGTCGTCCCATGGCGCCGGGAAGGGCTATGACACGATCACCAGCGGCATCGAGGGCGCCTGGAAGCCGAACCCGACCAAGTGGGACATGGGCTATTTCGACATGCTCTTCGGCTATGAGTGGGAACTGGTGAAGAGCCCGGCAGGCGCCAACCAGTGGCTCGCCAAGGACGTCAGGGACGAGGACATGATCCCCGACGCCCATGATCCGTCGAAGAAGCACCGGCCGATGATGACGACAGCGGACCTCTCGCTGCGCTTCGACCCGATCTACGAGCCGATCTCGCGGCGCTTCCACAAGGATCCCGAAGCCTTCGCCGATGCCTTCGCGCGCGCCTGGTTCAAGCTCACGCACCGCGACATGGGGCCGAAGGTTCGCTATCTCGGCACCGAGGTGCCGGCCGAGGACCTGATCTGGCAGGACCCGATCCCGGCGGTGGATCACAAGCTCGTCGATGCCAAGGACATCGCCGATCTCAAGGCCAAGGTCCTCGCCTCGGGGCTTTCGGTCTCCGACCTCGTCTCGGTCGCCTGGGCCTCGGCCTCGACCTTCCGCGGCTCGGACAAGCGCGGCGGCGCGAACGGCGCGCGGATCCGTCTCGCACCGCAGAAGGACTGGGAGGCGAACGAGCCCGCGCAGCTGGCCAAGGTGCTCGCGGCGCTGGAGGCCATCCAGAAGACGTTCAACCACGCCCAGAGCGGCGGCAAGAAGCTCTCGCTCGCCGACCTGATCGTGCTCGCCGGTTCGGCGGCGGTCGAGGCGGCGGCGAAGGCGGCCGGTCACAAGGTCGAGGTGCCGTTCACGCCGGGGCGGATGGACGCGACGCAGGAGCAGACCGATGCGGAGTCCTTCGCGCCGCTCGAACCGGTGGCGGACGGGTTCCGAAACTACCTCAAGGGCCGCTACACAGCTTCGGCGGAGGAGTTCCTGATCGACAAGGCGCAATTGATGACGCTGTCGGGGCCCGAGATGACCGTGCTTGTCGGCGGTCTGCGGGTGCTCGGCGCCAATCACGGCCAGTCGAAGCATGGAGTCCTCACCGACCGGCCGGGGACTCTGAGCAACGACTTCTTCGTCAACCTGCTCGACATGGGCACCGAGTGGAAGCCGGCCGGCGAGGGACTCTACGAGGGCCGCGACCGCGCCTCGGGCAAGGTCCGGTGGACCGGCACGCGCGCCGATCTGGTGTTCGGATCGAATTCGCAACTGCGCGCGCTCGCCGAGGTCTATGGCTGCTCGGACGCGTCCGAGACCTTCGTCACCGACTTCGTGGCGGCCTGGACCAAGGTGATGAACCTCGACCGGTTCGATCTCGCCTGATCGGGACAGAAGTCCGTCCTTGCACGACAAAGGGGCGCCCCGCCGGGGCGCCCCTGATGATTACGGGGCCGATGTTCAGCCGATCAAAGGCGCCTTGCCGCCATTGATCTCGTCGTAGTGCCGCTTCAGTCGCTGCAGAGCGATGCGGAGCACGATCTTACCGGACCGCGCCGACCAGCCCATGCGGCGTTCGGCGGCCTCCAGCCCTTCGAGATAGCAGCAGCAGCGCAGCACCATGTCGCCGAGGCCGGGGCCGAGATCCTTCAACGCTGCCGCGACCCGGTCGCGCGCCCTGCCCGATCCGCCGCCAAGCCCGCCGTCGCCCGAGAAATTGCCGCGGTCGCCGGCGGTCAGGAAGCGGTCCCAGTTCTGCGCGACGCGCGGCCCCATCTGCGCCAGTTCGAAATCCTCGCGCAGCCGTTCGCCGGCGACCACGAGATCGGGCGTCAGGAACGGCTGGCCGTCCTTCTCCTTCCGCCGCGCCAGGACGGCGAGCGGGCTCTCGGCGAGGTTGTAGCGCATGCGCCGCGTCGTCTGCTCGCCCGGTTCCATGACCGCGCGTTCATCCCAGACCCGGTGCTGTTCAGTGAAGGGCGTCTGGACCTCGGCGAATCCGCCGGACCGGTTCGATTGCTCCTCGGCCAGGAGCCGCTTCAGCGCCGCGCGGCCGGCCGTCGTGATCTCATATGTGGTCACCCGGCCCGGTTTCTGCACCGCGATCCAGTCCTTCAGGGCAAAGGCCTGCGCGGCAGAGCGATCGACCACCGCGATCCGGACCGTGCCCTTGAGAACGACCGCCTTCTCCATCTCCGGCGCGATCGCAAGCAGGGCACCCGCCTCGCACAGGCGGCGCAGAATGCGGCGCGCTTCGCGCTCTACTGTGGATTCGTCGGCGATCTGGGGCTGGATCGAGCGGATCGGTGCGGTCATCGGGCAGTTCCCTTCCTGTGCAAAATCTGGTCGCGAAGTCTCCTGTGCCCGCTCCGTCCCGATCAGGCGAAGATGCAACCGTCCGAGCCGGTTCAGCGCGTCGTCGATCAGAGGATCATCGCGACGGTTCTCGAAGGCACGAACCTTACGCAGCACCGTCGAGGCATGGCAGCCCTCGCTTCGCGCCAGTGCGCGGAGCGACAGCCCCTCCTCCGTATGGCGCAGATACAGGCGCGCGTTCTCGGGCAGCCAGGCAGGCAGTCCGGCCTGCATGTGAACCATTAGCGTCATCTTTCCCCCGAATGTCCTTCAGCGCCTTCACGTCGCCTTAACCACAACAAACTCAACCGTGAGTTGCTTTTCTTACCCGTCCGTTAAAATCGAGCACGACCCTGAGAATTGTTGATAAATTCTAAATTTCTCTGAAACACCCGGTCGCACCACCGCCAAGAGAGGCAACGCCCGCGATTCAAGATGCATCTTCCGGTTGTCTTTTTTCCGGAGGATGGAATGTCCGATCTACTCTCGCTCGTCTCCGAACTGCGGCGTCCCCGTCTCTTGATCCGCGCGGCCCGCGCCGGGCTTGCCGAGTACAACCGCAACCGTGACCTGAAACGGGTGATGCGCGTCGCGGAAGCGCCCGCACCGGAGCGGGCGCTTCCCGCTCTGCTGGCCGAGGAGGAGCGGCTGGAGGCGACACGCCAGGCCGGCGACGCCTCCTACAGCTTCATCCGGCATATCGAAGTCTTGATCGCGATGATGGCCGAAGCGCGGCTCCTGCCCCAGCCGGGCCGAACCTGAATGCAAAAGGGCCGCCCTGATGGGCGGCCCTTCCTGTCCCTCGCGACTGGCGCGATTACATGAAGGCGTCGGGCATCGAGGCCTTCTTCTTCGCGACGTATTCGTTCAGCGCCTCTTCGACAGCCGGGTCGATCGCGGGCTTCTGGTAGTCGTTCAGGAGCTTCGTCACGCGGGTGCGCGCCAGCGCCACGGTGTCGCGGGCGCCTTCCTCTTCCCAGGCCTCGTAGGGCTTGTAGTCGAGCAGTTCGGTCCGCCAGAACGCCTGCTTGAAGTTCGATTGCGTATGTTCGCAGCCGAGATAGTGGCCGCCAGGGCCGACTTCGCGGATCGCGTCCATCGCCTGGCCGGTCTCGGACATGTCGATACCTTTGGCGAGGTGATGCAGCACGCCGAGCTGGTCGGCATCCATCACGAACTTCTCGAAGGACGACACGAGGCCGCCTTCCAGCCAGCCGCAGGAATGCAGCATGAAGTTCACGCCGGCGAGGAGGCCCATGTTGAGCGAGTTCGACGTTTCGTAGGCGGCCTGTGCGTCCGGCAGCTTCGAGCCGCAGAACGAGCCGGCCGAGCGGTACGGCAGACCCATGCGGCGGGCGAGCTGGCCCGCGCCGTAGGTGATATGCGCCGCTTCCGGCGTGCCGAAGGTCGGTGCGCCCGAGTTCATGTCGATCGAGGTCACGAAGGCGCCGAATATCACCGGCGCACCCTGGCGGATGAGCTGGCTGTAGGCGACGCCGGCCAGCACCTCGGCCATGACCTGCGTCAGCGTTCCCGCGACCGTCACCGGCGCCATCGCGCCGCCGACGATGAAGGGCGAGATGATGCAGGCCTGGTTGGCCTTTGCGTAGACCTCGAGCGCGCCCATCATGATCCCGTCGAAGGTCATCGGCGAGTTGATGTTGATGAGCGAGGTCATCACGGTGTTCTGGTCAACGAAGTCGTTGCCGAAGAGGATCTTCGACATCTCGACCGAATCCGCGGCGCGGACCGGCTCGGTCACCGAACCCATGTAGGGCTTGTCCGACAGCGTCATGTGGGCGAGCAGCATGTCGAGGTGGCGCTTGTTCACCGGGATGTCGGTCGGTTCACAGACCGTGCCGCCCGAGTGATGCAGCCATTTCGACATGTAGCCGAGCTTCACGAACTTGTGGAAGTCGTCGAGCGTCGCGTAGCGGCGGCCGCCGTCGGCGTCACGCACGAAGGGGGGGCCGTAGACCGGCGCGAGGACGAGGCCGCGGCCGCCCACGGTCACGTTGCGCTCGGGGTTGCGGGCGTGCTGGACATAGGACGAGGGCGCGGTCTTGCAGAGCTGGCGCGCGAGGCCCTTCGGGATGCGGACGCGCTCGCCGTCTACATCGGCGCCGGCATCCTTCCAGCGCTTCAGCGCCTCGGGGTTCTCGACGAAGTTGACGCCGACTTCCTCGAGGATCGTCTCGGCATTGGCCTCGATGATCTCGAGCGCTTCCTCGTTGAGGATTTCGAGGTTCGGAATGTTGCGCTCGATGAACTTGGCGCATTCGATGCGGACAGCGGTGCGTTCCGCCCGGCGCGCCGCGCCGCCGCCACCCCGTGCCCGCCGGCCTTCCGAAACTTCGCTCATATCCCTGAGTCTCCTGACTATGTCGGTTTGGGGTTCTTGTACCCGCATTGGGCCGGGGCCGATTGCGGGATGCGGCGCTTCGCAAGCGAAAACGACATTTGGTGACCCGGAAAGCGACAGCCGCAGGCCCCCGCGGCGTCAGGCGACGCGGGCGAGTTGCGCGGGCGCAAAGCGCTCGATCGTCACCCGGTCACCCTCGAAGGTGCAGAAGCTGCCCGGCGGCACCGCGTCCCAGCATTCACCGGTTTCCAGGGGTTCGGAGACAACCGCACGGCCGCGCCGCGACTCCGACCAGCGGTGATAGAGCGTCGGCGCCCCGGCGTCGGTCGCGTAACGGGCCGCGTAGAGCCGCGTGCCGTCGGAAAAGGCCGCCGTCATCCGCACATGCGGGGCCGTCCCCTTCTCGCGCGACAGCACTTCGAACCGCGCCGTCGCCCGTTCGAGCGCTCCCTTCGGATCCTCGTCGAGCCCCTCGCCGAGCGAGACGAGGAACAGGGCCTCGCTGTCGGTCGCGCCCTTCCGGTGGGCATAGAGATGGTCGGGGATCAGCATCTCGGCGTCACGGCGCAGCGCGTCGTAGCCGCCGATCTGGCCGTTGTGCATGAAGGACCAGCGGCCGACCGCGAAGGGATGGCAGTTGTTGCGGCTCGTCGCGGTGCCGGTCGAGGCGCGGACATGGGCGAGGAAGAGATGCGATTTCACCTGCGCCGTCAGCGAGCGCAGGTTCGGGTCCGACCAGGCCGGCAGGATGTCGCGGAAGAGCCCGGGTTCCTCGCGCTCGCCATACCAGGCGAGCCCGAACCCGTCGGCATTGATCGCCGACTTGCATTCCGAGGCACACTGGCTCTGATGGATGAGCGAATGGCCGGGCCGGCTGACGATGTCCTCAAGAAAGATCGGAGTGCCGGTATAGGCCGCCCATCTGCACATGCTCTCGCCTCGCGTCGCGGGCGGCGCCTTCGGATTCCGCCACGTCCGGAAGCCTGGCGCTGCCTCGTTGCTTTTGGCTTAACGTAGCGCGGTTCGCAGCGGCAATCGACAGATTCCGTTCGGGCCGCCGCATTATCGGCGCTTCCATGCCCGGCGGCATCAGCGCCCGCTCGTCTCCGCCCCGGCCACCGTTACGCGATCGCCCATCGCGATCTGGCCCGTCTGGACCACCTCGGCGCACCAGCCGCCGTGGCCGCGCATCGCGTTGTAGCCGCCCTGCCCCAGCGCCGCTTCCATCCGCGAACAGGGCGCGCAGGGGCCGGTGATCGTCACCTCGGCGCCGCCGATCCTCAGTCGCGCATGGCGAAGCGCAGCGAGGTTGATGCCCTCGATCACGAGATTGCGCCGCAGGAGGTCCGGCGCGACCGCCGCGCGCCGGCAGAGCGCGGCGATCACCGGCAGATGCTCCGCCTGGATCAGCGTCAGCGCGCGCTTGCCTTTGCGGGCGTGATCGCCCGCGAGCCCCGCCTCGGTCAGCTCCGCCGCATCAACCGAGACGGGATCGGCCAGCCTCTCGGGGCGCAGCCCGATCCACACCACTCGCCCCGCCCCGGCATGGGTTGCCAAAAGCCGGGCGAGATCCGCCATCAGGCTTCCTCGAGCACCATCAGGTCGCGTTCGCTGGCGCCCTTTGCATGGGCGAGCGCCGCCTGGTACTCGTCGCTGTTGTAGCAGGCGACCGCCGCTTCGAGCGAGGGGAAGCGCGCCACGACATTGCGCGGCCGCTCGTTGCCCTCAAGCTGGACATAGCGCCCGCCGCGCGCGAGAAACACGCCGCCGTGCCTGGCAATTGCCGGGCCCGCGGCCTGGGCGTACTTGCCATAGGCCTCGGCGTCGGTCACCGTCACATGCGCAATCCACAGCGCGGATTTGGTCTCGCTCATTATTTCGCACCTCCGATGATCGCTTCGGCGGCCTTCACCGCCTCCTCGGCCTTCGACGCATCCGCGCCGCCGGCCTGCGCCATGTCCGGCCGCCCGCCGCCGCCCTTGCCGCCGAGCGCCTCGGCCGCGGCCTTGACGATATCGACCGCCGAGAGCCGCGCCGTGAGGTCCGGCGTCACGCCCGCCGCCACCGCCGCCTTGCCGCCGGTATCGGCGACGACCAGCACCGCGCCCGAACCGATCCGCGCCTTCAGTTCGTCGACGAGCGCGGGCAGGTCCTTGCCGGAGACGCCAGAGACGATCTGCGGCAGGAAGCGGATGCCGTTGACCTCGCGGTCGGAAGCGCCCTGCCCCGCGCTGCCGCCCATCGCCAGTTCGCGGCGAAGCTGCGCAACTTCGTTGGCGAGCGCCTTGCGCTCGTCCATCAGCGCCTTCACGCGCGCCGGCACGTCGGCGGCCTGCGCCTTCAGCGTCGCCGCGACCTCGGAAAGCCGCTGGTCCTGGCCGCGCAGGTGGTCGAGCGCCGCCTGGCCGGTCAGCGCCTCGATCCGCCGCACCCCGGCGGAGGACGCCGAGTCGCCGAGCGCCACGAAAGCACCGATATCGCCGGTGCGCTTCACATGGGTGCCGCCGCACAGCTCCAGCGAATAGGTGTCGCCGTCGGCACCCTTGCCGGAACCCGAAAGCGTGCCCATCGAGACGACCCGCACCTCGTCGCCGTATTTCTCGCCGAAGAGCGCCTGTGCGCCGAGCCCGCGCGCGTCGTCGGGCGTCATGATCCGCGTCTCCACGGGCGAGTTCTGGCGAATGAACTCGTTCACCTCGGCCTCGACACCGGCAAGCTCCGCGCCCGTCAACCCCTTGGAATGGCTGAAATCGAAGCGCAGCCGGTCCTCGGCGTTGAGCGAGCCGCGCTGCGCGACGTGATCGCCGAGCGCGCGGCGGAGCGCCTCGTGCAGGAGGTGGGTCGCCGAATGGTTTGCCCGGATCGCGGTGCGGCGGGCGTGGGCCACTTCCAGCTTCGCGGGCTGGCCACGGGCGATCTCGCCCTCGGCCACTTCGGCGATATGGATGAAGATGCCGGCGGACTTCTTCGTATCCGTCACCCGGGCCATGCCGGTATCGGTGCGGATGAAGCCGGTGTCACCGACCTGGCCGCCACTTTCGGCATAGAAGGGCGACTGGTTCACGACGATCTGCACCTTGGCGCCGTTCGCCGCCGCGCCGGTTTCCTTGCCCTCCGCGACCAGCGCGAGGATCTGGCCCTCGGCGGTCTCGGTGTCGTAGCCTAGAAACTCGGTGACGCCGTGCTTTTCGGCCAGGTCGTACCAGATCGCGGCGTCCTGGGTCTCGCCCGAGCCCGCCCAGGCGGCTCGCGCCTTGGCCTTCTGCTCCTGCATCGCATGGTCGAAGCCTATGACATCGACAGTCCGGCCCTTCTCTCGCAGCGCATCCTGCGTGAGGTCGAGCGGGAAGCCGTAGGTGTCATAGAGCTTGAACGCCGCGGCGCCCGGCAGCGGCTGGCTGTCGCCGAGTTTTTCAAGCTCGTCGTCCAGCAGACGAAGGCCGCGTTCCAGCGTCTGCTTGAAGCGGGTTTCCTCGAGCTTCAGCGTCTCCTCGATCAGCGCCTGCGCCCGCTGCAGTTCCGGATAGGCTCCGCCCATCTGCCGCACCAACGCCGGCACCAACCGGTGCATCAGCGGGTCCTGCGCGCCCAGAAGATGCGCGTGCCGCATCGCGCGGCGCATGATCCGGCGCAGCACATAGCCGCGCCCCTCGTTCGACGGCATCACCCCGTCGGCGATCAGGAACGAGGTCGAGCGAAGATGGTCCGCGATCACCCGGTGGTGGATCTTGCCCGGCCCGTCCGGATCACTCGACGTGCCGTGCGCCGAGGCTTCGATCAGCGATCGCATCAGGTCGGTGTCGTAGTTGTCGTGCTTGCCCTGCAGAAGCGCGCCGATGCGCTCCAGCCCCATGCCGGTGTCGATCGACTGCATGTCGAGCGCGCGCATCGAGCCGTCCTCGAACTGCTCGTTCTGCATAAAGACGAGGTTCCAGATCTCGATGAAGCGGTCGCCGTCCTGCTCGGCCGAGCCCGGAGGGCCGCCCCAGATGTGGTCGCCGTGGTCGTAGAAGATCTCGGTACAGGGGCCGCAGGGACCGGTCGGGCCCATGCGCCAGAAATTGTCGTCCGTGGGGATGCGGATGATGCGGTCGTCGGGAAGCCCCGCGACCTTTTTCCAGATCCCGGCCGCCTCATCGTCGGTGTGGTAGACCGTGACGAGGAGCTTGTCCTTGTTCAGCCCGAAGTCCTTGGTGAGAAGTTCCCAGGCGTAGGGGATCGCCTCGGCCTTGAAATAGTCGCCGAAGGAGAAGTTCCCCAGCATCTCGAAGAACGTATGGTGCCGCGCCGTGTAGCCGACGTTGTCGAGGTCGTTGTGCTTGCCGCCCGCGCGGACGCATTTCTGGCTGGTGGAGGCGCGGACGTAATCGCGCGTCTCGACCCCGGTGAAGAGGTTCTTGAACTGAACCATGCCCGAGTTGGTGAACATCAGCGTCGGGTCGTTGCGCGGGACGAGGGGCGAGCTGTCGACGATCCGGTGATCGTTGCGCCGGAAGAAGTCGAGGAAGGTCGAGCGGATGTCGTTCAGGCTGGGCATCGGGCGGGCCTCTCGGGGCGGAAGGGTTCAGCCTTGGCGTGTTAGCCCTTGTCGGGAGCCATGTCCATATTCCTGCGGCGCAGCATTGACCTCAGGTAAGGTGCAGGAAGACCTTCGCGACGATCTGCCAGCGGCCTTCGTGGAAAAGCAGCGTCAGCGTGTCGCGGAAATCGAGCCCCGCCCAGACGTTCATCACCCGCACGACGGCCGTGTCGCCGGCCACGGCGATCGACTCGATCGCGTGCGGCGGCACGGGCGCCTCAGCCGGGATCGCCTCGGCCGCGCAGGAGGCGATGAACTTCTCGACGCCCTCCCATTCGAGCCCGCCGTCGAAATGGCCGATCGAGGACGCCTTGGGATGGAAGGCGCGCTCAAGCGCCGCGCGGTCGCCGCGCGCCATTCCTTCGACGTAGGTGGCGACGGTGCGGCGAATATCCTCGAAATGATCCATCACGCTATCCCCCGAAAACGCGAAACGCGGCCCCTTGGGGCCGCGTTCGATCCTCGCATGAAGGGGAACGATCTCAAACCGTCCTCAGCCCTCCATCACATCCTCGGCCGTTGCGTCATCGTCCGAGGCTCCGAATTCGAGCCCGTGGCTCGCCCGGATCTTGTCCTCGATCTGCCAGGCCATGTCGGGATTGTCCCTGAGGAATTGCTTGGCGTTCTCGCGGCCCTGGCCGATGCGCTCGTCACCGAAGGAATACCATGCGCCCGACTTGTCCACGACGCCGGCCTTGACGCCGAGGTCGATGAGCTCGCCCGTCTTTGAGATGCCCTCGCCATACATGATGTCGAATTCGACCTGCTTGAATGGCGGCGCCACCTTGTTCTTGACGACCTTGACCCGCGTCGTGTTGCCGACGACCTCGTCGCGATCCTTGATCGAGCCGATGCGGCGGATGTCGAGGCGCACGGAGGCGTAGAATTTCAGCGCGTTGCCGCCCGTCGTCGTCTCGGGCGAGCCGAACATCACGCCGATCTTCATGCGGATCTGGTTGATGAAGATCACCATGCAGTTCGAGCGGCTGATCGAGGAGGTTAGCTTGCGCATCGCCTGGCTCATGAGGCGGGCATGGACGCCGACACTTGAGTCACCCATGTCGCCCTCGAGTTCCGACTTCGGTGTCAGCGCCGCGACCGAGTCGACGACGACGAGGCTGACCGCGCCCGAGCGCACCAGCGTGTCGACGATTTCCAGCGCCTGCTCGCCGGTGTCGGGCTGCGAGATCAGCAGTTCGTCGAGATTTACGCCGAGCTTCTTGGCATATTGCGGGTCGAGCGCGTGTTCGGCATCGACGAAGGCGCAGACCCCGCCCTTCTTCTGCTCCTCGGCCACGACATGCAGCGTCAGCGTGGTCTTGCCCGAGCTTTCCGGACCGTAGATCTCCACGATCCGGCCCTTCGGCAGACCGCCGATGCCGAGCGCGATGTCGAGCCCGAGCGAGCCCGTCGAGGTCGCCTCGATCTCCATCACCGGGTTGTCGGCGCCAAGGCGCATGATCGAACCCTTGCCGAACTGCCGCTCGATCTGTGCAAGCGCTGAATCGAGGGCTTTCTGTTTGTCTGCGGATCGCTTGTCGTTCATGTCGAAAAGGTTCGCCACTGCCATTGGTCGCTTCCTTATTTCACACCCGGCTAAGGCCGGCAATCACTGCTCGTGTTCTTGTCATGTTCTCATGTTTATGAGATCAAACAGAGAACATTTCAACACGAATTTCATCAAATCGACTTTTTCTTCTTCCGGTAAAGGTTTAGTTAACGGCGCCGTGATTTCTTCACGGCATGGGCACGGGAGGCGTGATGCTTGTTTTCTGGAAGCAACGGCTGGTTTATCTCGCGACGCCGAAAACCGGCAGCACCGCGATCGAGGCGGCGCTCGAATCGCTGGCGAGCGTCGTGATCCAGCGCCCGCCGGAACTCAAGCATACCTCGGCCCATCGCTACTGGCGCTTCCTTGCTCCCTATCTCCAACTCGCCGCGGAAGAGGATTTCCAGGTTGTCGCCGTGATGCGCGAACCGCTCGACTGGCTCGGAAGCTGGTATCGCTACCGCCAGCGCGACAACGGGCCAAGCCCGGAACGCAGTACCGCCGGGATCACCTTCAACGACTTCATCGAAGCCTATCTGAGAGATCCGCAGCCCGAATTCGCGAGGGTTGGGCGTCAGAGCCGGTTCCTCGTCCCCCAGAAGGGTCCAGGCGTCGACAGGATCTTCCGGTACGACGACATGCCGGGTTTCGTCGGCTTCCTCGAGGATCGGCTCGACTGCGAGATCAACCTGCCCCGGCTCATGGTATCCCCTCCCGGTTCGCTTGATCTCGACAGCGAGCTCGAATCGCGCCTGCGCGAGGAGCATCAGCACGACTTCTCGCTCTACAACTCGCTTAAGGGCTAGGTCATCGCCGCGATGATCCAGTCGTACACGGCGCGCGCCTCCTTCGTGGCCCGCTCCGGATCGAGGCCGATCAGGTAGCCCCTATCACTTTCCACCTGCTCCGGAACCGCCAACACCAGCGACCCCGCCTTCAGACGGTCGTCGATGAGTCCATGCCACCCGAGCGCAACCCCAAGACCGGCTTCGGCCGACCGGACCACGAGATCGTAGCTGTTGAACGTCGAGCGTACCGAATCCCGCCGGTGTTGCAGGCCGAACCGCGCGAACCACTCCTTCCAACTCATCCAGGGCGCGCCGGGTGGCGACGCGAGGTCGACAAGCGCCTCTTGCAGCAGATCCGCAAGCCGGATCCGCGACGCCCGTCGCTCCAGATAATCCGGGCTGCAGACCGGCGAGACGCGTTCCTGCATCAGGCAGACCTCCTCGGGCCGTTGCTCGCTCAGCTCGCCCATGCGGATGGAGATATCCGCCGGGGAGGCGTCGGCCGGGACCGGCATTTGCGAGGCGAGGACCGAGATGTTGAGGGCCGCGAACGCCTGCCGAAGCTCGGGCATGCGCGGCAGAAGGCGGAAGGTCGCAAAGGCGAAATCCACCGAGATCATGACCTCGGCCGTCGGTGGCCGGATCCTGAAGGCCGATAGCCCCGCGGCGGCCAGCGCGACACCCGGCGCCACGGCCTGATAGAGATCCTGCCCTCTCCGCGTAAGCTGTATGCCACGCCTGCCGCGTTCGAAGAGCTGAACGCCAAGGCCTTCCTCGAGGCTCTTCATCCGCTGGCTCAGCCGTGGCTGTGTAAGGCCCGCAGCCTCGGCGGCTGCTGAGAACTTCCCGAGGTCGGCCGCCAGGACGAACAGGCACAGGTCCGAGCTGTAGCGGCCGAGCATGGCATAAGCATTATGAAAGTCTGTCATTAGCAGGTATCGCTGTTTTGCGACGCAGGAACGCATATTTTCATATTATGTGCCATTTGAAATATGCGGATCACCGCGAAGACACCCCCGGCACCACGCAGCCGCCGATCCCGATCCGTCGGTGCCAGGCCGTGCAACTGGTCCGGTGTTCATAGTAAGTTGGCGGCGGCGCGCCAGAACCCTAGGAGCAAGACTTGAGCAGCACTTCGCAAGACAAACCGAACATCCTGATCCTGATGGTGGACCAGCTCAACGGCACGCTCTTTCCCGACGGCCCGGCCGAATGGCTGCATGCGCCGAACCTAAGGCGCCTTGCCGCGCGTTCGGTGCGGTTCCAGAACGCCTACACCGCCTCGCCGCTCTGCGCGCCGGGCCGAGCCTCGTTCATGTCGGGGCAGCTTCCCTCGCGTACCCAAGTCTACGACAACGCGGCCGAGTTCGCCTCAGACATCCCGACCTTTGCCCATCACTTGCGCCGCGCGGGCTACCAAACCTGCCTTTCGGGCAAGATGCATTTCGTCGGCCCCGACCAGCTCCACGGCTTCGAGGAGCGGCTAACGACCGACATCTACCCCGCCGACTTCGGCTGGACGCCGGATTACCGCAAGCCCGGCGAGCGGATCGACTGGTGGTATCACAACATGGGCTCTGTCACCGGAGCGGGCGTGGCCGAGATCTCCAACCAGATGGAATACGATGACGAGGTCGCCTACAACGCGACGCGCAAGGTCTATGACCTCGCGCGGGGCCTCGATGACCGGCCGTGGTGCCTGACCGTCAGCTTCACCCACCCGCACGATCCTTACGTCGCGCGGAAGAAGTACTGGGATCTTTACGAGGACTGCGAGCACCTCCAGCCCGAGATCCCGGCGATGGACTACGCCAACCACGACCCCCACGCGCAGCGGATCTTCGACGCCAACGACTGGCGCAACTTCAACATCACGGAGGAAGACATCCGCCGTTCCCGCCGCGCCTATTTCGCCAATATCTCCTACATCGACGACAAGATCGGCGGCATCCTCGAGGCGCTGGAGACGACGCGGCAGGAGGCGGTGATCCTCTTCGTCTCCGACCACGGCGACATGCTCGGAGAGCGCGGGCTCTGGTTCAAGATGAACTTCTACGAAGGCTCGTCGCGGGTGCCTCTGATGATCGCCGCGCCGGGGCTCGCGCCCCAACGCATCGACACGGCCGTCTCGACCCTCGACGTGACGCCGACGCTGTGCGACCTCGCCGGGGTCTCGCTGGACGAGGTCATGCCCTGGACCGACGGGATGAGCCTCGTTCCGACCGCGACGGGCACCGAGCGCACCGCGCCGGTGATGATGGAATACGCCGCCGAAGCCTCCTACGCGCCTCTGGTGTCGCTCCGCGAGGGGCGCTGGAAGTACAACCGCTGCGCGCTCGACCCCGACCAGCTCTTCGACCTCGAGGCCGATCCGCACGAGCTGACGAACCTCGCCGGCGACCCGGCCCATGCCGACACGCTCGCGGCGCTGAAGGCAAAGTCCGAGGCGCGCTGGGATCTCGCCCGGTTCGACGCCGAGGTGCGGCAGAGCCAGGCGCGGCGCTGGGTGGTCTACGAGGCGCTCCGGAACGGCGACTACTTCCCCTGGGACTACCAGCCGCTGCAGAAGGCCTCGGAGCGCTACATGCGCAACCACATGGACCTCAACGTGCTGGAAGAATCGAAACGCTTCCCGCGCGGCGAGTGACGCCGCCGCGCCATCGGGTTGCGGCGCGGGTGAAAGCCGTGGATGATCGCCCCCGGAACCGCATCCGGGGGCAGGAATGAAGATCGCGACCTTCAACATCAACGGCATCAAGGCGCGGGCGGAGGCCCTGCCCGCCTGGCTCGATGAGGCGTCGCCCGACATCGTGCTCCTGCAGGAGATCAAGTCGGTCGACGAGGCGTTCCCGCGCGAGCTTTTCGAGGATCGAGGATATTTCGTCGAGACCCACGGCCAGAAGAGCTTCAACGGTGTGGCAATCCTGTCGAAGATGCCTCTGGAGGACGTGACGCGCGGCCTGCCCGGCGACGATGCGGACGAGCAGGCGCGCTGGATCGAGGCGACGGTGGTCGGCAAGACGGCGGTGCGGCTCTGCGGGCTCTACCTGCCGAACGGCAACCCCGCGCCGGGGCCGAAATACGATTACAAGCTCGCCTGGATGGCGCGGATGAAGGAACGTGCTGCCGAGCTTCTGGCCGAGGAGATGCCGGTGGTCATGGCGGGCGACTACAACATCATTCCCCAATCCGAGGATGCCGCGAAGCCCGCGGCCTGGGTCGAGGACGCGCTCTTCCTGCCCGATAGCCGCGCCGCGTTCCGGCGGATCCTCAATCTCGGCTATACCGAGGCGTTCCGCACCCGCGAGCCGCGGCCCGGGCATTACTCGTTCTGGGACTACCAGGCCGGCGCCTGGGCGAAGAACAACGGCATCCGCATCGATCACCTCTTGCTCAGCCCGCAGGCCGCCGACCTTCTCAACGACGCCGGGATCGACAAGGCGGTGCGCGGCGGCGACAAACCCTCCGACCACGTTCCGGTCTGGATAGAACTCGACGCCTGAGCCGCCACACGGCGCACGGAGCGACCGTCAGTGATCGTGTGGTCCGAGCTTTCGGTGCAGCCGTGCGTCGTGGGTCCGGAAATGCTCGACGAACCAGGCTTCGAGCGCCGCGGTCAGCCGCTCCGCCGCCGCCTCGGCATCGTCATGCGCGTCATCCATGATGTCGCGCAGCGCGTCGAGCAGGCGCTCATGATCGGCCTTGTGCGGCGGGTACTGGTCGTATTCGGCGCGCCGCATCTGCTTTTCCTCATGCGCGAAATGCGCCGATATCGCCCGGAAGAGATCGCCGAAACTGCGGTCGATATCGGCGCCGGGCCGGCCGTCGAGGATCGCCGCGGCGGCGCTGTTGACCAGCTCCACCAGTTCCTGGTGCTCGTGGTCGACCGCCGGGTCGCCGACGCTGTATTCCGGTTTCCATGCGATCGGGGCCATCGCGCCCTCCCCTCAGTGCAGGTAGAACCGGCCGGTTGTCGCGTCGAAGTCGATCGCGACGCTTTCGGCCGGCGCCACCACGATATCGAAGGCCGCCTCCTGGGTGAAGCCCGCGACCGCCGGGTCGTCGCGCATCCGGACCGCGACGCGGTAGCTGCCGGCGGGTACGAGCAGGCGGTGATAGACCCGCGACGGTCCCGAACCCGAGATCCCACTCGGCGGCAGGTCGGCGGCGAAGGCCGGTTCTCCGTCGAGATCGAGCTCGACCCGCACCGGCGCCCGGCGACGCTCGCAGACCTGCGGCGTGCGCATGTTGGCCGGAAGCTTGGCCAGTTCCTCGGCGGTGCGGTCGCGGCAATCGCGCACGCCGCTGTGGGCGAAACTCAGCCGCATGAGGGCCATATCCCCGGGCACGCTCTGCCACATGGGCCGCGCCGACAGCATGGCGACACCAAGAAAGAGCGCTAGGGTCAGCGCCCCGCCCAGTGCGAGATGCGGCCAGCGCCGGCCCCAGTCGATGCCCGGCCCGCTCATGTCGCGCTCCCTGCCCGTTTTGCGGCGCCGTTCGCCCCGGCGGACTCGGTTTCCTGGAGCGGCCGGACATTCTCGTAAGGCGGCATCGCCGCGAGCCGCTCCGAAAAGCCTTTCAGCTCGGCGGCGAGCCGCGTCGTCTCGCTCGGCCCGGCCCAGACCGTGAGGATCCGCTCGCGCGGCACGCGCCGGCGGAGTTGCGGATCGCGGGTGCGGGCGAAGCGGTCACGGGTCCAGGCCCCGCCGACCCGGTTGTAGCAGTCGCGCTCGGCACAGCCGGCGACAGCGACGCCGTCGGCAAGGCCGCGGCTGATGATGAAATCCAGAAGCGAGGGCGGCGCCATCGCGACGCAAGGCAGGACGACGCGGCCCGGCGCCGCCTCTCGCCCCGCGGCATGGGCGCAGGAGAGCGTCATCACCCGCCCCGGCCCGGTCAGTCCGCGCGCCGCCGCGATCACCTCGGCGCGAAGCTCGGCCAGCGGCCGTCCGGGCAGATCGATCCCGGTGATCAGATCGCCCGAACGGCGGAACGGCGAGGAAGACGGACAGGCGCCCATGCAGATGCCGCAGGCGACGCAGCGGTCGGCATTGACCTCGACCTCGTGGCTGAAGGGCAGCCCGTCCGTGCGCGGCACCAGCGTGATCGCGGCATAGGGGCAGTCCTCGACACAGCGCGTGCAGCCGTTGCAGAACTCGAGGAACACTTCGGCGGCGGCGGCCTCAGGGCGCGGTGGCAGCCAGGGCAGGCCGAAGAGAAGCAGGGTGAAGAGCGCGGTCCCGGCCCAGATCACGCCGGGCGGCACGCTCTCGATCACCGGGTAGAGCGACAGGAGGAACCAGTCGAGCCCGACCGCTTGCGGCACCTTCGCCAGGTCGGCGGGCCCGTCGAGATTGGCCGGCAGCGCGAGCGAGGCCGCGATAATCGCGACCACCGTGATGAGACCAAGCCCGCGCGGCGGGTTGGTGCGCGCCTCGGTGATGCGCTGGATGTGGATCCACATCAGGAGAAGCAGGAGCAAAGGGATCGCGATGTGGAGGAACACCATCAGCGTGAAGAACCGGTCCGAGAGCGTATCCGGCGCGAGGAAGTTGCGCGCGATCGGTTCGGCGAAGATGCCGAGACTGTCGAGAAGTTCGGTCGTGGTCAGCGCGACGTAGTGCGCCAGTTCGTCCCAGACCAGCCAGTAGCCGGTGATGCCGGAGAGATAGACGAACCAGATGATCGGCACGCCGGTGATCCAGGAGAACCAGCGCCGCCCCCGGTAGCGGTCCATCGCCCATTCCCGCACGAGGTGGGTGAACATCACCAGCACCATCAGGTCCGAGGCGTAGCGGTGCAGGCTCCGGGCGAGCCCGGCATGCCACCAGTGGTCGCGGCTCAGCCATTCGACCGAGCCATAGGCCGCGGTGACGCCAGTGTCGAAGAAGATGAAGAGGTAGATCCCGGTCCCCGCCACCAGCCAGAACAGGAGCCAGCCGAGCGGGCCGAGCTGGGCGAGGGGGTTCCAGTCCGGCCCGAACAGCCGGTCGAGCCCGCGTTCGACCCGGTCGAATCCGCGCCTCAGGATGTCCCGCATCAGGTCGCCCCGCGCCCGGACTGTCTCAGCGCCCGACGGCGTTCGAGCCAGAGCCGGAAGATCACGATCCCGGTCAGCACCAGCGAGAGCGCCCCGAAAAAGATGCCGAAGAAGATGCCGTAGTCGAAACGGTAGGCGCCTGTCAGCGGGTTGTAGACCGTGCAGAGGAACGAGATCCGGTCCCAGAGCCCCTCGGCCGTGATCGCCGTCGTCCTGATGCCGAGCACGAGTTCCTTCAGGGGTTCAAGGAGCACCGGCAGCGGGAAGGCCTCGCCGTAGATTTGCCGGTAGACCCGGCCCTCGGCATCGAGGAGGCTCGTCTGGGTCACATGCTCGAACCCGCCCGCCCCGGCGCGGAAGGAAAATCCGAGTTCCGTGAGCAGGGCCTCGGTCGTCGCCGGGTCGGCGCTGGCGATCCGCCAGTTTGCCACTTCGACCAGCCGGTGGGTGCCGGCAAAACCCGCGAGCTGCGCCGGCCGGTCTCCGCTGGCGTCGAAGCCGAAGGTGAGGATGTTGAAGGCGTCGGTGCCGAGCGCCTGCTGCGCCTTGAGGACGGACTCGCGTAGGTGGTCGGCGGTGATCGGGCAGACCGTGGCGCAGCTGGTGAAGATCAGCGAGACGAGGAGCGGCTTGCCGCGCAGCTCCGCGAGCGTGAGCGTACGGCCGCGATGATCGGTCAGGACGTGGTCACCCGTGGCGTTGCCGATCGCCGCCTGGCTCGTCTCGTAGGCGATTTCCGCGTCGAGCTTCTCCGCCACGGCGGGCGCCGCCGCGAGACCGGCGAGGATGACTGCCAATGCCCTCAGGAGACCCATCTCGCGACCCCGTCAAGCAGCACGCCGGCCGAGACCAGCGCAAAGTGGAAGAGCGACGCGCGGAAGGTCGCCATCGCGTTACGGCGCTCCGGGCAGCGCAGGAGCCGCCAGCTCGAGCGGAGGAACAACGCTCCGCCGAGGGCGGCGCAGAGACCGTAGAGCGGTCCGAGCCCATAGAGCAGAGGCCCGAACGAGATCAGGACGAGGACCAGGACATGGCTGAAGATCACCGGCCCCCAGACCTCCGGCCCGGTGACGACGGGCAGCATCGGGATGCCCGCGCGCTCGTAATCGGCACCCTTCGCGGCGGCGAGCGCCCAGAAATGCGGCGGTGTCCAGAGAAAGAGCATTGCCGACAGGATGACCGGCACCGGCGCCAGCACCGGACCGAACTCGGGCGCCGCCGCTGCCGCCCCTGCGAGGAGCGCGAAGCTGCCCGCCGCGCCGCCGATCACCACGTTCCAGACGGTGCGGCGCTTGAGCCAGAGCGTGTAGACCACGCCGTAGGTGAAGGCGCCGCAGAAGACGAGGAGAGCGGCGAGCATGCCGCCCACCGACCAGCCCATCACCAGCGAGGCCGCAAGGAGCGCGGTGAAGGTCAGAGGCCAGATCGCGCCCGGCTTCAGCTTCCCGCTGGCGAAGGGCCGCATCGCCGTGCGCGCCATCAGCCGGTCGCTCTCGCGCTCGAAGTAGTGGTTGAAGGCCCCCGCCGCGCCGGAGGCCCCGAGCACGGCGAGGGTGAAGACCAGGGCCTCGATCCAGCCCATTTCGCCGCCGCCCGTGACGATGCCGACCAGGGCGGCGAGGGCCACGAAGGAGCCGATCCGGAGCTTGAGGATCGAGGCGGTCATCGTCAGGGCGGCGGTCATGGGCAGGCTCCGCATCGTATGGAAGGGGTCAACGGAACAGCCAGAGTTCCGACAGGTACTTCCAGTTCACGAAGTAGTAGAGCACGAAGCAGGCGAAGAAGATGCCCACGAGGATGATCGTGCCCGGCAGTTTCAGCGTGCCGTGGCTGCCGTATTCCGCCACCGCCTCGCGGCTCTGGTCATGGAGCGGGAAGCGCATCTTCGCGCCGGGACCCTCGAGCTTCGGCCCGACCAGGATCGAGGCGACGACGACGAGGATGAATATCACCCCGCCGATCGCCGCAAGGATGGCGAAGATCCCGTTGAGCCCCATCATCAGATAGGCCGCCGCCGGATATTCGAACGCATGCGCCGCGTCGGTCAGCGAGATGTCCCAGTGCCGCCGCGCGACGCCGAGCGTGCCCGCCCCCATCATGAAGAGCGAGATCCCGCCCGCTCCGATGCCGAAGAGGAACGGCTGCCACTTCGCCAGCGTCGGCCAGACGATGTCGCGCTGGAAGATCAGCGGCACCACGAGATATGTCATCGCCATGAAGGCGAGCGTCGTGCCGGCGACGACCGTGCCGTGGAAATGGCCCGGAACGTAGATCGTGTTGTGCATCAGCACGTTCAGCTGCTCGGTCCCGAGCACGACGCCCGAGATGCCACCGATGAAGCCGAACATCACGAGCGACAGGAACATGCCGGAGAAGGCCGGGTTGCCCCAGGGCGCCTTGGTCAGCCATTCGAACGCGCCGCGGGTGAAGCCATTGCGGCGCTGCGCCGCCTCGATCGCGCCAGGCACCGTCAGCCCGTGGATCATCGAGCCCATGACCGCGAGATACATCATGTAGGAGGTGTTCACGATCTTCCAGGTCGAGCTCATGCCCGGCTCGGCGAGGAGGTGATGCGCCGAGGCGAGCTGCAGGAATAGGATGTACATCAGGAACGCCGTGCGGCTGACCTTTTCCGACAGCGGCTTGGCGCCGAGCACCATCGCGCCGATCGCGTACCAGATCGCGACATGGGCCGAGACGTTGATCTGCTGGCTCGAATGGCCCATGCCCCACCAGACGACCTTGTACATCAGCGAGTCGATGTTGGAGATCAGCCCGAGCGACCAGAGCCAGGTCGGGATCAGGATCACCGCGCCCGAGGCGAGCGTGAAGACCGCGATGATCCCCGCCGTGATCGCCCCGAAGGTGACGAGCGGCACCGAGCCGTCATAGGTGTTCTCGGCCTTCGCCACGACGAGCGTGCCGAAGAAGACCATCACCGATACGAGTGCCCCCACCGCGAAGACGATCAGCGAGAGGTAGAACCAGTGCGAGGCCTGCATCGGCGGATAGGAGGTGAACATCACCGAGGAATCGCCCCGCAGCACCGCGTAGTTCGCCATCACCGCGCCCGCGACCATCAAGAGGAAGCCGAGCCACGCGAGCCACGGCGTCGCAAGCCGGCTGCCGAGGATCACCGAGGAGGCGAAATAGAGCACCGCGATCTCGAAGAAGATGATCCAGAACAGGAGCACGTTCGCCCCGTGCCCGGTGAGCACGAGATAGAACAGCTCGGCATCGAGAAGCTGCACCGCCGGCCAGCGCGTCAGCGCCACGAGAAGCCCCATCAGCCCGCCGAGCGCGAGGAACAGCACCGCCGCGACGGCGTTGACCTTGATCAGCGTCTCGGCGCTTGAATCGACCTTCAGTCCGGTGAAGCGGCAGACGCGATAACGCGCCCCGGCGCCGGAGACGGGAACCGCACCATGATCAATGCTTGTCATCGTCCTTCCTCCCTCACTCGACGACGCGGATGCGCCCGGTCATCGTGTGATGCCCGACGCCGCAGAATTCGTTGCAGACGATGCCGAAATCGCCGGTCCCGGTCGGCGTCAGCGTCACGACATGCTCGTAGCCCGGATGGACCGAGATGTTGATGTTCGTGGGCTGAAGCGAGAAGCCGTGCTGCCAATCGGCCGAGGACAGGTGGATCCGGTAGCTCTCGCCCTTCTTCAGTTCGAGGATCGGCCAGAACTCCCAGAGCCGGGCGAGGATATAGGCGTCGCCGCCCGCGGGCGGCCGCACCACCGGCACGCCGTTCTCCTCGAGCGGCTGGCCGTCGGCATCCTGCGCCTGGAACTCGGCGGCGAAGGCCTCGACTCTTTCCTGGTAGCGCTCTGGCTTGACCTTGTAGGTCTCGGTCGAGAGGTTCTGCTCGCCGATGAAATGCCAGGCGATCATGAAGAAGAACATGAACAGGCCCCAGAGAAAGGCGATGATGATCCAGCCGAGCTCGATTCCGTGGATCGGTTCCTTCCACCAGAGGCGGTTTGACGGGGGTGTGATGGCCATGGTTGCGCCCTTCCTACAGCGACAGGGTCACTCGAAGACCGGAATCGAGGCGATCTCCATGACGCCCCAGATCGTGTAGAGCACCGCCGGCACGGTGATCCCGAGGAAGAGCAGCAGGAACGGGTTGTCGAGAACCTGCTGCATGAAGGGAACGCGTTCGGGCGGCCCTTCGCCACCCGCCTTGCCCTTGTCGGCCTTTCGATCGGTCATCCTTGCTCCTCCCGCTATCTGCGAAAGGCGTATGTCTGCGATCGAGTACCTCGGAGAGTTCCGAGGCGATGCCCCGATCTCATGCCCTTTCGCCGCTTGGGCGCCTGTCATTCGGAGTCGGCCCCGGCATTCGGGCCGTCGCGCCAGCTTTTCGAGCGCGGGGGTCCGAGTGGGCGGCAGGCTTCGCCGGACAGGCGCATCCTGAGAAAGGATGCTCACACAAATGTGCCTTCCGCGGCTTGACTTATATCAAGGACCAAAGCGATCGGAATCGTGAGGCTGTTTGGCCTCTTTGGGGCCAGACGGCGTGTCCGCGTCCGGCATGGGCTGGAACGGCATGTCCAACGGATGTCCTGGCCGACATGCGAACGGAACGCCGGCTCCGCGAGTTCCGCCGGCTGATCGGAGTCAAATCGTTGAAGTCACGCGGGCGGCGGCCTCTGACAGCCGCCGCTACGGTCGCGGAGAAAAGGGCTTATCCTAGCCGGTAGTTCGGGCTCTCCCGCGTGATCTGAACATCGTGGACGTGGCTCTCCTTGAGCCCGGCCCCCGTGATCCGCACGAAGCGGCAATTCTTGCGCATCTCGGCCACGCTGCGGTTGCCGGTGTAACCCATCGCCGCGCGAAGGCCTCCGACGAGCTGGTGGACGACGGCGGCCGCGGACCCCTTGTAGGGCACCTGGCCTTCGATCCCCTCGGGCACAAGCTTGTCCGACGCCGCATCCTTCTGGAAGTAGCGGTCGGCCGAGCCGCGCGCCATCGCGCCAAGCGAGCCCATGCCGCGATAGCTCTTGAAGCTGCGGCCCTGGTAGAGGATGACCTCGCCGGGGCTCTCGTCGGTGCCGGCGATGGCGGAGCCTACCATCGTGCAGGAGGCGCCCGCCGCGATCGCCTTGGCAAAATCGCCGGAATACTTGATGCCGCCATCGGCGATCACCGGGATCTCCCCGGCCGCGCTGGCCGCATCCATGATCGCCGTGAGCTGCGGCACGCCGACGCCCGCGACGATCCGCGTCGTGCAGATCGAACCCGGCCCGATCCCGACCTTGACCGCATCCGCCCCGGCCGCGATCAGCGCCCGGGTGGCTTCGGCGGTGGCGACGTTGCCCGCCACGACCTGGACCGCGTTCGACAGCGCCTTGATCCGCTCCACCGCCTTCGCAACGCCCTCGCTGTGGCCATGCGCGGTGTCGATCACCACCATGTCGACGCCCGCGTCGATGAGCGCCTGCGACCGCTCGAACCCGGCATCGCCCACGGTCGAGGCCGCAGCCACCCGCAGGCGGCCGAGATCGTCCTTGCAGGCATGGGGATTGAGCACCGCCTTCTCGGTATCCTTGAGCGTGAGGAGCCCGGTCAGCTTGCCCCGCCCGTCCGTGACCAGAAGCTTCTCGATCCGCCGCGATTTCATCAGCCCCTTGGCCTCTTCGAGGTCGGCCGGTTCCTTCAGCACCGCGAGGTTCTCGGCGGTCATCATCACCTTGACGGGCGTGTTGTCGTCGGAGGCGAAGCGCATGTCGCGGTTGGTCACGATGCCCACCACGCGGCCTTCGTCGTCGATGACCGGGAACCCGGTGACGGAGTAACGCTCCTGCAGCATCTTGGCGTCTGCCAGCGTCTGGTCGGGCTTGAGCGTGATCGGGTTGTAGACGACGCCGCTTTCGAACCGCTTCACGCGACTCACCTCGGCCGCCTGTTCCGCGATCCCGAGGTTGCGGTGAATGACGCCGATACCGCCGGCCTGGGCCATCGCGATCGCCATCCGCGCCTCGGTCACCGTGTCCATCGCGGAGGACAGGAGCGGTATGTTCATTCGGATCGACTTGGTCACATAGGTCGAAGTGTCCGCATCGGAGGGCAGAACGCTCGACGCTGCCGGAACAAGCAGCACGTCATCGAAGGTGAGAGCCTCGCGAATCTCCATGGGGAACCTCGTAGGGGAGCTTTCGTTTGGCGCTCCCCTGTTTCATGCGAGGGGGCGGATGGCAAGCCCTAAATCCGCTGGACGAGCATCGCGCGCCCGCTCAGGCCGTCGCTGCGTTGGTCTTTATGGCAAGCTGCCCGCGTGCCCAGAGCCTGAGCATCTGGAACGCGATCGCAGGCACGATCAGCGTGGCCGCGACGAGGAGCACACCGCCCGGCACACGCCAGAACCAGCCGACCACCAGCCATAGATTGGCGGTCGCCGCGAGCGGAAAGGTGAATGCGCCCCAGAGCGGGGAAAAACCCGACTCGGTCAGCCAGAATATCCTGACCGAGAACCACGCGAGCATGAACGCCGCGATCCCCGCGCAGCCGAGCGACACGGCATGAAGCTCCAGCGCCTCGGCCACCAGCCCCAGAAGCGCGACCGGCGACAGGTGGATGGACAGCAGCGGCCGGAGCGGCGAAGGCACCCCGTCCCTGAATATCTGCTCGAGACTTACCAGCCAGATCAGCGCCGCAACGAGCGCCGTAGCAAGGAAGAGCACGAGCGCAAGGACATAGAGTTCGAGCGTTGTCGCGGCGAGCGCGCCGACGATGAAGCCGACGAAGGTGAGATGCCAGACCGGCGTCACCCGGCGCTGCTCGGGCGGACTTGTGACGAACTGGTGCACGAGCAGGGCGACAAGGATCGCGTGTAGCGCGAACCCAGCCATCAGGACGATGTAAGCCGCGACGACGCTGTAGGGCACGAGCGTCATTGACAGGAGATAGCAGCACAGGACCGCCGCGGCGACGCCGGCACGGCCGGGCAGAACGCGAAGTTCCTCGACGATCACGCGCGGGCGCCGCGCGAGCTTGGCGCCGTATCCGAAGAACGAGAACACGAAGAGCAGTGTCGTCGCGCCGAGGATCGCTTCCCCGATCCCGCCGGAAATCGCGAAGCTGTCCGCCGCCCGCCGCCAGCCGAGGCCGAGGCCGAAGAGCCCCATTATCACGGGAAAGACTGCCGGAGGCATGCGCCGGAACAGGCCCGGCGGCGTCGGGGCCGGAGGTTTGAATGCCATGATCTGCCTCTGTCTTTTTCTTTGAAACTGCCGCGTTGGGCAGGAATTTGCGAGCGGAAAGCGCATCGCGTGCATAAATTTCCTGTCAGGCGCGACCGGGATGCCGCTTGTCGTCTATGCGATGCCGCTTGGCCACTCTACTCTGCCCCGGCAAAGGGAGGCGACCATGAGCACACATGGCTATGAAACCGGGCGGCTGAACCTGCCCTTCGTGGGAATCGCAACTTTCGGCAAGAGGCCCCATGTCGCGGACTGGGATGCGATCGACGCCGACGTCGCGATCCTCGGGGCGCCCTTCGATTTCGGCACCCAGTTCCGCGCCGGCGCCCGGTTCGGTCCGCGCGCGGTGCGCGAGGCCTCGACGCTCTTCTCGTTCGGCCATGCCGGTGCCTACGACCATGAGGACGATGCGACCTATCTCGGCCCCGATGTCCGCATCGTCGACCTCGGCGACGCCGACATCGTCCATACCGACACCGAACGGAGCCATGCCAACATCGAGACGGGAGTGCGCGCGATCCTCGAGGCCGGCGCGCTTCCTGTCGTGATCGGCGGTGACCACTCGGTCAACATTCCCTGCATCCGCGCCTTCGACGACCGGGGGCCGATCCACATCCTGCAGATCGACGCCCATCTCGATTTCGTCGATGAGCGCCACGGCGTGCGTCACGGCCACGGCAATCCGATGCGGCGGGCAGCCGAAAAGGACTATGTGACGGGGCTGACCCAGCTCGGTATCCGCAACGTCTCCTCGACGGCGAAGGAGGGCTATGAGGCCGCCCGCGCGATGGGCGCCGACATCCTCTCGGTGCGCCAGGTCCGCAAGCTCGGGGCCGACGGCGTTCTGGCGCGGATCCCCAAGGGTGCACGGCTCTATGTCACCATCGACATCGACGGTTTCTGCCCCTCGATCGCTCCGGGCACCGGCACGCCCTCGCATGGCGGCTTTCTTTATTACGAGGTACTTGAGATTCTGCAGGGCGCGGCGCGGGCGCACGAGATCGTCGGCATCGACCTCGTCGAGGTCGCACCCGATTACGATCCGACCGGCTCGACCGCGATCCTTGCCGCGCAGGTTCTGCTTAACTTCCTCGGCTTCGTCTTCCACGCCCGCGGGCAGGCATGACGGGACTGCCCGCTCCGCTCGCGGCCGCCCTCTGGATGATCGGCTCGATCACCGGCTTCTGCATCCTGGCGGTCTCGGGGCGCGAGATCGCCCCCGCGCTCGACACGTTCGAGATGATGCTCTACCGCTCTGTGATCGGCGTCGCCGTGGTCGTGAGTTTGGCCTTTGCTACCGGCCGGCAGACCGAGATCACCACCCGCCGACTCCATGTCCACGCCCTGCGCAACGTGCTCCACTTCGCCGGGCAGAACCTCTGGCTCTACGCGCTCGCGCTGATCCCGATGGCGCAGCTCTTCGCGCTCGAGTTCTCCTACCCGATCCTCGTCGCGCTCGCCGCGCCGCTCCTTCTCGGGGAGCGGCTGACACGGACGCGGCTCGCCGCCGCGCTGATCGGATTCGCCGGAATCCTGCTCGTCGCACGCCCCTTCGGCGGCGGCCTATCGATCGGCCTCGTGGCGGCGTTGCTCTGCGCGGTCGGCTTCGCGGGATCGGCCATCGTGACCAAACGGCTCACGCATGTGGCGTCGATCACCTGCATCCTCTTCTGGCTCGCGGTGATGCAATCCGCGTTTGCGCTCATCTGCGCCGGCGCAGACGGCGCCATCGCCCTGCCCTCCCGCGCGCTCCTGCCATGGGTTCTCGCGATGGGCCTCGCCGGGCTCGGCGCGCATTTCAGCCTGACCAAGGCGCTCTCGCTCGCGCCCGCCTCCGTCGTGACCCCGATCGACTTTCTGCGCCTGCCGGTGATCGCCGTCATTGGCATGATCTTCTACGCCGAGCCGTTCGATCTCTGGGTTCTCGCGGGCGGCGCGATCATCCTCGCGGCGAACTGGCTGAACATCCGGGAACGGGGCGCGGCAGTGCCGTTACGTCACAAACGCAAGGTAGTTTGACGCGACGTGACGTCATTCATTGACGCCGGGAAGCCGGCGCCCATACCGTCGCCACACAATAACCATACACGTTAGGGATGAGGATCGATGGGACGTGTGATAATGGCGGCGGGCGCCTTTGCCATGGGCGCGACGACCGCTGTCGCGGGGGGACTGGAACGCTCCCCGCAATCAGTGGCAATACTCTTCGAGCAGGGCAATTACGCCGAGTTCTCGATCGGCGGCATCAATCCGGACGTCAGCGGCACCATTCTTGGCGGCGCGCTGTCGAGCGGCGACATGACCACGGGCTATGGCACCTTCTCGTTCGGCTACAAACACGCGCTGAATGACAAGGTCGATCTCGCGATCATCGTCGACGAGCCGATCGGCGTGAACGTGAGCTATCCGGCCAGTGCCAGGCCCTATCCGTTCGCGGGATCGACGGCCGATGTCGATTCGCTCGCGTTTACCGGTCTCCTGCGCTACAAGCTGCCGCAGAACTTCTCGGTCATCGGCGGCGTGCGGACCGAGACCGTCGAGGGCGTCGTGGGGATTCCGCTCTTCTCCTACACGATGACGGCCGACGGCGACCGCCAGTGGGGCTATGTCCTCGGCGTCGCCTGGGAAAAGCCCGAGATCGCGGCCCGCGTCGCGCTGACCTACAATTCGGCGATGACCCATACCCTGACGGCGAACGAGAGCTACTCGCCTGTGCCGACCGAGTTCGACACCGAGATCCCGCAATCGGTGAACCTCGAATTCCAGACCGGGATCGCGACGGACACGCTCCTGTTCGGCTCGGTCCGCTGGGTCGACTGGTCGGTCTTCGATATCACGCCGCCCGCGTTCAACTCGGTCATCGGCGGCTCGATCGCGGATATCAGCGATGACACCGTCTCCTACACGCTCGGCCTTGGCCGGCGGTTCAACGAGACCTGGTCGGGCGCGGTCACGCTCGGCTACGAGCCGTCCACGGGCTCGCTGACCGGCAACCTCGGGCCGACCGACGGCTACCGCAGCATCGGCGTCGCCGCGACCTATACCCGCGGCAACATCAAGGTCACCGGCGGCCTGCGCTATGTCGACATAGGCGGCGCGACCACCCGGAGCATCGGCGCGAACTTCGACGACAACGACGGCATCGGCGCCGGCGTGCGCATTGGCTACAGCTTCTGATACCGGCGCATGCGCCTGACTGACGGCCCCGCCTCCACCCGGCGGGGCCGCTTTCTTTCGCGCCTGCAATGTTGCACCCACTCCACGGGACATGCAGATTTCTCGTGAAAATCCCGCCGCATGCGGTTAGGAGCGGGGACGACACGAGCAGGAAGGCGGCGATGATCTACGAGACGGCACAGGACTGGCGCGCGGCGGACCGCAAGCGCGTGTTGCTCTTCGGCATGTCGGGGCTGGGCAAGACCCATGTCTCGAACCTGCTCAGGGAGAGCGGCGACTGGTTCCACTACTCCATCGACTACCGCATCGGCACCCGCTACATGGGCGAGCACATCGCCGACAATTTCAAGCGCGAGGCGATGCGCGTGCCGCTTCTGCGCGAGCTGCTGATGACGGACAGCGTCCACATCACCTCGAACATCACCTTCAACAACCTCTCGCCGCTCTCGACCTATCTCGGCAAACCGGGCGATCCGGCCAAGGGTGGCCTGCCCTTCGCCGAATACATGCGCCGCCAGGACCAGCACCGCCGCGCCGAGATCTCGGCGCTGCTCGACACCCCCCATTTCATCGACCGCGCGCGGGAGCTTTACGGCTATTGCCACTTCGTCTGCGATTCCGGCGGCTCGATCTGCGAGGTGGTGGACCCGGACGACCTTTCCGATCCGGTGCTCACTGCGCTCTCGGGGGCCGCGCTCATGGTCTGGATCAAGGGGTCCGACGCGCATACCGAAGAACTGATCCGCCGCTTCGACCGCGCGCCGAAGCCGATGTATTACCAACCCGACTTCCTTCGCACCGCCTGGTCCGACTACCTGGCCGAGACCGGCGTCGCCGAGGACAAGGTCAACCCCGATGCCTTCGTGCGCTGGACCTATGCCCGCGCGCTCGCCCATCGCCAGCCGATCTACGCGGCGATGGCGAAGAACTGGGGCGTGAGCGTCACCGCCGAGGAGGTGGCCACGGTCCGCACCCCCGCCGATTTCGAGAACCTCGTCGCCCGCGCCCTTGAGGCACGGGGCTGAACCGACTATCTCGGCCGTTCCACAGGAGATTTACGGATGCCCATCACCCTGCCCGCGACGCTTCCCGCCTTTGAGGTTCTCTCGAAGGAAGGCGTCATGGTGATGACGCCCGACCGCGCCGCGCATCAGGACATCCGGCCGATCCGCATCGGGCTCCTGAACCTGATGCCGAAGAAGATCCAGACCGAGAACCAGTTCGCCCGGCTGATCGGCGCGACGCCGCTGCAGATCGACTTCCAGTTGATCCGCATGAGCGAGCACCAGACGAAGAACACCGCCGCCGAGCACATGGAGGCCTTCTACCGCCCCTTCGAGGCTGTGAGGAACGAGAAATTCGACGGGCTGATCATCACCGGCGCGCCGATCGAGCATCTGGCGTTCGAGGAGGTCACCTACTGGGACGAGCTCCGCGAGGTCTTCGACTGGACCCAGACCCATGTCCACTCCACCTTCGGCGTCTGCTGGGGCGGGATGGCGATGGCCTATCATTTCCACGGCGTGAAGAAGCACATCCTCGACCACAAGGCCTTCGGCTGCTTCCGCCACCAGAACCGCGCTCCGGCGTCGCCTTACCTTCGCGGCTTCTCGGACGATTTCGTCATCCCGGTCAGCCGCTGGACCGAGATGCGTCAGGATGAGGTCGACCGGGCCGAAGGCCTGAAGACGCTCCTTGGAAGTGACGAGGTCGGGCCCTGCCTGATCGAGGACGTCTGCCACCGCGCGCTCTACATCTTCAACCACTTCGAATACGACTCCGGCACGCTGAAGGAGGAGTACGACCGCGACGTGGCCAACGGCACGCCGATCAACGTGCCGATGAACTACTACCCGGACGACGACCCGGCCCGGCAGCCGTTGAACCGCTGGCGCAGCCACGCGCATCTCCTTTACGGCAACTGGATCAACGAGATCTACCAGTCGACGCCGTTCGATCTCGCCGCGATCGGCGGCTGATCCCGCCGCCGTTGCGAAGGCCGCGGCAATGGCGATACTGGAAGCAGGAGAAGAGGAGGCCAGGTTGGGCAAGAAGACGCACGAGTCGGCGCAAGAGATCCCCTTCGTCGGCGACATCACCCGTTACCTCGAGACCGAGGCGCCGGCCGAGATCCGAGAGGCAATCCGCGCCGGCGACAAGGACGACATCCTGTCGGGCACCTATCCCTACGACCGCGAGATGAAGGGCAAGGACTACGCCCGCCACATGGAGGCGCTGCAGGTGGAGCTGGTGAAGATGCTCCACGACCTGCGCGAGACCGGCAAGCGGCTTTGCGTCCTATTCGAGGGGCGCGATGCCGCCGGCAAGGGCGGCACGATCGAGCGGATGCGCGAGAACCTAAACCCGCGCTCGGCCTATATCGTCGCGCTGCCGAAACCGACCGAGCGCGAGGCGACCCAGTGGTATTTCCAGCGCTATGTCGACTGGCTGCCGGCGGCGGGCGAAATCGCGCTCTTCGACCGCTCGTGGTACAACCGCGGCGTCGTGGAGCATGTCTTCGGTTTCTGCACACCGGATCAGCGCAAACTCTTCTTCCGGCAACTGCCGGAATACGAGCAGATGCTTGTGGACGAGGGGATCGTGCTCGTGAAGCTCTGGCTCAATGTCGGCCGGGCCGAGCAGCTTCGGCGTTTCCTCAAGCGCGAAAAGGATCCCCTGAAGCAGTGGAAGCTCTCCTGGATCGACGTCGAGGGCCTGAAGAAATGGGACGACTATACCGCGGCGATCCGCGAGACGCTCGACCGCTCCCATACCAAACACGCCCCCTGGACCGTCATTCGCGCCGACGACAAGGCGCGGGCGCGGATAGCGGCGATCCAGACCGTTCTTGGTCAAGTCGACTATGCCGGGCGCGACCGCAAGGCAATTGGTAAGGTCGACGCGAAGATCTGCGGTGGACCCGGGATCCTGCATGGCTAAGCAGGGCTACCACCACGGCGACCTCCGGCGGGCGCTCGTCGAGGCGGCATTGACGCTGATCGAGAAACAGGGTCCTCAGGGCTTCACGCTCTCGGACGCGGCGAAGTCGGCCGGCGTGACCCCGGCCGCGGTCTATCGCCACTTCGCGGGCCGCGACGACCTCATCGCCGAATGCGCCCGCCAGGGGTTCGAGATCTTCGCCGACCTGATGGACCATGCCTACAACCAGGGCCGGCCAACGGCGCTTTCCGCCTTCGAGGCGACAGGACGCGCCTATCTCGCCTTCGCGCGCAAGTTCCCCGGCCACTACATGGCGATGTTCGAGAGCGGCATCTCGCTCAACGCCAATCCCGAGCTTGCGCGGGCGGCCGAACGCGCGCGGCTGGTCTTTTCCCGCGCCGCCGAGGCCTTGTCGCAGCATATCCCGGCCGACAAGCGCCCGCCCGCCTCGATGTTCTCGGCCCATATCTGGGCAATGAGCCACGGCGTCGTCGAGCTTTACACCCGAGGCGCCCCGGGCGCCCGCGCCCCCTTCCCGCCCGAGGAGTTGCTCGAGACCGGGATCGGCATCTACCTGCGCGGCCTCGGGCTGGTGCCGCCCGACGCATGAAACCTGTGGTGTTTTGCCGCTTGCGCGCCCCCCGCGCGCCCGACTAGGCAGGCGCATGGACGTCATAGCCCCCCTTCCCGACTATTCCCACCGCGCCCGCCGCAATGTCGCGGTGCTGATCCTCGCGCAGGCGATCCTTGGCGCGCAGATGCCGATGATCTTCATCGTGGGCGGGCTGGCCGGGCAGATGCTCGCACCCAATCCCTGCTGGGCTACGCTGCCGATCTCGATGATCGTGCTCGGCTCGATGCTGACCGCGACGCCGATGTCGGCGCTGATGGCGCGGTTCGGACGCAGGGCGGGGTTCTGGCTCGGCACGGCGGGCGGCGGCGCGGGGGCGGCGGTCGGCGCGCTCGGGCTCCTCTGGGGCTCGTTCCCGGTCTTCCTGATCGGTGCGCTCCTGACCGGAGTCTATATGTCGGCCCAGGGCTTCTACCGCTTCGCCGCCGCCGATACCGGGCCGGATTCGTTCCGGCCCAAGGCGATCTCCTGGGTCATGGCGGGGGGGCTCGCCTCGGCGCTGATCGGCCCGCAACTGGTCAAGGTCACGGCGGACGCCATGCCGGTGGCTTTCCTCGGCACCTATCTTGCGGCGGTGGCCGTTAACCTCGTCGGCGCCGGGCTCTTCCTGTTTCTCGACATTCCGACCGTCCCTCGGCGCCGGGACGGCGTGATCGCCGGGCGCAGCCGGGCCGCGCTGCTCCGCGATCCGACGATCCGGGTCGCGATCGTCTGCGCGACGGTGAGCTATGCGCTGATGAACCTCGTCATGACCTCGACGCCACTCGCGGTCGTCGGCTGCGGCTACGACAAGGGGAACGCCGCCGACATCGTCTCGGCCCATGTCCTGGCGATGTTCGTACCCTCGTTCTTCACCGGCCACCTGATCGTGCGGTTCGGCGCGCCGCGGATCGTCGGGCTCGGCCTCGTGATCCTCGCAGGAGCTGGCGCCGTTGCGATGTCGGGCGTGGAGCTTGAGCAGTTCTTCGCGGCCCTCGTCCTGCTTGGGATCGGCTGGAACTTCGGCTTCATCGGTGCGACGGCGCTTCTCGCATCGGCCCACACGCCGGAGGAACGCGGCCGGATCCAGGGGATCAACGACCTTGTGGTCTTTGGCGGGGTGACGCTCGCCTCGCTCACGTCCGGAACGCTGATGAACTGCTCGGGCGGCAGCACGGTTGCCGGATGGCAGGCGGTCAACCTCGCGATGCTACCGTTCCTGGTGCTGGCCGGGGCATCGCTGATCTGGCTGGTGATGCGCCCGCGGGAGGGATGAGCGCCGGGGGCGCTGCCCGTCGTCCATTGGTTCTCGAACCAATGGCGCCCCAATGGACGACGCCCTTGATATTTCCGGGCAAGATGAAGGGGAAGCGGTCAGTACCGGCCGGTGAACGCGCAGGCGAGGAGCGCCCAGTTCCGGGCGAAACCGGACAGGGCGAGCGTTCCGGCGGCGATGCGCCGCGGTTCGCGTTCAGCCAGAGACAGGAGCCGCTCGGCGCTCGCGCCGGGCCAGAGAGCGGGGCGAGCGGCGCGGGGGACGCCAGACTTTCGGGCGCGGGTGATGCGGGCGCGGCCTTCGGCGGCGAGGCTTGCCAGCGCTTCTGGCCGGCCATCGACGAAGGGGACACGGCCGCGCGCCTCGAGCTCCGGTGCGGCGCGAAGGTAGGCGGCCAGACCGGCCCCCCAGGCAAAATCTCGGATCGCCGTTTCGCAAGCCGGCGTCGCACCGAGCGCGCGGGCGGCGGCCCACATCAGGTTGCCGGAGGTCGCGTCGAGATAGGTGTCGAAGGCGGCGCGATCCTCGAACGGCTCTCGCCAGCAGTCCCAGCGCCGCGCCTCGGCGACACTTTGCAGGACGGGGGCGATCCCGGGATCGGTGGCGAGGAGCGGCGCCAACGCCTCGGTCACCGGGTGGCCGCGCCGGTCCGCGCCCTCCGCCAGTTCGCCGATCGTGTCGATCCACCATTGCAGCCGCATCTCCGCCACCATCGGCTCGGAGGCGGCCCAAGGCGCCCGCGCGATCTCAAGGTTTACGGCGTAGAGCGGCCAGAGCCGGTCCCGTACCGCCACCGGCGCGGCCATGGTCGCGGCGAAGCGGTCGGGGTCGCCCGCCTCTACCAACTGGGCACAGGCCATGAGGCTCACGCCGCGACCGCCCCGTCGCGCACGAGCTTCCAGGTGATCGCGTCGAGAAGCGCCTCGAAGCTCGCGTCGACGATGTTGGGGCTGACGCCCACCGTCGACCAGCGGTGCCCGGCGCCATCCTCGCTGTCGATGATGACGCGGGTGACCGCCTCGGTCCCGCCTTGAGTGATGCGGACCTTGAAGTCTACCAGCTTCATGTCGTCGATATTCGCCTGATAGGGCCCGAGATCCTTGGCGAGCGCCTTCGCAAGCGCATTGACAGGGCCGCGGTCGGCGCCGGTCTCGTCCATCGATTCCGAGACCGATAGCATCTTCTCGCCGCCGATCTTAACCACGACGACCGCCTCCGAGAGCGTCACCATCCGGTCGCGCTTGTTCTTCCGCCGCTCAACGGTCACGCGGTAGCGCTTGACCTCGAAATAGTCCGGCAACAGCCCGAGCTCGCGCCGGGCGAGAAGCTCGAAGGAGGCCTGCGCGCCGTCATAGGCATAGCCCTGGTCCTCGCGCGTCTTGATCACCTCGAGGATGCGGGCAAGGACGGGGTCCTTCGACGCGACCTCGATTCCGGCGGCGGCGAGGCGCGCGCGCAGGTTCGACTGGCCGGCCTGGTTCGACATCGGGATCACGCGTTCGTTGCCGACGAGCGCGGGGTCGATGTGCTCGTATGTCGCCGGGTCCTTGAGGATCGCCGAGGCGTGGAGCCCCGCCTTGTGCGCGAAGGCGGAGGCGCCGACATAGGCCGCACTCCGCAGCGGCACCCGGTTCAGGATGTCGTCGAGCATCCGGCTCGCGCGGGTGAGGCTTTTCAACGCATCGCGCGTGACGCCGGTCTCGTAGCGGCTGGCATAGGGCTCCTTCAGGAGCAGCGTCGGGATCAGCGCGGTCAGGTTGGCGTTGCCGCAGCGCTCGCCGAGACCGTTCAGCGTGCCCTGGATCTGCCGCGCCCCGGCATCGACCGCGGCAAGGCTGGCCGCGACCGCGTTCTCGGTGTCGTTATGGGTGTGGATGCCGAGCCGCTCGCCGGGGATTCCGGCCGCGATGACCTCGGCGGTGATGCGGCCGACTTCGGCCGGCAGCGTGCCGCCATTGGTGTCGCAGAGCACGATCCAGCGGGCGCCGGCCTTGTGGGCCGCCCTCAGGCAATCGAGCGCGTAGCCGGGATTGGCCTTGAAGCCGTCGAAGAAATGCTCGGCATCGAAGAGCGTCTCGCGGCCTTGCGCGACGCAATGCGCGATCGAGGCGCCGATACTGTCGAGGTTTTCCTCGAGCGTCACCCCGAGCGCGGTCGTGACGTGGAAGTCATGGGTCTTGCCGACAAGGCAGACGGCGGGGGTGCCGGCGTTCAGGACCGCGGCGAGGACGTCGTCATTCGCGGCCGAGCGCCCTGCCCGCTTGGTCATGCCGAAGGCGGTGAAGGTGGCGCGGGTCGCGGGACGGTTCTCGAAGAACTCGCTGTCGGTCGGGTTCGCGCCGGGCCAGCCGCCCTCGATATGGTCGATGCCCATCGAGTCGAGCGCCGCCGCGATCTGCACCTTCTCGGGCACCGAGAACTGCACGCCCTGGGTCTGCTGGCCATCGCGGAGCGTCGTGTCGTAGAGGTAGAGGCGTTCGCGGGTCATCTGAGCGCCTCTAGCTTTGCAGGGTCGAAGTCCGGCGCGAGCTCCCATTCGGCCCCCTGCGGCGTGTCCTTGACGATCACACCCGCCGCCGCAAACCCGTCGCGAAGCGCGTCGGCGCGCGCGAAATCCTTGGCCTTCCGGGCATTGGCACGCGCTGCGAGAAGTTCGTCGATGAGGGCCGCGGCGGCTGTGTTCGCCTCCCGGACCTTGGCCCAGCCGCCCAATGCGTCATCAAGAAGCCCTAATAGCGCCGCAGACGCCTTCAACCTCGCCGTGTCGCCAGCCCCGGCGAGCGCATGAAGCTCGGCGATCGCGCCCGCCGTGTTGAGGTCATCGGCGAGCGCGGCGATGACGGAGGGCGCGGGGCTCGGCGCGGGCTCGATGCCCGCGACGAGACCACGCCACTTCCTGAGCGTCGCCTCGGCCTGGCGCGCCTTCTCCTCGGTCCAGTCCATCGGCTTGGTGTAATGCGTGCCGAGATAGACGAAGCGGATCACCTCGCCGGGATGGCCCTGATCGAAAAGATCCCGCACCGTGAAGAAGTTGCCGAGCGATTTCGACATCTTCTTGCCCTCGACCTGCAGCATCTCGTTGTGCATCCAGACCTTCGCGAAACCGCCCTTCGGATGGGCGCACATCGACTGGGCGATCTCGTTCTCGTGGTGCGGGAACTGGAGGTCGATTCCGCCGCCGTGGATGTCGAAGGTCTCGCCCAGAAGCTCCTGGCTCATCGCCGAGCATTCAATGTGCCAGCCGGGGCGGCCCCGGCCCCAGGGGCTGTCCCAGCCCGGCAGTTCGTCGCTCGACGGCTTCCAGAGCACGAAGTCCATCGGGTCTTCCTTGAACGGCGCCACCTCGACGCGGGCGCCCGCGATCATGTCGTCGACCGAGCGGCCCGAGAGCTGGCCGTAGTCCCTGTAGGACCGCACCCGGAAGAGCACGTGGCCCTCCTTTGCATAGGCGTGGCCCTTGTCGATCAGGTCCTCGATCATCGCGATCATCGCGCCGATCCACTCGGTCGCGCGCGGCTCGCGGTCCGGCCGAAGCGCACCGAGCGCGTCCATGTCGGCGTGGTACCAGCCGATGGTCTCGTCGGTGAGCGTGCGGATGATCGCCTCGAGCGGGCGCGCATCGCCCGCCGCCTTCATCTCGGCCGCGCGCGCGTTGATCTTGTCGTCGACGTCGGTGAAGTTGCGGACATAGGCGACATGCTCGGCCCCGTAGACATGGCGCAAAAGCCGGTAGAGCACGTCGAAGACGATCACGGGCCGGGCGTTGCCGATATGGGCGCGGTCATAGACCGTGGGCCCGCAGACATACATCCGCACGTTGGCCGGGTCGATGGGCTCGAAGACCTCTTTCCTGCGGGTCTTCGTATTGGTGAGACGGATCGTCGTCATGCCTTGTCCTCGCGCACGCATCCCGGCGGCGGGCATAACAGTCTATCGGTTCGATGAAAACAGAAGAACAGCCCGCCTGACGATGTCAGCCGGTAATGCAGATGATGCAGATGTTGCTGTTCGGTTTCATGGCCTTGTCATAACCAATCTTCTGTCGCAGGCCAAGCCCTCGAAGAGAGCAGTCCGGGGCCGGATGACCGGCCCCGGAGTGAATGCATGGGTTCAGCCGCCGAGGCGGTTGAAGCTGCCGCGCGGATCGGGACCAAGACCCAGCCAGCCCGCGAACACACGGCGCAGATGTGCCGAGATCTGGCTCTTCTGGGTCTCGCCACGGGCCCGCGCCTTGGCCATGTCCTGACCGGACAGCGCCGGCAACGCCGCTTCGACCGCCTCGGGCCCGGCAAGGACTTCACCGCTTGCGGCATCGACGGCCTGGATCGTGAAGTCGATGTTGTGGACGCCCGCGGTGGAGAGCTGGGTCTCGGCCTCGAAAGTCAGGGCGTGGAACCGGGAGACCGTGATCTCGAGCCGTACCGGACGCGAGCCATTGAGACCAGCGCCACCGGCACGCGCCGCGTCGCCGACGATTTTCGCCACCTGCGCATGCCGGTCACCGGCCGGATCCTCGCGCCAGACGATGTCGGCATTGGGGAACAGCGTCTTGGCCTCGGAGACCTTGAGGCTATCGGGCACCGTTACCGCGACGTCGGCAAGCCGCCAGCTCGACGAGGTCGCCGCGGGGACCGGCTCGGAATAGGCAGTCCGAAAGGTCGAGCCGCAGCCAGCCAGTGCCAGTGCGCACAAGGCGACGAGAACCGTCGGAAAATGCCGCAGGAAACTCATGATGTACTCCTCAATTGGTCCGGGCAGACGATTCGCCCTTTGCTTTGCGTCTTACTTGCCGCGATTTGTGGCAACATTGGGTGAATAGTCGGTCAAGCGGAAGTAATCGCTGGAAATTGGCGTCAACGATCCCGAAGCGATGAAACGCGGCAACACTTGCCGGCGCTGCAGAGCGCAACGACGGGATCCTCGTGGTTGTCGTGCCGGACGGTCGCTCGTCTCCGAACCGCACCGTTGCCGCCCGAGGCTTTGCCCGGTTCCGGTCGCGGCTTGGTTGGCGGAAACGAAGGCTCGATCGCGACCGCCGCCGTCTCAGCGATGATCACGCCTTGCCGCATCTGTGATTTCAGGAGAATCCCGCCTATCGCATCTCGCCCTGCCGCAAACGGCATGCATGATGCTTAATGGGACACGCCCGCCAACCCCATAAGGAGCAAGCGGGCGCTGGTAGAAATGGGATGCGGGAGAGCATGCCCTCCCGCAGCCGTATCAGAACCGGAAGCCGGCGGTGAGCGACGCGGTGGTCGCATCAATGTCGACGCCGGTCGCGGCGAAGTTGCTGAACTCGTGGTACAGGATTTCGGCACCAACGGTCCACCGATCGGTGATCAGGTAGTCCGCGCCAGCGCCGACAAACCAGCCGTCATCCGAGTAGCCAACGCCGTTCAGGCTCGCATCAGCTTCGGCGTAGCCGCCGATACCGTAGATCAGGGTGCGGCCGAGGTCAGCACCTGCGCGGGCGCCCACACGCCAGACCGAGTCAAGAGAACCAGCGCGCTGGGCGAGATCGATGTCGCTCCAGTCATAGTCGAGGCGACCACCGAGAACCCAGTTGCCGAAGTCGTAGTCATAACCTGCACGAAGGCCGTACATGAAGCCATCGCCGTCCGGGCCGCTCGTCCCCACGTCACCGTAGGTGAGATCGCCACCGACGTAGAAGCCGGTCCAGTCGGTGCCGACGATGACCGGAACCGGCGCAATCGGCGCTTCCACGACCGGTTCAGCCAGACCACCAGCGAAAGCCGGCATCGCGAGACCACCGGCGAGAACCGCGCCTGCGAGTGCGGTCTTGATCATGTTGCTCATCTTTGTCTCCAATATCGCTCTAATCACTCCGTGACGTCCAGCACCCGTAAAACGATCTGTCATATCGCGCTGCGGAGCCTGTCGCCGGTGCCTTTAAGATAGGCCAAATACACTTTGCGCCAAGGGGGGCACAACTCTCGCCTGCGCCGCGTTGCAGAAATCCCACACCAATTGGCGGAATCCAGCATACCAGCCCCTTATTCAATGCCTCGCAAACAAACTGGACAGTCGCGTGCAACCGGCCTACTTTATGAACGTTCGTTCATTTATCCGGAGAGACCAAATGCTTCTCGACCAATGCGGCGTGATCGTCACCGGCGGGTCGTCTGGGCTTGGCGCCGCCACAGCCGAAGCGTTCCGTGTGCGTGGGGCGCATGTGACTGTTCTTGATCGAGAAACCTCCGGGGCCGATTTCGCGGCCAGGATCGGCGCTCATTTCGTTGATGCCGACGTTACCGACGAGGGATCGGCCACTGCCGCCATCGAAGCCGCGATGACCGCAATGGGCCGGATCGACGTGCTTGTGAATTGTGCGGGCATCGTCATCGGCGAGAAGACACTCGGCCGCGACGGAGTTCATGCCCTTTCGAGCTTCCGCCGCACGATCGACGTCAACCTCGTCGGCACGTTCAACATGATCCGGCTGGCGGCGGCGAAGATGGCCGCGAACGAAGGCCCGGAGCGCGGGGTGATCATCAACACCGCGTCGATCGCGGCATTCGACGGGCAGAAGGGTCAAGCCGCCTACGCGGCATCGAAGGCGGGCATTGCTGGCATGACCCTGCCGATCGCGCGCGATCTCGCCGCCTCCGGAATCCGCGTTTGTGCCATTGCTCCCGGCATCTTCGCCACGCCGATGATGCGGGGGCTGCCGGACGAGGTGCAGGCAGGTCTCGCCGCCGAGGTTACCTTTCCCAAGCGACTTGGCGATCCGGCGGAATTCGCCGCGCTGGCGGGCTTCATCGTCGAATGCGGTTACATGAACGGCGAGGTGATCCGTCTCGACGGCGCACTCAGGATGCGCTGATCACGGGTCGAGCCCGAAAGCGGGGCTGGCCGGATATCCTGCTGGACGCTCCTGACATCCTCGCCCCCCGCTCCGGCAAACTAGTTTTCCTTGGCTGGACTGGCATCGCTTGGAAACCCGATAGTTGCCATGCCGTTGCACCTGTTCCCGACAAGGTGGTCTGAGCTGGTCCAGTCCGGCTTGGAGGCATCGCATACGATCGGCACAGCGAAAGAGTGACTGAGCCAATCGACCGATGGTCCTGGCCCAGTCGAGAGTTTGCTTGATCACGTCCGTTTCGCCGGGGCCTGTCGTGGCCCTCGCACCTGGCGGCACGGCCGCGTGGCAGGCCCTCAAGCTGCCGGCTGTTGCAGATGCGCGTAACTGGCGACGAAGCGCCCGAATTTATGCGCCCCGCAGGTGACGGGCTGATAGCGCAACGGGTTGGCGTCCGACACGCAGGACGGCAACGGCGCGATCACGGCATCGAAATCGGCGTCGATGAAGAAGGGGATCGAATAGCGCTCGCGCCCCGACGTGTTGATCACCCGGTGCATGTTCGCGAGGCAGACGTCGTTCGTCAGCTTCTGGATCAGGTCGCCGATGTTGATGACGAAAGCGCCCCGGATCGGGGTCCCGTCGACCCAGTCGCCCTCACGGTTCATCACCTGCAGCCCGCCCACGTCGTCCTGTGCTAGGATCGTCAGGTTGCCGTAATCCGTGTGTGCGCCAATGCCGATGATATCCTTGCCGGCATGCCCGTTCTGCGGCGGGTAGTGCAGAAGGCGTTGGATGCTGATCGGGTCTTTCATGATGCCCTCGAAATGCGCTTCGGGCAGATCGAGGCTGAGCGCGATGCCCCGCAGCAACTGCCTGGACAGGACGATCATCTTCTCATGGTAGCCGTAGACCAGTTCCCGGAACTGCGGGAAGCCGGCAGGCCATTGGTTCGGGCCGAAGAACGGGCCTTCCAGCGAAGCGCGCTCGGGGCCGATGTCGAAGCATTCCTTCAGGTCGCGGGTCTTGCCGGGATCGGTGTTCTCGCCGAAGGGCTCGATATAGCCGCGCAGCGCAACGTCGGAGTTGCCGACATGCAGCGCCATCTTCTCTTGCATGGGCAGGTCAAAAAAGCGGCGGGTCACATCGAAGACGTCGTCCACGAAGGCCTGCGGAATGCCGTGGTTCTTCACATACATGAAGCCCGCGTTCGACAGTGCCCATCGGATCTGCTTGGCCACACCCTTCTTGTCGCTGCCGTCGAGAAGCGGGGCCACGTCGATGACGGGGATGCTGTCGAAGTTTTCGCGCTTGTCGCGCAGCTTGTCGTCCATAAGGTCGATCAGGTTCTTGCTCATGCCAATTTTTCCCATTTTGGCGGGCGTGAGAATGCAGGAAGCGAGCGCCCGGAGGCCGGCTGGCATCTGGGCGTCGTCTTTTTCGGTTTGTCGGGGTCAGCCGGTCAGTCCGTGCGCGGGGTCAGTACCACATGTCCGGCATCGCATCCTTGCGGCAGGAGATGAAATCCCTCAGCGCCTCGTCGATGCCCTCGTCCAGCGGCGGGGCCTCGTACTCGCGCAAAAGCTTTTTCCAGCGGGCGTTGGCGCGCTGGGCGTAATCGATGCCGCCCTGTTCGTCCCATGTCTCCCAGGGCTGGTTGTCATCGAGCCCGCTGTCCCAATACGCGGTCTCGTAGTGCCGCAGCGTGTGCTGGGTGGAGAACAGGTGCTGGCCGGGGCCGAGTTCGGCGAGCGCATCGAAGGCAAGCGTGTCCTCGTTGACCTCCATCCCGTCGAGATAGGCATGGAGCGCGCCGCACATGTCGGTGTCCATCACGAGCTTCTCGTAGGACATCGACAGCAGCCCATCGAGGAAACCGGCAGAGTGCAGCACGTAGTTCGCGCCGCCTTGCACGGCCGACATCATCGACATCATGCTTTGCTGCATGGCCTGGCCGTCGGGCAGTTTCGACGTGCTGAAATTTCCCGCGCAGCGCAGCGGGAGGTTCAGGCGGCGCGCAAGCTGGCCCATGGCCAGAGAGCCGATCGCGGGCTCCGGCGTGCCGAAGGTGGGCGAGCCGGAGCGTAAGCTCATCGAGGAAAAGAAGCTGGCCAGGATCGCGGGCGCACCGGGGCGGACGAGCTGGGTCAGCGCGCAGGAGGCCATGCTTTCCGCCAGCCCCTGCGCCACCATGCCCGCGATCGTGAGCGGGGCAACGGCGCCGCCCAGAAGGAACGGCAAGTGAATGGAGCCCTGATTGGCCGCCGCATAGGTGCGGATGCCCGCGGTGGTGACACCGTCCAGCACCAGCGGCGAGGTAGTGTTGAAGTTCCCCATCACCACGCAGTGCTGATCCACGAACTCCGCGCCAAAGAGGATGCGCGCCATCTCGACGCTGTCCGCGGCGCGGTCGGCCGCGGTGATCGAGCCAAGGAAGGCGCGGTCAGAGTAGCGGATGTGGGAATAGACCATGTCCAGATGGCGCTTGTTCACCGGCACATCGGTCGGTTCGCAGACCGTGCCGCCCGAATGGTGCAGCCATGGCGAGGACTGGGCGAGTTTCACGAAGTTCCGGAAATCCTCGATCGTACCGTAGCGCCGGCCCCGGTCGAGATCCATGACGAAGGGCGAGCCGTAGGAAGGGGCGAAGACCACGTTTTTGCCGCCGATCCGCACGTTGTTTGCGGGGTTGCGGGCGTGCTGGGTGAATTCTGCAGGCGCGGCCTTCAAGATCTCGCGCAGCATTCCGGGCGGGAATTTCAGGTTCCAGACGTCGGCAGAGATATCCGTGACCTCTGCTCCGGCCTCGCGGTAAAGCCGCAGCGCCTCGGTATCTTCGCGCAGTTCGATCCCGATCTCTGCAAGAATGCGGTCTGCGGTCGCCTCGATCCGCGACAGGCTTTCATCCGACAGGATGTCATAGGTCGGCAGATTGCGCACGATATAGGGCCGTTTCGCGGCCTGCCCGCCTTGCAGGCGCGTATCGCGTCGCTGCGACCGGCCGGCCCGCTGGCGCTTTGCCTCTGGCTCTAGATACCCGCTGTCTGCCATGATCTACCCCTTTCATAAGTCAGGCGCAGACTAGTTTGACGATTTGTTCCAGTAACGCTGGAAAGTTTTCATAATTTTGATAAGTAAAAATTATGGAAACGCTGCGCAGCCTTTTGCCATCCATCAACGGCCTCGTCGTCTTCGAAGCGGCGGGCAGATTGTCGAGCTTTACCGCTGCGGCGCGAGAGTTGCGCATGACGCAGGCTGCGGTGTCCTATGCAATTGCCCGGCTCGAGGATCATCTGGGCACCGCGCTTTTCCTGCGCGAATACCGCCGGGTCCGGCTGAGCGAGGCGGGCGAACGGTTTCACGCAGATGTGTCGATCGGGCTTTCCCACATCCAGCGGTCGGCCCAGGATCTGCGCTCGGTGGCGACGGGCGGCCATGTGACCCTGTCCTGTTCGACCGCGTTCGCGGCCTTCTGGATGGTTCCGCGCATGGCGCAGCTGCGTGAGGATCTTCCGCATATCGACCTGCGCATCCAGACAGCGGACCGCGACCTCGATCTCGTCGGCGAAGGCATCCCTCTGGCCGTGCGCGGCGGCGATCCCGGCGAGTGGTCGAAATACCATGCCGAACCGCTTGCGCCAGAGGAAATCTACCCCGTCTGCGGCGCAGGCTATCTCGCCAAGAGAGATCGGCCGCAGCAAGCGGCGGACCTGCTCGAGCATCAGCTGATCCACCTTGAAGAGCCTTTCCGGTCGGCGGCGACCTGGCGCGACTGGTTCACCTCGGTCGGCATCGACGGGCGGAGGATTCCGAAAGGCTTGCAGATCAACGATTACGTCCTGGTCGTCCAGTCTGTCATCGCCGGGCAAGGGGTAGCGCTTGGCTGGCGGCACCTGGTGGAGGGGTTGGTGGAAAAGGGCGTTCTTGTCCGGCTTACGGAGCATGTCCTGACCACGGGCATGGATTTCCACGTCATCTGGCCTCGCGATATGACCCTGTCCCGCGCGACTCTGGAGGTTCGGGACTGGTTGCTGGCTCAGCCAGTGCCCTCATCGAGCGAGCGAAGCGACAGCAATATCTGAAAAGTCGCGCCGCCGTCGGTGGGCGCAGCAGCCAATGAGGTCAAGTTATCCGGATCGGAGTGTCGGTCAGACCCAATCCCGGGTACTTGGTATCACAGCGACTCTGCACCATCGAGTACAAGCGCATGGCCCGTCATGAAGGACGACCGGTCGGAGGCCAGGTACACGATGCTTTCAGCGACCTCATCGGGCGTTCCCCACCGCCCCATCGGAATGTTCTTTGAGACGTAATCCTCAAGCGCGTCGCGGCCGCCCATCTGGGTCTCGAAGCCTGCGTTGAACACGGTGTCGACGAAGCCCGGACACAGCGCGTTGCAGCGCACCCCGAAGCGGGCGTAGTCGACCGCGATCTGGCGCACCATCGCGATGACCGCGTGCTTTGTGGTGCAATAGGCGATCATCTCCCGGTCGTATTGCACGCCGGAATTCGACGAGGTGACGATGATCGACCCCGCCCCTCTCGGTTTCATCACCGCCATCGCGGCGCGCGCGGCAACGAAATGCGCCCTGACGTTGAGCCGCCAGGACGCGTCCATGTCGCTCGCGCTGACCTCTTCCAGACGCCCCGGAATCTGGATGCCCGCGTGGGAATGAAGAATATCGAGCCGCCCGAACCTCTCGTGGGTGCCGGCGATCGCGGCTTCCAGCGCCGCATCTTCGGTCACGTCGAGACCGAGCGCGTGGGCCTTGCCGCCGCTTGCCACAATCGCCGCGACGACATCCCTGGCCCGGTCGGGATCGAGATCGCTCACGACGACCGTCGCCCCGTGCCGGGCGAGCGCCAGCGCCCCGGCCCGGCCTATGCCGGACCCGGCACCGGTCAGGAAGGCCACGCGGTCCTGAAGCAGCGCATCCACCATCGTTCAGACCGATTGCGCGCGGCGACCGCGCTGGAGGATCGTCTGGGCGACGATCAGGATGATGAGAGAGACAGCGAGGACCATCGTGCCAATGGCGTTGATCTCGGGCGTCACACCGCGCCGGATCGAGGAGAAGACGTAGATCGGCAGCGTCGTCTCCGACCCCGCGACGAAAAAGGCGATGATGAAATCGTCGAAGCTGAAGGTGAAGGAGAGGAGGAAACCGGCGAGGATCGCCGGGAATATCTGTGGCAGCGTCACCTGCCGGAAGGTGCCGAAAGGCGTCGCGCCGAGATCGGCCGAGGCCTCGATCAGGCTCCGGTCCATGCCCGCGATGCGGGCGCGCACGATGATCACGACAAGCGCCATGGCGAAAAGCCCGTGCGCGGCGATCAACGATCCCATGCCGAGGTGAAACCGGGGGGCCGCCTCGGCGACCGGCCAGAGCGAGGCAATCAGCGGGTTGATCCAGTCGAACAAGGTCACGAGCGCGATGAGCGTCGAAATCCCGATCACGATGCCCGGCACCATGACCGCGATATAGAGAAGAGCGTCGAAGACCATCCGCGGCTTGCCGCCGACGCCCTGCAGCGCCAGCGCCGCGAGCGTCCCCGCCATGGTCGCCAGCACCGCCGATACGGCCGCGACCGTGGCGCTGGTCTGCAACGCCTCCATCACGAAGGGGTTCGACAGTGCCTTGCCGTACCACTGGGTCGAAAATCCCTGCAACTGCGCGGCGTAGCGGCCCGCGTTGAAGGAAAAGACGGCGATCACCCCGATCGGGATGTAGAGGAAGAGATAGACGCTTAACGCATATAACCTCATTGCGCCCTCACATCAGCGAGACGTCGTCGCGCCCGCCTGCCCAGCGGCGCGTTAGGCGCATGTAGGCGGTGACGGTGACGAGCATGATGACGACGAGCGCGACCGCGACCGCTGCACCGAAGGGCCAGTTGCGCGATTGCAGGAAGAGGTCGACGAGCGCATTGCCGACGAAGAAGACCTTGCCGCCGCCGAGCATGGCGGGGATCAGGAACTCTCCCATCAGCAGGATGAAGACGAGCATGCAGCCGGTGGCGACGCCGGGCATTGAGAGCGGCAGCGTCACCTGGAGGAAGCTACGCCATGGCGGGCTTCCAAGATCGGAGGAGGCTTCCAGCAGCCGTTTGTCGAGCCGTTCCAGGCTGACATAGATCGGGAAGATCATCAGCGGCAGGTAGCCGTAGACAATCCCCGTCAGGACCGCGAAGGGCGTGTTGATGAGACGGGGGCTCCCGAGGCCGATCATGCTGACAAGTTTCGGAATCCCCTGCCCGCCCAGCAGGTAGATCCACGCATAGGACCGGATCAGGATCGAGGTCCAGAAGGGCACGATAACGAGGATCAAGAGAAGCGTCCGCCACTTCGGATCGGCCCGGACGGCAAGGTAATAGGCCAGAGGATAGGCGATCAGAAGGCAGAGGATCGTGCCAATCGGCGCCAGCATCAGCGTGTTTTTGAACGCGGTCCAGCGGGTGCCGAGATTGGCGAAGTTCTCGAGGCTGAAGGCGGCGGAGTATCCTCCCGCCGCCGCTCGCTCGCCGAAGCTGAAGACCACCACGACGACAAGCGGCAGGACGAGCATAGCCAGAAGCCACAGCGTCGCCGGCGCGAGCAGAAGTGTTGTCCTCAGCCTCGGCGTCATGCGCTCAGGCCGACTTGAAGCGCGCCATCAGCTCGGCGCGGTTTGGGTCGGTCAACGTCACCGCCGCGCCGAATTCGAGCGCGTCGAGCAGTTCGGCCGCAGGATAGAGGATCGGGTCGTTCAGCACCTCCGGCGGCATCAGGGCGTCGACGCGGGCGTCGGCGGTCGGATAGCCGTGGAAGAGCGACTCCTTCGCGTTCACCGCCGGGTCGAGCAGGTAGTTGATCAGCGCATAGGCGGCGTCCATGTGAGGCGCCCCCTTGGGAATCGCGTAGAAATCCGACCAGAGCTCGCCGCCTTCCTTGCCAAGCACATATTCGATCTCCGGCATGTCGCGGTTCATCTGCTTGCCGTCGCCGGTCCAGCAGATCGTCATCCAGGCGTCGCCCGACCGCATCGAGGGCTGGTAGTCCGACGAAATCGCGAACAGATGGGGCTTCGCGTCCAGCAGGAGTTTCTCGGCCTCGGCGAGTTCGGAAGGTTCCACCGAGTTGAAAGAATAGCCGAAGTATTTCAGTGCGTTGCCGATGGTGGTTAGCTGGTAGTCATGGACCATCGTGCGGCCCGAGAAATCGGCCATGGTCATGTCCCAGAATTCCTTCCACGTGGTGGGCTTCGGCAGGCTGCCAAGCTGCGCGGTATTCACCGCGAAGCCCGTCGTGCCCCAGTTCTTGGGCACGGCATAGACGGTGCCGTCGACGGTGCCCGGACCCGCAAAGCGCTCATTAAAGGCCCCCGCGTCGTAGTTCGGGATCTTCGACAGGTCGAGCGGTTCGATGAGGTCCTCGCCGACATAGGTCGTGATCGTGTAATTCGTGGGCACGAAGACGTCCCAGCCCGAGCCCCCGGCCTGAAGCTTCGCCAGCATCTCTTCGTTCGAGCCGAAGACGTTCATGTCGACGGCCGCGCCCGTCGCCGCCGTGAAGGCTTCGAAATTCGCCGGATCGTGGTAGTTGGGCCAGGTGGCCAGCACCACGCGGTCGCCGATGTTTGCTTGCGCCCAGGCGGCCGACCTGAGTCCGGGTACAGCCGACCCCAGCACCGCGGTCGCCGCTCCAAGCCCGGTCACGCCAAGAAAGTGCCGCCGCGTGACCGATCCCTTCTTGTAGCGGAAAAGCTCCGCCATGAATTTCTCGCGTGAGATGAAGCCATTACGGTCCGTCATGTTCATTCTCCCAGTTGCTGTCATTCGTTCTTCAGGATCAGCGCCGCGCCATCCCGCCAGCGGACGCTTCCCGTTTCCCCCGGTTCGAAGTTGCCCTCTCCCGCTTCGGCCTGTCGGGACGCGAGGATGAGGAACTGGCCCAGATCCGGGTTCCGGACCAGATATTCGGTGTGTTCGCCCAGAAAGATGCGGTTGACGACGGTGACCGGCACACCGCCGTTGCCGCGGGTGAGGCTGATCTGTTCGGGCCTGAGGCTCGCGATACCGGATTGCCCGGCGCGGACACCGTCGCCCGCATAGCCGATGAATCCGATGCCGCCGGGGCACGTCATCTTGGCCGTCTCGCCTTCGACGCTTTCCACGCACCCTTCAAAGAAGTTTGATTTTCCAACGAAATCTGCGACATAGCGGTTTTTCGGCCGGTCATAGAGGTCGCGCGGGCTGCCAGTCTGCACGATCTGCCCGTCGCGCATGATACAGATGCGATCGGACATCGACAAAGCCTCTTCCTGGTCGTGAGTGACGAGGATGAAGGTGATGCCGAGTTGGCGCTGCAAGGTCTGAAGCTCGATCTGCATGTCGTGGCGCAGCTTCTTGTCGAGCGCGGCCATCGGTTCGTCGAGGAGAAGCAGCTTCGGCTCGTTGATGATCGCGCGGGCGAGCGCCACGCGCTGTTGCTGCCCGCCCGACATTTCCCAGATGCGGCGCGGTCCGAAATCGGGAAGCCGCACCGTGTCGAGGGCGCGGGCGACCGCGGCCCCGACCTCCGCCGCAGGCGGCCTGGGACGGCGCTGACGAAGACCGTATGAAATGTTCTCGGCCACGGTCAGATGCGGAAAGAGCGCATAGTGCTGAAACACCATGTTCACGGGACGCTGGTGGGCCGGTATGGCATTCACCTGCTGCCCGTCGAGGTAGATATCCCCCTCGGTCGGCGTCTCGAACCCCGCGAGCATCCTCAGAGCCGTGGTCTTGCCGCAGCCCGAAGGTCCAAGAAAGGACAGGAATTCCCCGCGCCTTATGGTGAGGTTGAGGTCCCGCGCCGCAACGACGTCGCCGAAGCGCTTGGTGGCGCCGCGCAGTTCCGCGATGGAGGATTCATCGTCTCCGGTCAAACTTCAGCACTCACGCATATGCCTCGGAATGGTATAAAATCTAGAAAATGGGCGAAGCCTTGTATATACCACAAAGCGCATAGCTTGACGAAAAGACTGCCAGATGAGCATAGAGCTTAAGTTCGAACGGATCGGCCGCATGATCGCCGCCGAAGGGACGCCAGACTTTCCCGGCTGCCTCGCTGATTTTCTGCGGACGGTCGCGCCCTACGACTTCACCGTGATATTCAGCTACGGCGGCGCGGCGCGGCCGCTCGATCTCTTCGACGACTTCCCGCGCGAGAAACGGGCGGTCTTCGTCACCGACTATCAGGCGGGTCCGTATATGCTCGATCCGTTCTTCCTGGCAGCGACGAAACCCGTCGCTCCGGGGCTTTACCGGATGCGCGATCTCGCGCCAGACCGCTTCTATCAAGGCGAATATTTCCGCAGCTATTACGTCCAGACCGGACTCGCCGAAGAGATCGGTTTCTTCATCGACACCGGGCGCGGCGCAGTCGTCGTCGTGTCGCTCATGCGGGCGCGGAAAGTGTTCTCGGCCAAGGAGTTCGCCGCGATCCAGAGCGCCTGGCCGATAGTCGAAGCCGCCTGCGCGCGTCACTGGGCGGATGTCGCCGACCGGTTCAAGGCGCAGCGAGGCACCGATGCGGATGCGCCCGACGGACAGATCGAACGCTCCTTCCAACGGTTCGCGGACGGACAACTGACACCGCGGGAGCGCGAGGTGGTCGAGTATACGCTCAAGGGCTATTCGGCAGAGGCAATCCGACAGGTTCTCGGCATCTCTTCGGGTACTGTGCGCGCTCACAGGCGCAATATCTACGCCAAACTCGGCATCAGTTCCCAAGGTGAGTTGTTCGCCCGGTTCATCGACAACCTCGTCAAGACGTGATGCAGCGCACACCAGCATGATCGGCCCCAGGGCATATATGGCCATGAACGCTTCAAACGTCTGAGCACGGGACTTGCGGTTGCCCTGCCCGTCCGCGAGCTCCCGGTGTCCATACCCCTGTCTCGCCGCCGCACCCTTGGCTCGCTTCAGTGCCTCGCGAAGCGTGCCGCGGCATCACGGGCAATGCCACAACGGTTGGCCCGGCGGTCGATGACGACCAGGTCTTGGATACCCCGATGTTCAGCTCTCTCCGCTGGTCGCACCTGGCTGGACCATCCCCCTCAAAACAGTAGAAAAACGAAACACAAAATTTTCGATTTGCGCATGTTTTTACGTTACCACATGAATTCAATCACTTACTTACGTCTCCACCATCGGATTTCGATGAGAAATCGTGATACTTCAGGGCAAACCCTGCGATCATCGAGCGAGACGAAGGCCGTATCGCGCATATTGGAACATTTTTGACACCTGAATCCGATCCCCGTATCTTCGGTGCGACGCGGATTCGCGGCTGGCGCGACTGAGAGAAAAGGGGAACGGTTTGTCGCTGTCTTTTCGTCACTCCGAGATCCTCGACATCGCCCGACGAGAAGGAAAGGTGACCGTCGAGGGGCTTGCCGAGCATTTCGACGTGACCCTCCAGACCATAAGACGCGACCTGACCGATCTCGCGGAGGCCGGAAAGCTCGAGCGCGTCCATGGCGGCGCGGTCTTGCCGTCCGGGGTCACGAACATCGGCTACGAAGAGCGGCGCGGCCTCTTCAAGGAGGCCAAGCAACGCATCGCCAAGGCCTGCGCGCTGGAGGTTCCGGAAGACTCATCGGTGTTTCTCAACATAGGGACCAGCACCGAGGCGGTCGCGCATGAGTTGCTTCGCCACCGCAATCTCCTGGTCGTGACCAACAACATGAACGTCCCGGGCATCCTGGTCGGCAACCCCGACTGCCAGATCGTCGTCACCGGCGGCCAGCTTCGCCGCGCCGATGGCGGTCTCGTCGGCAAGCTCACGACCGAGGCGATCAGCCAGTTCAAGTTCGACCTTGCCGTGATCGGCTGCTCCGCGCTCGACGAGGACGGCGACATGCTGGATTTCGATATCCAGGAGGTAGGCGTCAGCCAGGCCCTGCTGCGCCAGTCGCGCAAGGTCTTCCTCGTGGCGGATCATTCGAAGTTCCGGCGCACGGCACCGGCACGGATCGCCTCGATTTCTGAAGTCGACGCCGTGTTCACCGATCAACCGCTGCCGAAAACCCTGGAGGATCGGTGCCGCGAGTGGGGCCTGCGGGTGATCGTGGCAAGATAGACAGGACCGGCGGGCGTCGGACGAGCATAGCCAAACCGGATCCCGGGTAGCGGCGGGAACGCCCCGCGTGTCAATTCGGTGTTTGCCGCTCGTGACGTGCTCCCAAGTCGCGACTTCGGTGCTGTCGCACCGTCGAGTTCCGTAGACATGAAGAGGGCAAGAATACCTGGTGACCGCCCCCCTGCCCGCCGCTCGACCCGGCTTGACAGGTCAGAATCCAGCCACGCAATTCGGGTAGCCAAACCCCCAGCGCCAAGGCAGCTTGAGACAAGGCCCGCCGCCGAAGCGAACCGCATTGTACATCGCGTCCGCGACCGCGAGGTAAGCGCGGTCGATCGCCTCACGCGCGACACCGTACCGTTGCGCCAGCTCGTCGCGCCGTGTTTGCCCCTTGGCGATCACGCAGGCGCGCAGGGCCGCGTCGGCGCCTAGGCGTGCCTCGAAACTTGCCTCGGCATCGGTCGCGCCGCCGGCATCATGATAGACACGGTCGTGAATGACGCAGCAGTCTTCCCATGGAGGAGTGTCCTGATGCACCTCCGCGAAATCCGGAAACAGGTCCGCGACCACCCGCCATGACGTCGAGAGACCTCCACTGCACCCGTCGGATTCGAATGGCACCGGATCCACGCCCCGAGCCTTCGCCATGAGTGAACGATGCGCCGGAAGTTCGAGCGATCGCTGCAAGGCCGATGGTGTTTCCTGTGCCGAAAGCGGAAGAGCCATCATGAGCACGGCCGCAACGGAAACTACTCTCATTGCTGAACGCCCTCCTCCGAGAAATCGTCGACAGTCACGCCGCGGTTTTCTCTGGTCCGCCGCGTCAGCCTGGCAATCGCCCTCGACGCGCTCCGTTCGACCATGCCACGGCGCGCAAGCTTCGGTTCGTACGCCGTGAAGATGCCACTGCCGTCGGCTCGAGTTCATGCTCTCGATACGTCGCCTTCGAACCTTGGCCGCGAACATCGAACCTATCCTATGCCACCAAATCCGCACCCTCTCGCGGCTCACGTCGACGCCCCGATCCTGATGCATATGTTCAACTTTTCGAACCGCCAGCGAGAAACGCACATTCGGCACCACCGTGCGGCGAATGATTTCGGGATCCGTCCTGGATCACTTGAAGGGACTGGCATGATCATGGCTGAACGCTAACCAGCGCCCGGACTTGCCTCAAGCCAAGTTTCCTTGACACGGCACTGCCTGATCACAGGTGGTGCCGTCGATTTCGGGCGCGGTGGTCATTCCCGGGGCTTGTTCTTAGTATGCCGACTGATCTGTGATCAGAAACATACCGTATACGGAGTGAACTACAAAAAGGAGAAGGCATGCAGCTTCTGGGTTCATCGTTGATGCCATTTCGGCTGGTTAGCTTCTTGGGGGCGATCCTGCTTGTATTGGCTACGCAGCTTTTCTCTCCGGCGCTAGCTCAGGAGGGTGCGCCAAGCGAGGAGGTTTCGGCCGAGGCAGAAGGCGGATCGGTCCCGACCTTGCCCGTCGGCCTCGACGATCCGGGAATGGAGTTGGAAGAGTTCAAGCTCAGGCTCATTCCCTTGACCCTGGAAGAGCTTTCCGCTCTCGCGCTGCGCTGGCAGGAGATCGTCCGCGGCCAGACCGAAGCGGTCGTTCACGCCACAGTCGCGTCTCAGAACAAAGAAGGCGGGCAGACGCAGGAAGATCTGAACCGCATCGTGGAATTGACGGAAGTGCGCGGACACGGATTTGACCGGTTTGCAGCCGTCGTGGGCAACCTTGAGAAAAAGGGCGGCGACGAAGCTGAGGTGGCGATGCTCCGCGCTTACCGCAGTGCAATCATTGTGGATGAGAAGCAGCAGGCTGGCTGGCAGACCTTGCTGATGCAGGCCCTGAATTGGTCGAAATCACCTGACGGCGGACTCAGGGTTGTGTTCAACCTGGGCGTGATCGTCGCATCGCTAACCGGGCTTTTCATCCTGGCGCGAATCGTAAGGGGCTACGCGCGGCGCCTTTTCCAGCGCATCCCCGACCTTTCCAAGCTGTTGCAGAGTTTCCTCGCAATGGTGGCATACTGGATCACGATGGCGATCGGCCTGATGGTGGTGCTGTCCGCGATCGGCGTCGACGTCTCGCCTCTGTTCGCTCTCGTGGGCGGCGCGTCTTTTGTCCTCGCCTTTGCCATGCAGGATACGCTTGGCAACCTCGCGGCCGGACTGATGATCATGGTCAACCGCCCGTTTGACGAAGGCGACTACGTCACTGCCGGAGGAACCTCGGGGACGGTCAAGTCCGTTTCCATTGTCTCCACGAAGGTCATGACGCCCGACAACCAGGTGATCGTCATTCCCAATTCGAAGGTCTGGGGCGACATCATAACGAACGCAACGGCATCGGACCTGCGGCGTGTCGATCTCGTTTTCGGAATCGACTACGAGGACGACCCCGACAAGGCGATTCAGGTTATCCTCGACGTGGCTCGCGCCGACAAACGCGTAATCAATGATCCTGAACCGTGGGTGCGCGTGACAAATCTGGGCGAGAGTTCCGTCGATCTCACAGCGCGCATATGGTGCAAGGCAGACGATTACTGGGAGCTGAAATTCGCCCTCACCAAGGAGGTGAAGCTGGCCTTTGACAAGGCCGGAATCTCGATTCCCTATCCCCACAGCGTCGAAATCACCAAAGCCGGTTGATGTCGGCCATCCGCAGGCGCGACAGTTGATGAATATGGCTAGCGGCCGGGGATATCGGGGTCGACCGGACCCCCGGTCGTCGCTCGTTCGCAACGAGAGTCCTTGGGATTGAGAGTAGTCCGTTTCGGATTGGGCAAGCGCTCCGGGCGCGGATCCCTGAGATTGCTCCAGCGCCCGGCGCGCTTCTGCGGGGTTCTTGTTGCCAGGCGACGAGTGCGGCCTGACGGTGTTGTGATCGTATCGCCAGAGGACCATCTCGCGCCGTGCATCGGCCAGGCTATCGAAGATCTCGTCGTTGAGGCATTCGTCGCGCAGACTGCCTTTGAAGGACGCGATGTAGCCGTTCTGCCGCGGTTTGCCGGGCTCGGTGTAATGCCACTAGACGCCGTTATCGTTCGCCCACTTGAGGATCGCCTTGCTTGTGAACCAGGTGCCGTTGTCCGATACGATGCAAGCGAGTTTCCCATAGATCCGGACCAGCGCATCCAGCTCCCGCGCAACCCGGGCCCCTGAGATGCTGGTATCGGCGAGCGGGCAGAGATTTTCGCGGCAGCAGTCGTCGTTGACCGCCAGTATGCGGAAGCGGCGACAGGCCCCGAAGGTGTCGGACAGAAAGTCCAGGGACCAACGCTGGTTCGGCCGCAGCGGCACAGGCATCGGCGCGCGACTGCCACGCGCCCGCTTGCGGCCACGACGACGGCGCACAGACAGGCCTTCTTCGCGATAAATCCGGCAGAGCTTCTTCCGTTCATGCCCATGCGCCGATAGCCGAAACGGCGCCGCTTCTGGGCGATCTGGCACATTTCCTCACGGATGTCCGGCCTCGCCATTGAACTCGGACCAATGGCAGCGCTGTCGGTGTCGTCGATGTTTTCCCAGGAGGTCATTCAGAACGGCTCTATCCAGCATCGTATCGGCCAGCAGCCGCTTCAGCCTGGCATTCTCGTCTTCCAGCGCCTTCAGCCGCCGCGCGCCCGACAGCTCCATCCCGCCATACCGGGCCTTCAGCTTGTAGAACGTCGCCGGGCTGAGCCCATGCTTGCGGCACACCTCTGTCGCAGGCATGCCGGCTTCCTGTTCCTTGATCATCCCGACGATCTGATCCTCGGTGAAACGGCTTTCGCAGAAGGGATCCAGCCAGTTTTCGTCATTCGGAGCGGGCAAAACGCTTGCAGCTATAATTTAGCTTCGCCAGACTGAAGATTGTTTGGGGGGGCGGGTCGGCCGCATTGGGGGGAACGCAACCAGCCTTTTGGGCATATCCAGGGAACAGCCGCGGCATGTGTCCAGCTCCTGTGAGTAAAAACCTACCCCGCGGCTTCATCATCCCGATCGGAGGCGGCGAGGATCGCGTGAAGGAATTGCACATCCACCGCCGCTTCGTTGACCTTTCGGGCGGCAAGGATGCCAATATCGTTGTCATCCCGACGGCATCGGAACTCGAGACGACGGGAGCGGATTACAACCGGATTTTCTGTGATCTCGGCGCCGCCGAGGTTGACTTCCTGCCGATCAGCCGACGCGCTGATTGCGAAAACCCGCGCTATCTCGACATGCTTGACAAGGCATCTGGTATCTTTCTGACAGGTGGCAACCAGTTGCGCCTCTCGACCATCCTCGGCGGCACCGGAATTGCCCAGAAGATCCGGCGCCGCAACGCCGCTGGCGTCGTCGTCGCGGGCACGTCGGCCGGCGCTTCGATCATGTCGGAACATATGATAGCGGGGGGCGCCAGCAATTCGGCCCCCACCGAAGGCGCAGTGAACCTCGCGCCGGGCCTCGGGCTGACGAACGCGGTGATCATCGACCAGCACTTCACCGAGCGGAACCGGCTCGGCCGACTGCTGGCCGCTTCATCCTACAATCCGTTCCTGATCGGCCTCGGCATCGACGAGGATACAGCTGCCTTCATCGGACCCGATGGCGTCCTGGAAGTAGTCGGCTCAGGTACGGTCACCGTTGTCGATGCTTCGAGCCTTTCTCATTCGTCGATGTGGGACGCCTCGCGCGGTCAGGCGCTGACGCTGCTCGACCTGAAGGTACATGTGATGGGGGAAGGTTGCCGCTACGACCTGGTGGGACGGCACGCCTATCCACCGGATGAACACGCAGCGTTCTGCGCGCTGCCAAACCAGAAGGTCACGACCAACTGACTGCGCGATAAAGGGGAGGAGATCCGCAATGAAGATCGTTTCGACGAACGTGTTTGTCGGCCCGAACGTGTGGGCGGGATTTCCCGTCATTCGCTACGTCGTCGACCTCGGAATCCTGGAGGACTGGCCTTCGGCAAGGATCGGCGAGGACTGGATCAACGCGCTCGTCGCGGCGCTGCCGGGACTGCAGGAGCATGGCTGTTCCTACCGCGAACCGGGTGGCTTCATCCGACGCTTGCGAGAAGGCGAAGGCACCTGGCTCGGCCATATCGCCGAACATGTCGCTCTTGAGATCCAGGGCGTCGCGGGATCCGAGGTCACCTTCGGCCGCACCCGCTCGACCGGCGTGCCGGGACAGTACAATCTCGTCTACCAATACCACCAGCGCGATGTCGGGTTGGAAGCCGGACAGTTGGCAATCCGGCTCCTGATGCATCTCCTGCCCGATGAACTGAAGGCGCAGGTCGAGTATGAATTCGATCCCGAGTTCAACTTCCCGGACGAATTGAAAAGCTTCGTCCTCATGGCGCAGCGCAAGGAATTCGGACCGTCTACGGGATCGCTTGTCAAGGCGGCCGAGGAACGTGACATCCCGTGGATCCGGCTCAACGACAACTCGCTCGTCCAATTCGGCCACGGCAAGTTCCAGCAGCGCATTCAGGCGACCATCACGAGCGAGACCAAGCATATTGCGGTCGAGATTTCCTGTGACAAGGAAGACACCCACAACATGCTGAACGACCTCGGCCTGCCGGTGCCGCAGCAACGGCTGGTCTATTCGCCGACCCAGGCCGTCCGGGCGGCACGGCGCATCGGCTTTCCGGTCGTGGTCAAGCCGCTGGACGGCAACCACGGGCGCGGAGTTTCGATCAACCTGACCGAGGAGGCGCAGGTGGAAACCGCCTTCGACGAGGCCAGGGCGCACTCCAAGAGCCGCGGCATCCTCGTCGAAAGTTTTGTCACCGGCATGGATCACCGGATGCTGGTGGTCAACGGCGAGTTGGTGGCGGTGGCCAAACGCGTACCCGGCCACGTCATCGGCGACGGCAAGCACACGATCGCGGAGCTTGTCGAGATCGTGAACTCCGACCCGCGCCGGGGCATCGGGCACGAGAAGGTATTGACCAATCTCGAACTCGACACCCAGGCAGAACGGCTGATGGCTGATGCCGGGCATACCGCTGAAACCGTCCTTCCGGCGGGCGAGACGTTCTTCCTGCGCTCTACCGCGAACCTTTCGACCGGCGGGACCGCGATCGACATGACCGATGTCTGTCACCCCGACAACAAGGACATGGCGGAACGCACGATCAAGTCGGTGGGGCTCGACGTGGGCGGCGTCGATTTTCTCACGCAGGACATCACCAAGAGCTACAAGGATATCGGCGGCGCGATCGTCGAGGTGAACGCGGCGCCGGGCTTCCGGATGCATGTCGCGCCGTCCGAGGGCAAGCCGCGCGACGTGGCCGGCAAGGTCATCGACATGCTCTTCCCGAAAGGCAGGCGGACGCGGATCCCGATCGGCGCCATCACGGGCACGAACGGCAAGACGACCACCTCCCGGATGCTTGCCCATATCATGAAATCCTCGGGCAAGATCGTCGGCATGACCTCGACCGATGGCGTCTATGTCGACGGCAAGCTCACCGTGAAGGGAGACATGACGGGCCCCGCCTCGGCGCAGATGGTGTTGCGTGACCCCTCGGTCGATTTCGCCGTGATGGAGACCGCGCGCGGCGGCCTCGTGCGGTCCGGCCTCGGGTATCAGCGTTGTGACGTCTCGGCCTGTCTGAACGTCGCCGCAGACCATCTCGGGATGGGCGGGATCGATACGCTCGAACAGCTTGCCGTAGTCAAGCGCGTCGTCGTCGAAACCGCGACCGACACCGTGGTCTTGAACGCGGACGACTTGCATTGCCTGCGCATGGCCGATTTCTGCAAGGCCACGCATATCTGCTACGTGACGACGAATTCCGACCATCCGCTGGTGAAGGAGCACATAAAGGCCGGCGGTCGTGCCGTGGTTCTGGAAAAGGCCATGAACGGCGACATGATCACGATCTATGCCAACGGTGTTCACCTGCCGGTCCTCTGGTCGCACCTGATCCCGGCGACTCTGGAGGGCAAGGCGCTCTACAACGTGCAGAACGCCATGTTCGCCTGCGCGATGGCGCACGCCTTCGGGCTCGACCTCGACAATATCCGCCACGGGCTCAGGACCTTCGATACCTCGTTCTTCCAGGTGCCGGGAAGGACGAACGTCTTCGACGAACACCCGTTCAAGGTCATCCTCGACTATGGTCACAATCCCGCCGCCATTGCCGCCATGGCTGGCCTCGCCGACCGGCTCGACGTCAAGGGGCGCAGGCTTGTCGTTTCGGCCATGCCGGGTGATCGCCGCGACGAGGATATCGTGGCGGCGGCACAGGCGCTTGCCGGGCATTTCGACCACTACTTCCTGAAGCCGGACGATGACCGCCGGGGACGCGGGCCGATGGAAGTGCCCGAGATGATCCGCGACGAGCTTTTGAAGGCGGGTGTCGAAGATAATCGCATCACGCTCGTCGAAAGCGAGACTAAAGCCGTCGATTTGGCCTTGCAGGCGGCGCAGCCGGGCGATCTTCTCGTAGTGTTCGCCGACGAACTGGCGCGTTCGTGGAAGCAGATCATCTACTTCAAGAAGGCGGAGCGCGAGGCCATCGTCACCGCAAAGCCGATCCGCGTGGAGCGCCCCGCCCCCGAATTCGAGGAACTGATGTCCGGGGCGGATCAACTGATCCGCGACGAACGCGGCGTGCGACTCGCGCGTGTCGAGACTGAGGAGTCGGACTGAACGAGGCCAAGGGTGATGCAGTCCGACGCGTTGCAGGACCTCCTGGAAATCCCGGTGCCCGACCATCCGGCGCTGGTTCTGGATGGCTGCCGCAGGCTGCTTGGACCGAACCTCTACGGGCCGGAACCGGGCGCTGTCGGCGATGGTCTGGCCTCCGGGTTCGATCCGCATGTGATGCTGCAAGCCTGGGTCCATCACGCTCGCGGCCTGCTCGACGGGCTTGGCTGGACTTCAACGCATATCCTCACGCGGCCCTTTGATGGCGGTGCCAGCCTCTTCTTTCCCGCCGCAGTGGACCAGCTCTTTACCGCCGCCTTTATCGTCGAGGCGGCGTGGTACTACACGGCGACCGAACTTTTGCAGATCGATCAGATCCCAATCGACCGCATGATCGCGGATCTGCGCCGCGTCAGCAAAGCCGAGGAGAACCCCGCACTGGTTGCCCTCGTCGCGGAAGCCTCCCGGCGCGAGATCGACCGGCTGCTTGACGACGACGCCCTGACGCTCGGGCATGGCGCGGGATCGGCGACATGGAAAAGCGGCAATCTTCCGGAATCTCCCGACTGGTCGCATCTTCACGACATTCCGATCGCGCTTGTCACCGGAACGAATGGCAAGACGACGACGACGCGGCTCATAGCGGCCATGGGCAAGGCGGCCGGGCTGGTGTCAGGCCTGTCCTCCACCGAATTCGTGAAGGTCGGCGACGATATCCTGGACAAGGGTGACTATTCCGGCCCCGCGGGCGCGAGACTTCTGTTGCGCGACACGCGACTGGAGCTTGGCGTGCTGGAGGTCGCGCGGGGTGGCATCCTGCGTCGGGGCGTGCCGGTGACGCGGGCCCGGGCGGCTGTCGTGACGAATGTCGCCGCCGATCACCTCGGGCAGTACGGCATCAACACGGTGCCCGAACTCGCCCAAGTGAAGCTGGCCGTGCACCGGGCACTCGCGCCGCACGGCGTTCTGGTCCTGAATGCGGACGATCCACTTGTCGTCGCCGCAGCCAAAGACGCAACGGGGGAGCAGGTCTGGTTTTCCCTCAGTGCCCAGGCAGCCGAGATCGTGACCGCACGACGCGCGAAGCGCCCTTGCGGATGGCTCGAGAACGGCCTGATCATGCTGTCGGACGGTCATACGGAAGCGACGTTGATTGCCGTCGAGGACGTCCCCCTGACGCTCGGCGGCGCGGCGCGCTACAACATCGAGAACGTGCTTGCCGCGGCACTTGCTGCGCGCGCCCTCGGCATTCCCGAAAGAGCGATTTCCGCGACCTTGTCGCGGTTCAGAAGCGATCCCACGGACAATCCCGGCCGCGCCAACGAATTTGCGGTGCGCGGCGCGCGGATCTTCGTCGACTTCGCGCACAATCCTCACTCTATTGCCGCCGTGGCATCGGCGATGGCCGTGCTGCCAGCGCGGCGGAGATTCGTTCTTCTGTCTCACGCGGGCGACCGGTCCGACTCGGATATCCGCGCGTTGACGGCGGGTGCCCTGGCTTTCAATCCGGACTATGTCGTGGCAGCGGAAAATCCGAAATACCTGCGGGGCCGACGGCCTGGGGAGGTTTCGGAGATCATTCGTCAGGCAAGCCTCGACCTCGGTCTTCCGGAGGACAGGATCGTGATGGCTGACAGCCCTTTGGATGGTGCCCATAAGATCCTGAAGCGCGTGAAAGTCGACGATCTCGCATTGCTTCTCGTACATGATGAAAGACCAGAGATCATCGAGATGCTACAGAGCGACGCTTCACGGTAGCCGGCCAGTTCGATAGAAACTGTCACACGGATTCGATCCGGTCTCCGCCGAGACAGAAGGCCTGTCGGCACTGTCAAAGGAACTTTGGTTGAGGTGCAAGCGGGCGCCGGACGGTACTGTCAAAGATCTTTTGCACCCTTGGCCACGCGACGACGGCTCCGTGGGTTTGATCCGCGAACAATGGGTTCATTGGTGCTGACAGACCAATTCGAAAGAGTTTCACCAAGGGCAGGATGGTTCTCTCCTTTCCCGCACAGGGGCCGCACCACTCGGCGAGAGCGGCGGCGCGGGCAACGCCAACCTTTATCGGGTCACTGCCGACAGGAGCCGTCATTGACCAGAAATGCAGGGCGATGCCCTCGCTGGCCTGGTTGACCATCTCGACGATGGAGCCGGCATCTGCGGCGCGGGCCTTGCGGATGGTCAGATCGGGTCTGGTCATGGAAACGCTCCTGTCTGTCGGGTCGTCCGCCCGGCCGAAGATCGCGGCCGGGCGCATGGTACGGGCCATCTCAGTCGAGTGCCGCGCGCTGGCGGGCCGGTTCGAGCACGACCTGCAGGCGTACGCCGTAGCCGTCGGTCATGCCAAGTCGCACCTGTTCGAGCGCAGCGCCGGCACTGGCATAGTCGCCGGTTCCCCCGGTGACCGCCCGTGTCACCGGCACGCCAATGTCGGCGAGTTCGGTGCCCTGGCTGATGAGAACGTCGCCGTTGGCGAACTGGTAGACCTGCCGGGTCACGACGATGTCGCCGGTGAGCGTACGCAGGCCCTCGCCGACAAAATAGCCGTCGCAGGTCCAGGTGCCGATGACCTTTTCGGGAAAGGCCGGGCCTCCGTCTGGCAGGGTTCCCTCGACGCCGCCGTCGAGCGTGCCGGCCGGATAGAAATAGCCTTGCGTGATGAAGGGCGTGCCATAGGCCGGGGATCCGTCATCGAAGGCCGGGGCGGCCGCATGGACGAACCGCGACAGATCCTCGGCCACGTCAAAGCCGCTGAGGGGAGCTGCGGCGACCGGCAGCGCGAGGCCGGTGGCGAAGGCGGTGATGGTAAGGAACTTCATTGGTCTTCTCCTTTTTTTGTCTGACATTCACGCAACGGCAACGACGGGTTCCACGACATGCCGGGCGACGCAGCCGACGTGACGGTGATCGGTCCCGCAGCAGCCGCCGGTGACCTTGAGCCCCGGCATGAGCCCGGCGAAGGCGGCATGAAGCCGGCCGAACTCCTCCGGATCGCCGTCATCGAGCTCCTCCGCCCTGTCGAGTTCGGCATGGCTGAGACGCGAGGCATTGGCGCGGATTCCGCCGATCCGGGCGCGCCAGTCACCCTGTCCAAGTTCGGCCGCGAAGTGATCGGGATGGGCGCAGTTGATCATGTAGTAAAGCGGCCTGGCCCCGGTCGCGGCATCGGTCTCGGCAATCGCCGTGCCGATCGTCTGGCCGTTCGGCAGGCGCCCGTCGGTCTCCACGGTGAAGCTGACCACCGCCGGAACGCCCGCCGCCTGCGCGGCCCGGACGATCCCGATCGCCTCGCCGGGATGGGTCATCGTGATGGCGCCGATGAAATCCACGCCCTCCTCGGCGAGGAGACGGACCTGCCCGGCATGCAGCGCCTCGGCCTCGTCCGGCGCCAGCAGGTTCTCTGGCGCATAGCCGTCTCCGGCCGGCCCGACGACGCCCTCGATCAGGATCGGGTCGACCCGCTTCTCCCACCGCGCCCTCAGGGCCTGTGCGAAGGCCACCGACGCGCGCGCGAGCTGCCGCAGTTCAGCCTTCGGCCGCCCGATGGCCGCGGCCCAGTGGTCGGCCGCCCTCCAGGTGGCGGTGTCGAGCACGAATCCGGTCCCGGCCGCCTCGGCGATGGCGAGGAACCGCTCGAAATAGCGGGTCACGGCCGCTCGCGTCCCCGCGTCATCAAGAAGCACGACGGCGGAAAAGGCGGGGAGGTCCAGCCCCTCGTGGAACACCATCGAAGTCTCGAACCCTCCGTCGGTCAGGTAGATCCGAGGGTCGTCGAGAAATTGGCGCGTGACGTCCGTATGCAAGGTCATTTCACTCCTCCTTTGTCCATAAGAAAGGAATGACGAAATCCGGCTTTGAGACCTAGTTTGCTTGCGGTATACTGCGGGGTAACATTTTTTGCCCTTTTAATTCAGGAGCTTGCGCCAGACAGCGTGAAGCCTGCCGCAGCTTCGCCCTCGGGGAACTGGACCGGCGGTCCAGTAAACGCAAGGGAGCGAGATGGCAAAGCAGACCGACACCAAGACCCGGATCATGGACATCGCCGAGGCGGCGGTGCTCTCCAAGGGCTTCGACGCGACCTCGATCGAGGAGATCGTGGCCGGGGCGGAAATCACCAAGGGGGGCTTCTTCTACCACTTCCCGGACAAGAATGCGCTCGCTCATGCGCTGATCGAGCGTCACATAGAGGTCGAGAACGAGATCTTCGACGGTCTCTGGTCCCGGGCGAGAGAGTTGAGCGACGATCCCTTGCACACGACCCTGATCGGCCTGCGGCTTCTGGCCGAGCTGCTGGAGGACATGCCCAACGGGCACCCCGGCTGCATCGTGGCGACGGCCGCCTATCAGGACCGCCTGTTTGATCAAGAAGTGCGTCAAGCCAACCGGCGCGCCGTCCTGGCGTGGCGGCGGCGCTTCCAGGATGTGTTCGAAGAGTTGTGCGCGACCTATCCCCCCCGGGACGACGTCGACACCGAGGCCCTGGCGGACATGATCGGCACCGTGATCGAGGGCGGGATCGTCATGGGCAAGGCGCTCGGCGAGCCCCACATGATCGTCGGCCAGATCCTGCTCCTGCGGCAGTTTATCCGCCAGACATTTGAACCGCGCTTGTAGTTGGCAGCGTTTCCCGGCAAACCAGCGCGATGACAGCGCAGCCCGACATTCTCTGCATCGGCTCCGTTCTTTGGGACATCATCGGCCGCACGCCCGCACATATGGGCGCGGGCGCCGACGTGCCCGGCCGCATCACCCGCCTGCCCGGCGGCGTGGCCATGAACATCGCGATGACGCTCGCGCGCTTTGGAGTCCGCCCTGCCCTCCTGACCGCCGTGGGACGCGACCCGGAGGGTGACGAGCTTGTCGCCGCCTGCGCCCGGATGGGGCTCGTCACCCGCCATATCTACCGGTCCGACGACCTGCCGACCGACCGCTACATGGCGGTGGAGGGGGCGAACGGCCTCATCGCGGCGATCGCGGACGCCCATTCTCTGGAAGCCGCCGGCGACAAAATCCTGCGCCCGCTTACCGACGGCGCGCTCGGACGGGAGGAAGCGCCCTGGGCCGGGCCGATCGCGCTCGACGGCAATCTGACTGTTGGACTTCTCGCCGACATCGCCCGTTCGCCGCTCTTCGCCGCGGCCGACCTGCGCATCGCCCCGGCCTCGCCCGGCAAGGCCGAAAGGCTGCTGCCGCTCCTGCCCGTCGCCAATGCCACGCTATATGTGAATCTTGAAGAGGCGGGGCTCCTCGGTCACTGCCGCTTCACCACCGCCCCGGAGGCGGCGGCGGCCCTGGTCGACCGCGGCGCCGCGCGCGTGCTCGTCACCGATGGCGACCGCACCACGGCAGATGGCTCGCGCGAGGGCATCGTCACCGCCGATCCGCCGGCGGTTCTGGTCACCCGCGTCACCGGTGCGGGCGACACCTTCATGGCGGCCCATATCGTCGCCGAGACGCGGGGCGAAGACCGCGCGACGGCACTCCGTTCGGCGCTCGATGCCGCCGCGCAATATGTATCGGGAGATATCGGATCGTGACCGACTTGCCCCTCGCCTTCTCGCCCGAGGTCGCCGAAGCGCGCCTGAATAGCGGGCCCATTGTTGCGCTGGAATCGACGATCATAACGCACGGCATGCCATTCCCGCAAAACCTGGAAACGGCCAGCCGGGTGGAGGCCGAGATCCGCGCGCATGGTGCCGTGCCTGCGACCATCGCCGTGATGGGCGGCAGGCTGCATGTCGGGCTGACCGCGGCCGAGCTGGAGCGGCTGGCACAGGCCGAGTCGGTGATGAAGCTCTCGCGCGCCGACATCGCCGCCTGCCTCGCCGCCGGCCGCACCGGCGCCACGACCGTGGCCGCGACGATGATCGCCGCCCGCCTCGCCGGGATCGCCGTCTTCGCCACAGGCGGCATCGGCGGCGTCCATCGGGGGGCCGAGACCTCCTTCGACATTTCCGCCGATCTCCACGAACTCGCCCGCACCCCGGTCACCGTCGTCGCCGCGGGAGCCAAGGCGATCCTCGACTTGCCGAAGACGCTCGAGGTGCTCGAGACGCTCGGCGTCCCGGTCATCGCCTATGGGCAGGACGAGTTTCCCGCCTTCTGGTCACGCCGGTCCGGCCTGCCCGCGCCGCTGCGGATGGACGGAGCCCGGGACATCGCCGCCGCGCATCTGATGCGCGCGCGCCTCGGGCTCGAAGGCGGCCAGCTGGTCGCAAACCCGATCCCCGAGCCCGCCGAGATCCCGCGCGCCGAGATCATGCCGGTGATAGAGACCGCGCTCGCCGAGGCCGAGGCGCAGGGCATCGCCGCGAAGGCGGTCACGCCGTTCCTGCTCGCGCGGATCTTCGATCTGACCGGCGGACGCTCGCTGGAGGCGAATATCGCGCTCGTTCTGAACAATGCCCGGCTCGGGGCGGCCATTTCCTGCGAAATCATCCGGCAATCCTGACTTTCTGCCCATTGTGGGGCGCCTGCGGACCTCTTACATTCCCCACGGGAACGGGAAACGCAGACGATGAAGCCAGAACACGACGGCCACGAACACGGCATCATCCAACCGCCGCGGCGGCGGGGTATTCTCGCCCGGCTGCGCGCCAACTTCCTCACCGGCCTGGTGGTCGTGGCGCCGGTGGGGCTGACGCTCTGGCTGATCTGGACGGTGACCGGCTGGATCGACAGCTGGGTGCTGCCCTTCGTGCCCGACCAGTACCAGCCCGACCGTTTCATCAAGGACATCTTCGGCGAGGACACCGCGATCAACGTCCGTGGCGTCGGCGTCGTCGTCTTCCTGCTCTTCACCGTCTTCGTTGGCTGGATCGCCAAGGGGCTGATCGGCCGGTCACTGATCGCCTGGGGCGAGGGGCTGGTCGACCGGATGCCGGTCGTGCGGTCGGTCTACAGCGGCGTCAAGCAGGTCGCCGAGACGGTCTTTTCCCAGACCGAGTCGAAGTTCGACAAGGCCTGCCTGATTGAGTACCCGCGTCCTGGCATCTGGGCGATCGGCTTCGTCTCGACCGCGGCCAAGGGTGAGATCCTCGCGCGGCTGCCCGACGACGAGGTGATGACGGTGTTCCTGCCGACGACGCCGAACCCGACGTCTGGATTCCTGCTCTACGTGCCGAAACGCGACGTGTCCTTCCTCGACATGTCGGTCGAGGATGCCGCGAAGCTGGTGATCTCGGCCGGGCTCGTCTATCCCAACGGCAAGGACAAGGACAAGGAAAAGCCCCAGATCGCCGCCCAGTGAGCGGTGCCGTGGGGAGATGGTCCGGACACGCGGTCGCGCTCAGGCGATGAAGCTCGCGAGGTCGACGCTGCTCTCGCCGTTGAGGCGCGCCCCGTCGCGCTCGAGGAACGCCGCCGCCGCCGCGCGCCCGGCCGCCTTCAGTTCCCACAGAAGTCCGGGCGTCGGGGCGAGCTTGGAGCGCGCGTTCAGTCGGTTCATCAACGTGTCGTCGGCGATCATGTGCACCAGCACGTCCTTCATCGCGCCCGGTTCGACCTTTCCCGCCGCGATCAGTTCCTTCACGAAATTGATCGCCCGGAACTCCCTGAGAAGCGATGAGTTGAAGCTGATCTCGTTGATGCGATCGAGAATGTCCTGCGACGACCGCGGAATCGCCTCGCGGCGCAGGGGATTGATGCTCACGACCACGATGTCGTCGGGAAGCTCGGGATCGAAGAGCGGAAAAAGCGCCGGATTGCCGGTGTAGCCGCCGTCCCAGTAGGCCTCGACCTCGCCGGTCTCCGGATCGGCCACCTCGACCGCCCGGAACAGCGTCGGCAGGGCCGCCGACGCGAGTATCGCCTCGGTCGAGATCGCTTCCCCCGAGAAGACCGCGATTTTGCCGGTTCGGACATTGGTCGCGGCGACGAAAAGCGCCGGCCCGGCGGCGGCACAGACCAGATCGTAGCGGAACCGCTCGACCACCCGCGCCAGCGGATTGACGTAGAACGGGCCGAAGTCATAGGGGCTGAAAAGGCGCGTGAACGTCTCGGCCGGCGAGAACGGGGCAAAGCGTTCGGCCACGTCCTCCCAGAGGTTCGAGACCGGCAGGAAGGCACGGAACCATCCCGAAAGCCGCATGTCGCCGACCGCGCCGACCTGGGTCCAGAGCCAGTCGAGGTTGGTGCGGGCGCCCTCGCGTCCGCCCATCGCCAGCCCAGCCTTCAGTGCGGCACCGTTCAGCGCCCCGGCCGAGGTGCCCGATATCCCGGCGATCTCGATCGTCTCCTCCTCGAGGAGCCTGTCGAGCACACCCCAGGTGAAGGCGCCATGCGCGCCGCCCCCCTGCAGCGCGAGATTGATCCGCCGGACCGTCATCGCCCGCCCTTTCCGTTCGACATGAACGTCGCGCTTCGGGGCCCGCCGCCGCGTTCCCCGGGTCGGTTATCGATCAGAGTGCGGTCCAGCCGCCGTCCACCGAGATCGTCGTGCCGGTGATCTGCGCGGCGGCGTCCGAGCACAGGAAGACCGTGGTGCCGCCGATCTCCTCGACGGTCGCGAACTGGCGCGAGGGCTGGCGCAGCAGCATGACCTCGCGGATCACGGTCTCGCGGTCCATGTTGTGGACCTTCATCTGGTCGGGGATCTGCGCTTCGACGAGCGGGGTGAGCACATAGCCGGGGCAGATCGCGTTGCAGGTGATCCCCTGCCCCGCGGTCTCAAGCGCCACGGTCTTCGACAGGCCGACCACGCCGTGCTTCGCGGCGATGTAGGCCGACTTGAACGGCGAGGCGGTCAGCCCGTGCGCCGAGGCGATGTTGACCACCCTGCCCCAGCCTTTCTCGCGCATCCCCGGCAAGGCAGCCGCAGTCGTGTGGAACGCGGACGAAAGATTGATCGCGAGGATGGCGTCCCATTTCTCCACCGGGAACTCGTCGACCGGCGCGACATGCTGGATCCCGGCATTGTTGACGAGGATGTCACAATCACCGGCTTGTTTTACAAGCGCGCGGCATTCGCCGCCCTTCGACATGTCGGCCTTGATGTAGCGCGCCCGGACACCGAACTCCTTGCCGAGATCGGCGGCGAGCGCGTGGTCCTCATCGCTGTCGGTGAAGGAATTCAGCACCACATCGGCGCCGGCCCGCGCCAGTTCGCGCGCGACGCCAAGCCCGATGCCGGAGTTCGATCCGGTGACGATCGCGGTCTTTCCCGAAAGGTTCATGATGCGCCTCGTTTTCATTGCGGTGCGGCAAGACTACATGCTGCGCGCGCAAAGAACAGGGGTTCGAGCCGAATTTCCTGCCCGCCGGCCGCACCGATTCTCAACGCCGGGCGCCCTTGCTCCTACACTTTGCAGAGCGGCCCCAGAGCCAATAAAAAAACGCCCGCACGAGGCGGGCGTTAAGTTGTTGAGGCAGGTTTCATACAGGCAAGAAACCTATCGAGCAGTGCATTCTTTATACGCGGTCCTTCGCCAACGGCCAAGCTAAAAGTTTGAAAAGGCAGGAAAGCACGGCTAGCGTCTGCGCATAACGAACAAGAGCAGTTGGGATTGTCGACCAAATGAGAGCCTATTTCTTTATCCGGCTTGGACAGGCTGCGTGCCTTGCCGCGCTTCTGGCCGCGTCGCCAATCGCCGCGACGAGCGCCGCTGCCGAGCCGCAGCACGGCATAGCTATGTATGGCCGTCCGGCCCTGCCACCTGATTTTGTGTCGCTTCCCTATGTGAACCCGGACGCGCCGAAAGGGGGAAGAATCCTCTTCGGCGAACCGGGCGGGTTCGACTCGCTTAATCCCTACATCCTCAAAGGCACCGCGCCCTGGGGTCTCGGTCTCCACACGGTCGAGACGTTGATGGGCCGCTCGATAGACGAACCCTTCACGCTCTACGGCCTCCTGGCCGAATCGGTCGAGACCGACGAGGACCGGACCTGGGTCGAGTTCACGCTGCGCCCCGAGGCGCGCTTCTCCGACGGCAGCCCGGTCACGGTCGAGGACGTGATGTGGAGCCACGAGACGCTCGGCACGATCGGCCACCCCCGTTACCAGACCGCCTGGGCGAAGATCGCGAAGATGGAACAGACCGGCGAGCGTTCGGTGCGGTTCACCTTCAACACCGCCGACCGCGAGCTTGCGCTCCTGATGGGGATGCGGCCGATCCTGAAGAAGGCGCAGTGGGAGGGCAAGGATTTCGCCGCGAGCTCGCTCGATGTACCTATGGGCTCGGGGCCTTACGTGGTCGACAGGTTCGAACCGGGCCGTTTCATCAGCTTCAAGCGCAATCCCGACTACTGGGGCAAGGATCTCGCCTTCAACAAGGGCCAGAACAACTTCGACGAGATCCGCTACGACTATTTCGGTGATGGCGATATCGTGCTTCAGGCCTTCACCGCCGGCGAGACCACGAGCCAGCGCGAATACAACGCCGCCAAATGGGCGAGCCAATACAACTTCGCGGCCGTGCAATCCGGCGAGGTCGTGAAGTCCGAGATACCGAACCAGCGACCCTCGGGCATCACCGGCCTCGTCATGAACACCCGCCTGCCGGTCTTTGCCGACTGGCGGGTGCGCGAGGCGATGACCCTCGCCTTCAACTTCGAGTTCATCAACCAGACCATGAACGGCGGCACCGAACCGCGCATCACCTCGTACTACTCGAACTCGGTGCTCGGCATGGGTGCCGGCCCGGCCGAGGGCAAGGTGGCCGACCTGCTCGCCCCTTTCGCCGCCGAGCTGCCGCCCGGCACGATCGAGGGCTACGCGCTTCCCGAGGGAAGCGCCGACCGCGCGCTCGACCGCAAGTCGCACAGGAAGGCCGTGGCACTTCTGGAGGAGGCGGGCTGGACCGTAAAGGACGGTGTCCTGAAGAACGCCGAAGGCGCGCCCTTCGAGTTCGAGATCCTTCTCGCTGCTGGCGCGACCGAGACTCAGACAGTGGTCGACATCTATGTCGAGGCGCTGAAGAACCTCGGCATCTTCCCTCGCGTGACCGTGGTCGACAGCGCCCAGTACAAGGAGCGCACGAACAATTACGAGTTCGGCATGACCTGGTACACGCGCGCGCTGTCGCTCAGCCCCGGCAACGAGCAGTATCTCTACTGGGGGGCGGCGGGCGTGACGGAGCCCGGCAGCCGCAACTGGATGGGCATGAACGCGCCTGCCGCCGAAGCGATGATCGAGTCGATGGTGGAAAGCCGCAGCCAGGAGGACTTCATCGCGGCGACACGGGCGCTCGACCGGGTGCTGACGGCGGGGCGCTACGTGATTCCGGTCTGGTTCTCCAAGGTCTCACGCATCGCCCATTCGGCGCATCTTCACTACCCCGAGCGAATTCCGCTATACGGCGACTGGCCGGGCTTCCAGCCCGAAACCTGGTGGTATGAGGAATGACCCGATGAAGAAGATTGCCCTGCTCACCGTCCTCCTGGCGTTGGCGGCCTGCAACACCGTGGCCGGCGTCGGCGAGGACGTCTCGGGCGGCGCCCGCACCGTGCAGAGCTGGTTCTGAGACGGCGCCGCGTCGCAGAGCCGTTACAATCGCGCGCTAGAGGGCGGGCATGAACATACTCGTCCTCTGCACCGGCAACTCGGCCCGCTCGATCCTCCTCGAAGCGATCCTGATCCATGATGGCGCGGGCCGTGTCCGCGCCTTCTCTGCCGGCTCGCGCCCCGCGGGCCGGGTCCATCCGCAATCGCTGCGGCTCCTTGACGCCAAAGGGATCGATATCTCCGGGCTCCGCTCGAAAAGCTGGGACGAATTCTCCGGACCCGAGGCGCCAGTCATGGACATGGTGGTGACGGTCTGCGGCTCGGCCGCGGGCGAGACCTGTCCGATGTGGCCGGGCGCGCCGCTCCGCGCCCATTGGGGCGTCGAGGATCCCGCCGCGGCGTCCGAGGACGACCAACCAGCCGCCTTCGCCGAGGCCTGGAGCATCCTCTCGGCTCGGGCCCATCTTCTGCTCGCTCTGCCGTTCGAGACGATGGACCGCGCCGCGCTCTCGGCCGAGCTTGCCCGGATCGGAACGCTCTGATGACGCGCCGCCTTGCCGCCGAGGCGCTCGGCACCGCCTTCCTGCTTATCGCCGTCGTCGGCTCGGGGATCATGGCCGAGACGCTTTCGGGCGGAAATACCGGCCTCGCGCTCCTTGCCAACGCGATCCCGACCGGCTGCGCGCTCTATGTGCTGATCACGGTGCTCGGCCCTGTTTCGGGGGCGCATTTCAACCCCGCCGTCACGCTCGCCTTCGCGCTGATGCGCCGGATCGCGCCAGCCGAGGCCGCAGCCTATGTCGCCGTGCAGATCGCCGGCGGCATCGCCGGGGTCTGGCTCGCCCACGCGATGTTCGACCTCGATATCCTGCAGCTTTCCACGACCGCGCGCACCGGCGGCGCGCAATGGCTGGCCGAGGTGATCGCCACCTTCGGCCTGCTCTTCGCGATCCTCGGCGGGCTGCGCCATGCCCCGGCCCAGGTGCCGGCGCTGGTCGGCACCTACATCACCGGTGCCTACTGGTTCACCGCCTCGACGAGTTTCGCCAACCCGGCGGTGACCATCGCGCGCGGGCTAACCGACACCTTCGCGGGCATCGACCCCGCCCATATCCTCGCCTTCGTCCTGGCCCAGGCGGCCGGTGCCACGCTTGCCGCGTTTTCTCTGCCGAGGCTCTTTTCTGACTGAGCGATCGGGTGCAGACTGGGAAAAACCTCAATTCCCTGCGGAGCATCCGCGATGAAATGGCATCATGTTCAGGAAAACTGGTCCGCGTTCTTTGACGCGATTCTCGACAAATGGTCCGACGCCGACGAGGCTGAACTGGAAGAGATCGACGGCGATCAGCGCGCGTTCATCGCCTATGTCGCCGAATTGACCGGCCAGGAACCCTCCGACGCGCGCGACGAGATCCGCGAGTGGCTGGCGGGGGAGCTGCCCTCCGACGTCGTGATGGATCCGCGCCACGACGACCACTCGATCCGGCTTTCGGGCAAGTACCTTCCGGAAGGCGAGGACGAGTCCGACGACGATGCGCGCTTCGGCGACGATGGCTCGGATCGCTGAGGCCGTGCCTCAGCCGAGCGCGTAGCCCGCGCCGCGCACGGTGCGGATCGGATCATCGCCGCCCTGGGCGCAAAGCGCCTTCCTCAGCCGCCCGACATGGACGTCAACGGTACGGGTGTCGACGTAGATCTCGCGCCCCCAGACCCGGTCGAGAAGCTGGTCGCGGCTCCAGACCCGGCCGGGCTTCTCCATGAAGGTCGCGAGCAGCCGGAACTCGGTCGGGCCAAGCTTCAGCGCCTTGCCGTCCCGGTGGACCCGGTGGGTCTCGGCGTCGAGCGTGATGTCCTCGTATTCCAGCGTCTCGCCCAGGACCGCGGGCCGCGTGCGGCGCAGCTGGGTGCGCACCCGCGCCATCAGCTCGACCACGGAATACGGCTTGACCATGTAGTCGTCCGCCCCGGTCTCGAGCCCGCGCACGAGATCGACCTCTTCGGACCGCGCCGAGAGCATGATGATCGGCACCCCGCGCGTCTCGGGCCGCGACTTCAGCCGGCGGCAGACCTCGATCCCCGAGACATTCGGCAGCATCCAGTCGAGCACGATCAGGTCGGGCGTCTCCTCGGCCACGAGAAGCAGCGCCTCCTCGCCGTTGTCGGCCTGGGCGACGCGAAAGCCTTCGGCTTCGAGATTGTAGATCAGAACCTCGCGCTGGGCGGGTTCGTCCTCGACCACCAATACGCTCGGCGCCTGCATCTCATTGCCCTTCGATACCGACCGTGGTCACGCTGTCGGCCTTCGGCCGGCTCTCTTCCGGCATGGCGCCGGTGACGAGGTAGATCACCTGCTCGGAGATCGTCGTGGCGTGGTCGCCCATACGCTCGATGTTCTTGGCGATGAAATGCAGGTGCATGCAGGGCGTGATGTTGCGCGGGTCCTCCATCATGTGGGTGAGGAACTCGCGGAAGAGCGCGGTGTACATCTGGTCGACCTCGCGGTCGCGCGCGCGCACGTCTTCGGCCAGCGCCACGTCGCGCGAATTGTAGGCGTCGAGCGCGTCCGACAGCATCTGCACCACCGCCTTCGACATCCGCTTGAGCGCGCCGCCGGCGCCGGGAATGTCGTGCATCTGGCTCAGCACCGCGGTGCGCTTCGCCATGTTCTTGGCGAAGTCCCCTACCCGCTCGAGGCTGGAGGCGATCTTGAGCACCGAGAGCGCGGTCCGCAGGTCCGACGCCGCCGGGGCGCGCAGCGCGATCAGGCGCGCCGTCTCCTCGTTGATCCTCTCCTCGAGCGCGTCGATTGCCTTGTCGCCAGCCCGTACCTTTTCGGCCATGTCCTCGTCGCGCGCGGCGAGCGCCTCGGCGGCGTCGAGGATCGCGGTCTCGACCATGCCGCCCATGCGCATGACGAGGCCCTGAACGGCCTCCAGATCGCGGTCGAAGGCGCGCAGGATGTGCTGTTCGCTCATGTCGGTCTCCCTCAGCCGATCCGGCCGGTAATGTAGCTTTCGGTGCGCGGATCGCGCGGGTTGGTGAAGATCTGGCCGGTCTCCCCGAACTCGACGAGATTGCCGAGATGGAAGAAGGCGGTGCGCTGGCTCACCCGCGCGGCCTGCTGCATCGAGTGGGTCACGATCACCACCGAGAAGTTCTCGCGCAACTCGTCGATCAGCTCCTCGACCTGCGCCGTGGCGATAGGGTCGAGCGCCGAGCAGGGCTCGTCCATCAGGAGCACCTCGGGCGAGGTCGCCACCGCGCGGGCGATGCAGAGCCGCTGCTGCTGACCGCCCGAAAGCCCGGTGCCGGGCGAGGTCAGCCGGTCCTTGACCTCGTTCCAAAGGGCGGCGCGGCGCAGCGACGTCTCGACGACCTCGTCAAGTTCAGCCCGGTTTCGGGTCAGGCCGTGGATGCGCGGACCGTAGGCGACGTTGTCGTAGATCGACTTCGGGAACGGGTTCGGCTTCTGGAACACCATGCCGACGCGCGCCCGGAGCTGCACCGGATCGACGCGCTTGTCGTAGATGTCCTCGCCGTCGAGCTCGATCCGGCCCTCGACGCGGCAGACCGGTATCGTGTCGTTCATCCGGTTGAGGCAACGCAGGAAGGTCGACTTGCCGCAGCCCGAGGGGCCGATGAAGGCCGTGACCGTGCGGTCGGCGATGTCGACATCGACGTCCTTGATCGCGTGGTTGGTGCCGTAAAAGACCTGCACGCCACGGGCGGTGATCTTGTTCTCGCGCGCCGACGCGGTGCGTTCGGCCAGTCGCATGTCTTCCATGGTTTCTATCTCCGCCATTCTTACCACCGCCGCTCAAATCGGTTGCGCAGCAGGATCGCAACCGCGTTCATCACCAGCAGGAATACCAGCAGAACGATGATCGCACCCGAGGCCCGTTCTACGAAAGCTGGATCTGAGCGCTGGGTGAAATTGTAGACCTGCACGGGCAGAGCCGACGCAGGATCGAAAAAGCCCTCGGGCGGCGCGGCCGGGAAGTCGCGCACGAAGGCGACCATGCCAATCAGGAGAAGCGGCGCAGTCTCGCCGAGCGCCTGGGCAAGGCCGATGATCATGCCGGTCAGGATGCCGGGCATCGCCAAGGGCAGCACGTGGTGAAAGATCGTCTGCATCTTCGAGGCGCCGACCCCGAGGGCCGCCTCGCGGATCGAGGGCGGCACCGCGCCAAGTGCGGCACGGGTCGGGATGATGATCCGGGGCAGCGTCATCAGCGTCAGCACCAGCCCGCCGACGATGGGCGCCGATTGCGGCAGGCCCGCGAAGTTGATGAAGATCGCGAGGCCGAGGATCCCGAATACGATCGACGGCACCGCCGCGAGGTTCGAGATGTTGACCTCGATGAGGTCGGTCCAGCGGTTCTTCGGCGCGAATTCTTCCAGGTAGATCGAGGCCGCGACGCCGATCGGCAGCGACAGGACCAGCACGATGATCATCATGTAGGCCGAGCCGAGGATCGCGACGCCGAGACCCGAGGCTTCGGGCCTCAACTCCGAGGCGTCCGGGCCGGTGATGAAGTCCCAGTTGAAGGCCTTGACGAGCAGCCCCTCGGCCACGAGCGCGTCGGCAAGCCGAAGCTGGTTCGGCGTCACGTTGCTGTCGCGCTCGGCGCTCTGCATCGTCACGCGGCCCTTGAGGTAGCCGTCGATCCGGCCGTTGGCGAGCACCTTGACCTTCACCGTCTCGCCGACGAGATCCGGATTGGAGAGCACCCGCTCGCGCACCTGTGCCGCCGCCTCCTTGGAGATCATGTTGGCGACCTCCTTGTCGGTCAGCCCCTCGACCGCGATACCCTTCGCGGCGACGGCCTCTTTCAGCGCCTTGTCGATGAGCTTGCCATAGCCGATCGTGGTGACCTTCTTCATCTCCTCGGGATCGCGGTTGCCCTTCTTGTCGAGCACCGCCGCGTCGAGATGCATGTCAAGCAGAAGCGAGGACTGGCGGAAGGCGCTGGCTCCGTTGGCGAAGACCGAAGTGAGCAGGATCGCCAGTGCCGCGAGGCCGATCATGAGCGCCACCAAACCATAGAGCCTGAACCGCTTCTCGGCCGCGTTACGGCGGCGGGTGCGGGCGTCGACCTCGATCAGCGAGCCGCGCTGCGGCGTGGTCGGAAGAATGGCGTCGGTCATTCGTACTGTTCCCGGTATTTGCGCACGACAACAAGTGCGAGCACGTTCAGCACCAGCGTGAATAGGAAGAGCATCATCCCGAGCGCGAAGGCGACAAGCGTCTCGGGCGAGGCGAACTCGGTGTCACCGGTAAGCTGGCTGACGATCTTGACGGTGATCGTGGTCATCGCCTGGAACGGGTTGAGGTCAAGCTTGGCCGCGGCCCCTGCCCCCATGACGACGATCATAGTCTCGCCAATCGCCCGGCTCGCGGCGAGAAGGATCGCGCCGACGATGCCTGGCAATGCGGCCGGCAGGATCACCTGGCGCACGGTTTCGGACTGCGTCGCGCCGATCGCGTAGGAGCCGTCGCGCAGCGATTGCGGCACCGCGTTGATGATGTCATCCGACAGCGAGGACACGAACGGAATGAGCATGATCCCCATCACGAGGCCCGCCGTCATCACCGAGGCCGAGGACGTGCCGAGCCCGAGCGGCTGGGCGAAGTAATCCCGCAGGAGCGGGCCGACCGTGATCAGCGCGAAGAGACCGTATACGATGGTCGGGATGCCGGCGAGGATCTCGATCGCGGGCTTGGCGAAGGTGCGGAGCCGCTTGGAGGCGTATTCCGACAGGTAGATCGCGATCAACAGCCCGACCGGCACCGCGAAGATCAGCGCCACGAAGGAGACATAGAGCGTCCCCCAGAGGAGCGGCCAGATGCCGAGATCGGAGCCGCCTCGGAACTGCGGGTTCCAGGTCAGGCTCAGGAAGAAGTCCTTGGCCGGGTAGAGCTGGAAGAAATGGATCGACTCGAAGAGGAGCGAAGCGATGATGCCCGCGGTGGTCAGCACCGCGACCAGCGACGAGGCGATCAGCGCGGCGAGGACGAAGCGTTCGAAGACGTTCCGCGCGCGGTACTCCGGCGAGACGCGGCGCAACGACAGAAGCGCCCCCACGAGCGACACCGCGATCACCGCCGCGGTCAGCGCCAGCCGCGCGCCATGGCTGTCTGACCGGTAGGCCTTCGCCGCCTCAAGCACGTTCGGCCGCAATTCGGCGCCGAGCGCGACGCCCGCGTCACTCAGGAGGCTGCCGAGCTCGGCGTCTCCAGCCTGTAAACCGGCGAGCGCTTCTTCAGTAACCGCACCTGACGCGATCGCGTTATCGAGCCCCTCGGCGAGACGGCGCACGTCGCTCATCACCAGGGTGGCGGATCCGCCCTCAGGGATGTCGGAGGGCTGGATCATCGCGCCCACCCGCGCCTCGATCATCAGTGGCTGAAGGAACAGCCAGACCGCGAGCAGAAGGAGCGCCGGGACCGAGGCGAAGAGAAACACCGTCTGCCCGTAATAGCCGATGAGCGAGTGGAGGTTGCGGCGGTCACCTTGCGCGCCGGACAGCGCACGGTGGCGACCCAGCACATAGCCCGTCGCGGAGATGGCCAGCACGATCAGGACGAGGACGGCGATGTTCATGGATGCTTCCGAGTGAAGGGACGGGCGGCGCCGATGGCGCCGCCCGCAGGGCTTGGGATCAGTTCAGCGGCGCCATCGGCGTGCCGGCGGCGACCATTTCCTGGGTCGCGGCCAGTTCCGGATCCGACACGAGGCCGTATTCGGCGAGCGGGCCGTCCGGGCCGGCGATGTCATCCGAGACGAAGAAGTCGATGAACTCCTGCAGGCCCGGGATCACGCCGAGATGCGCAGTCTTGACGTAGAAGTAGAGCGGGCGCGAGACCGGGTAGTCGCCGGCCGCGATCGCCTCGACGGTCGGGACAACGCCGTCCATCGTCGCGACGACGAGCTTGTCGGTGTTGTTCTGGTAGAACGAGAGACCGAACACGCCGATGCCGTTCTTGTTGGCATCCACGCGGGCCAGAGTCTCGGTGTAGTCGCCGTCGATGTCGACCGACACGCCGTCGGTCCGCAGCGCCATGCACTTCTCCTCGGCCGCGTCCTCGTCGCCGCCCGCGGCGGTCTTGAACGCCTCGAAAGCACCGGTCGCTTCGCAACCGGCGAGGATCACCTTCTCGTCGAAGACTTCGCGGGTGCCGTGCTTGGTGCCGGGAACGAAGGCGAGGATGTCCTGCGCCGGCAGGTCTGCGCGGATGTCAGCCCAGCTCTTGTTCGGGTTGGCGACTAAGGCGCCGTCGACCACGACCTCGGCCGCGAGCGCGCTGAACCAGTCGGCGGGCGTGAAGGCGAATTCCGGGCCGTTGATGTCCGAGGCGAACACGATGCCGTCATAGCCGATGCGGACTTCCATGATCTCGGTCACGCCGTTGGCGTTGCACAGGTCGATGTCCGACTGCTTGATGCGGCTCGAGGAGTTGGCGATGTCGATCGTGGTCTCGCCCACGCCTTCGCAGAGCTTCTTGCGGCCGGCACCCGAACCGCCGCCCTCGACGACCGGGGTCGGGAAGTCGAAGTTCTCGCCGAAGAGCTCGGCGACGATGGTCGCATACGGCAGAACCGTCGAGGAGCCGGCGATCTGGAGCTGGTCGCGGGCGTCGGCCGCGGTCGCGGCGGCAGCCAGCGCGAGGGCCGAGACGGTAAATTTCACGGATGTCATTGCATTCTCCTGCAAGTCACTTGCGGTCGCCTCATGACGACCTCGCCGCCCGTGTAGAAGCGTGCCGCTATGCTTTTGTGACGCTTCAGTAACAGTTTTATGACGGCCGCGACAGCTCCGGGCACCGGAAAACTCTAGCCGGACGGCAGTATCACCATGAATCTGCTGCCTTTTCCGAGATCGCTCTCGATCCGCAGCCGACCGCGGTGACGGTTAACGATGTGTTTTACAATCGCGAGACCAAGCCCGGTTCCGCCCTTTTCGCGACTGCGGTGGGTATCGACCCGGTAAAACCGCTCGGTCAGGCGCGGCAGGTGCAGGGGGTCGATTCCCTCGCCGCGGTCGATGACCTCAACCTGCACAGCGGGGCCGCGCAGCACCGGCTCGTGCTCGATCCGCGACACGCGCACCGTGACCTCCTTGCCGGATGCACCATATTTCAGCGCGTTCTCGATGAGGTTGTGGAAGACTTGGGTCAGCTGGTCGGCATCGGCCCTGAGCTTCACCGGACCCGGACTGGGTTCGAGTCGCAGGGTCACGCCGGCCGCCGCCGCTGCGTCCCTGTGGCTGGCCAGCGCGCTGCCGAGAAGGCCGATGATCTCGACCTCGTCGGAGGGCCGGCGCCGCTCCTCGGCCTCGACCCGGCTGAGAGACAGGAGGTCGTTGACGAGTCGGATCATGCGGCCGGCCTCGCGCTCCATGATCGTGAGGAACCTCTCGCGTGCGCCCGCGTCATCGCGCGCCGCGCCGCGCAGGGTCTCGATGAAGCCGACAAGCGCGGTCAGGGGCGTGCGAAGCTCGTGGCTGACGTTGGCGACGAAATCGCGGCGCATCGCGCCGGCCTGCTCGAAGGCGGTGAGATCCTCGAAGGCGATCAGCGTGCCGGAGCGGTTGTCGACCGGCATCGGGCTGAACGTCACCTCCAGATGGGTCTCGCGGCCCGACCCGGCATGGAGTATGCGGGCGGAGGACCGACGCCGCGCGCCGAGGCTTGCCTCGAGCCCGCCGAGGAAATCCGGGTGCCGCAGGAAAGCGCTGCAGGGCCGGCCGACCATCGCGGCGCCGAACAGCGCGGTTGCCGCCTCGTTGGCGGCCACGACCCGCTGGTCCGGTCCCGCCAGCACCAACGCCATCGGCACCCCGTCGAGGACCATTCCGATTTCTTCCTTGCGCATCGCCTTCGCCCTCCTTGCCCGAACCGGAGCCGCACCCTGAGCCAGTGCGCATCCGTTGTAAATCGCCGCGGAGGTTTCCTCGGTCGCCAGGACAGGATAGAGGGGAAATGAGAATCGTTCGCAGCGTCGCCGATCCGGGCGGCCACAGGCGAACCGGGCAGTCAGGAAGTCATGGGGTCGACGAGAAAGGACGAACAGGCGGAGACCGGAGCAGGCGCGATCCGCGCCCTGCTGGTCGATCTGCCGCAGGATCTCGCCGCCTGCGTACCGGGCCTCGGCCGGCTCCGCGCGGTCAGCATCGGCTCCGAGACCTTCGATCTCCGCGCGCTCGCGCAGGTGATGCCGGACGTGGTGATCACGCCGCTCATAGGGCCTGGCATCGATATCCTTGATCTGGCGCGTCGGCTCGCGGCCTTCGGCTACGGCGGCGCGCTCCGCGCCGTGACGGGGCCCATCCCCTGCCCGGCCGAGGTTAGGGCCGAGGTACGGGGCGCCTGCTCGGGAATCGACTTCGACCTCCTGGTGGTCGCGGAGCCGGCCCGGCTCTGACCCGGATTCAGGTTGCGCGCAGGCCCGCGCGATAGCGCGCCGCGTTGGCGCGGTAATGCGCCGCCGAGGCGATGAGCTTCGCCCGCGCCGCCGCGTCGAGTTCGCGGACGATCTTGCCCGGAGCCCCCATCACCAGGCTGCCGTCGGGGATCTCCTTGCCCTCGGTGATGAGCGCGCCGGCACCGATCAGGCAGCCCTTGCCGATCTTCGCGCCGTTCAGCACGGTCGCGCCCATCCCGATCAGCGAGCCCTCGCCGATGATGCAGCCGTGCAGCATCGCCTTGTGACCGATGGTGCAGTCCGCGCCGATCACCAGGGGAAAGCCCATGTCGGTGTGCAGGACGCAGTTCTCCTGGATGTTGGAGCCGCGCCCGACGCGGATCTCCTCGTTGTCGCCGCGCAGGGTCGAGCCGAACCAGACATTCGCGCCCGCCTCCAGCACCACCTTGCCGATCAGGTTCGCGTCCGGAGCGACCCAGGCGTCCGCGCCGATTTCAGGAGCGATTCCATCGAGTTCGTAGATCATCTTGCAGCAAACTCCCGGTTGAGGCCGCGGACGAACTCCGCCAGATCCGGCTGGCGGTCACGGCGCATCCGCTCGGCCGTGAGGATCGTCTTGAGCTCGGACTCGGCGCGGTCGATGTCCTCGTTGATCAGGACGTAGTCGTATTCCGCCCAATGGCTGATCTCGGCCTCGGACTTGGCCATGCGGCCCGCGATCACCTCGTCGCTGTCCTGCGCCCGAGACCTGAGCCGGTGCTCCAGCTCGGCGATCGACGGCGGCAGCACGAAGATCGAGACGACGTCGCGTCCAAGTGCCGAGTTGCGGATCTGCTGGCCGCCCTGCCAGTCGATGTCGAAGATCGTGTCGCGCCCCTCGGCCATCGCCGCCTCGACGGGCGCCCTGGGCGAGCCGTAGAGATTGCCGAAGACCTCGGCATGTTCGAGCATCTCTCCGGCCTCGACCATCGCCTCGAACTCAGGCCGCGTACGGAAATAGTACTCCCGCCCGTCCTCCTCGCCGGGGCGCGGCGCGCGGGTCGTGGCGGAGACCGAGAAGCGCAGGGATTGGTCCCACGCCATCAGCCGCCGCGCCAGCGTCGATTTCCCGGCGCCGGAGGGCGACGAGAGAATAATGAGCAAACCCTTGCGCTTCATGGTCATTCCACGTTCTGAACCTGTTCGCGCATCTGGTCGATGACGGTCTTGAGGTCAAGCCCGATCCGGGTCAGCCCGGCATTTCCGGATTTCGAGCAGAGCGTGTTGGCCTCGCGCATGAACTCCTGCATCAGAAAGTCGAGTTTCCGGCCGACGGCGCCCGGCTCGGTGAGAAGCGCCCGCGCCGCCGCGACATGAGCGATGAGCCGGTCAATCTCCTCGCTGACGTCGGCCTTGACGACCAGAAGCGCCAACTCCTGCGCCACCCGCGCGGGATCGGCCTCGGCCGCGCCGGCCATCACCCGCGCGAGGTTGTCGGACAACGCCCGCTCCATCTCGGGCCGCCGGGCTTCGGCGGCAGTAGCCGCCTCGTCGGTCAGCGCCTCGATCCTGTCGATGCGGCTCTCGATAACCCCGGCCAGCGCTGCACCCTCGGCGGCGCGCACCGCCGCGAAATCATCCAGAAGCGGCGGGAGATCCGCGAGAAGCGCGTCGCGGAGCGGTCCGGTATCGTCCGCCTCGCCGCCCAAGTCGGTCACGCCGCGCAGGGCGAGGATCTCGACGGCGGTCGGATCGGCCACGGGAAGCCCCGCCGCCTCGGACTTCGCCCGCACCAGTGCCAGAGCGGCGAGCGCCGCGTCGAGCCCCGCGGGATTGACCCGCAGCGCCTCGCCGCCACCGTCGCGCGCGAGTTTCAGGGACAGCGTGATGTTGCCGCGGCTCGCCACCCGCGCAACGGCCGCCCGCACCGCCGGCTCCAGCCCCTCGACCCAGTCCGGCAGCCGGAGTCTCAGGTCTAACCCCTTGCCGTTGACCGAGCGGATCTCCCAGGCCCAACCATAGCCGAAGCCCTCGCCACGGCGGGCGGAAAAGCCGGTCATAGACACCAGTTGCGCATTAACCATTTAAGACTTTTGTCCCCCCGACCACCGTTTAACCCGCTATCTTAAGACTTGGGTAAGCATTCCGGACCTAGGGTTAACAAAACCTGACCGCCGCCACAACGCGGCGCGCGCCGGAGTGTTTGCAAGTATAGGTGCGGAAGGGTTTGACGTGGACAGGACGGGGCATCCTCGGGACAAGATCGTCCCGATATCGGGATATCGCAGGGACATGAGATTTCCGTGCATTTCTGAGGTTCAGGCCTATTGGGAGGCCCTGCGCGAAGGTCGCCAGATTCCCTGCCGTTCAGAGGTCGATCCCCGCGGGATCGAACGCGCGCTCGAATACACCTTTGTGCTGGAACGGATCGCTCCGGGTGTGGCGCGGTTTCGCCTTGCAGGGATGCATCTGAACGACCTCATGGGGATGGAGGTGCGCGGCATGCCGCTGACCGCCTTATTCACACCTAAATCGCGCACCGAGGTGTCGTCGACCCTCGACCAGGTGTTCTCGGCACCCGCCACCGCCGAGATGACGCTTCTGGCCGAGACCGGCCTCGGCCGGCCGTCGATGGAGGCCCGGCTTATCATCCTGCCCTTAAAGAGCGATCTCGGCGATGTCAGCAGGGCGCTCGGATGCCTGGTGGCGGAAGGAACCCTCGGCCGCGTCCCGCGCCGGTTCGAGATCGGCACCCGGACCGTCCGCCCGATCCCGCCCGGCCTGCCGTCGCGCCGCAGCGGCACCGTGACCACGCCCGGTTTCGCCGAGCCAATGATCCCGTTCCGCCACTCCGCACCGGAGGCGGGTCGCGGCCGCAGCCATCTCCGTCTCGTCGTCTCCGACGAATGAAAACGGCCCCGAAGGGCCGTTCCAGGTAACCTCAGATGGTCTCGCCGGTTACATCCCGGCCGCTTTCTGCATCGCGCGCCGGCCCTGCAGTTCCTCTGCGACGAGGAAGGCCAGTTCCAGCGACTGCGAGGCGTTGAGCCGCGGGTCGCAGGCGGTGTGGTAGCGGTCCGAAAGATCCTCGTCCGTCACCGCGCGCACGCCGCCGGTGCATTCGGTCACGTCCTTGCCGGTCATCTCGAAATGCACGCCGCCGGGAATGGTGCCCTCGGCCTTGTGAACGGCGAAGAACTCCCGCACTTCGCGCAGAACGCTGTCGAAGGGCCGGGTCTTGTAGCCCGAGGCGGCCTTGATCGTGTTGCCGTGCATCGGATCGCAGGTCCAGACAACCTTGGCGCCCTCCTCCTCGACCGCCCGTATCAGCCGCGGCAGGTGGTCGCCGACCTTGCCCGCTCCGAAGCGCGCGATGAGGGTCAGCCGGCCGGCCTCGTTCTCCGGATTGAGCTTCTTCAGAAGCACCTTGAGGTCGTCCGACGAAAGCGACGGGCCGCACTTGAGTCCGATCGGGTTCTGCACGCCGCGGCAGAACTCGACATGGGCGCCGTCCGGCTGCCGGGTACGATCACCGATCCAGATCATGTGGCCCGAGCCCGCGACTGGCAGGCCGGAGGTCGAATCGATCCGGCAGAGCGCCTCTTCGTATTCAAGAAGCAGCGCCTCATGGCTGGTGTAGAAATCCACCGCCGCCATCGCGTGGACGGTGTCCGAGGTGACGCCGGCGGCCGCCATGAAGTCCATCGCGTCCTGGATCCGCGTCGCCACTTCACGGTAGCGCTTGGCCTCGTCCTCATCCGTGAAGCCAGAGATCCAGCTCTGGACCCGGTGCATGTCGGCGAATCCGCCCGTCGAGAAGGCGCGCAGGAGATTCAGCGAGGCCGCGGCCTGGGTATAGGCCTGAAGAATCCGCGCCGGGTCGGGCACCCGCGCGGCTTCGGTGAAGTCGAAGCCGTTGATGATGTCGCCGCGGTAGGAGGGAAGTTCCACCCCCTCCAGCGTCTCGGTCGCGGCCGAGCGCGGCTTGGCGAACTGGCCGGCGACGCGTCCGATCTTGACCACGGGGAGCTTGGCGCCCCAGGTCAGCACTATCGCCATCTGCAACAGCACCTTGAACGTGTCGCGAATATTGTCGGCGGAGAATTCGGCGAAGCTCTCGGCGCAGTCGCCGCCCTGAAGCAGGAATGCGCGGCCCTGGCTCACCTCGCCGAGCGCGCGCTTGAGCTTGCGCGCCTCGCCGGCGAAGACGAGCGGCGGATAGGCCGCGATCTGCGCCTCGACAGCATTCAAGGCGGCCTGATCGGGATAGTCGGGCATCTGCACCCGCGGCTTGGCGCGCCAGTCGGATTTGGTCCAGCCCTTGGTCATCTCAACTCTCCTGAAAGCAGTGCCGTCAACGGGCGGCTTATACTCAAGCGGCCGCGCCCCTGCAAACCGTTTTGGTCGCAAATGCCGCTTGCGGGAGACCGCCAATAGTGTTTCTTATGCGCAAAACGACAATGATGGGTCGCATTATGCCGGTCGGTCCTGCCAAGGGCAAGAAAGAGGCGGACAGCACGCTCCGGCAACGGCGCTTCGTGTTCCTTTTGCTCAACCGCTTCACGATGCTGTCCTTCGCCGGCGCGATCGAACCGCTGCGCATCGCCAACCGCGTGCTCGGGCGCGAGGCTTATACCTGGATCCTGGCCGGCGAGGGCGGCGATCTCAGCACCTGCTCGAACGGCGCGGCCTTCAAGCTCGACATGGGGCTCGAGGAGATCGACCGCGAGGACACCGTCCTCGTCTGCGGCGGCATCGACGTGCAGTCCGCGACGACCAAGCCGATCCTGAACTGGTTGAGGCGCGAGGCGCGGCGCGGCGTACCGATCGGCGGACTCTGCACGGGCGCCTATACCGTCGCCAAGGCCGGGCTTCTGGATGGCAAACGCGCGACGATCCACTGGGAGAACCAGGACAGTTTCCTCGAGGAGTTCGAGGAAGTGAAGCTGACGAAATCGGTCTTCGTCGTCGATGGCAACCGGATGTCGACGGCGGGCGGCACCGCCTCGATCGACATGATGCTGAAGATCGTCGCCCAGGACCACGGCGAGGATGTCGCCAACACCGTGGCCGACCAGCTCATCTATTCCTCGATCCGCACCGACCAGGATACCCAGCGGCTGTCGATCCCGACCCGGATCGGGGTCCGGCATCCGAAGCTCTCCCAGGTCATCCAGATGATGGAGCAGAACATCGAGGATCCGATCAGCCCGGCCGATCTGGCCGAGGATGTCGGCATGTCGACCCGCCAGCTCGAGCGGCTGTTCCGGCGCTATCTCAACCGCTCGCCCAAGCGGTATTACATGGAATTGAGGTTGCAAAAGGCGCGCAACCTCCTGATGCAGACCGACATGAGCGTGATCAACGTCGCGCTGGCCTGCGGCTTCGCGAGTCCCTCGCATTTCTCCAAATGTTACCGGGCGCACTACAAGACCACGCCCTACCGCGAGCGCGGCTCGCATGGCGCGCCGAACGTGGCCACGCCGCGCCTGTCGATCTGACCCGCGTCATTCCGGTCGGATCCGGTAGACGGCGCCGCGGTCGACGGAGAGGAACCAGATCGTGCCGTCCGGCGCCTCGCGGATATCGCGGACGCGGGCGGTCTCGTCGGCTTTCAGCGCCTCCTCCGCCCAGCCCGCTTCGGGGTCGAGCCTGGCGATGTAGTCGAATTTGAGACTTCCGACAAAATGATTGCCGCGCCAGCCGGGCCAGAGCTTGCCGGAATAGATCATGTGCCCCGAGGGCGCGATCGAGGGATCCCAGTAATGCTTCGGCTGCTCCATTTCGGGCGCCGACGTGCCGCGACCGATCTTCAATCCGCTGTAGTGGCGACCATAGGCGATCTCCGGCCAGCCGTAGTTCGCGCCCTTCTCGATCAGGTTGACCTCGTCGCCGCCCCGCGCGCCATGTTCCGAGGCCCAGAGCCTCCCCCCCTCGTCGAAGGCAAGGCCCTGGGGATTGCGGTGGCCATAGCTCCAGATAACGCCGCCCGCGCGGTCGGGAAACGGGTTGCCGGGGGCGGCGCGTCCGTCGCGGGTTATGCGGACGATCTTGCCGTGCAGCATGTCCAGATCCTGCGCCGGATCGAATGCACCCCGCTCGCCGATGGTGAGGAAGATCGCGCCGTCCGGCGCCTCGACCAGCCGCCCGCCAAAATGCCGCCTTCCGGAAGAGCCCGCCGGCATTTCCCATATTATCCTCAGCCCGTCGAGCCGGTCCGGCCCGAGCCGCGCCGCCGCCACCGCGGTTCCTGCTCCGCGACCCTGGGGCCGGGCGAAACTCAGAAGCACCTCGCCGCTCGTAGCGAAATCGCGCGGCACGAGGATGTCGAACAGACCGCCCTGCCCTCCGGCCCAGACCTCGGGAACGCCTCCGATCTCGATGGCAGCCCCATCGGAGCGAAACCGCGTCAGGCGACCGTCGCGCTCGGTGACCAGAAATCCGCCATCCGGGAGGAACGCCAGCGACCACGGTTCGCGCAGCCCCTCTGCCACCCGTTCTATATCCAGACGGCCGACCGACGTCTCAAGTGGCCCCGCATAAACTGCGCCCGACATCAGTATGAGCGCAAGGAGACACTGCCTCACGAGAGCCACGACAACGAGCATGGTAGCCCCTTTCGGATTGCTTATCCGAAAATAGGGCCGTTCGGCGGTCGGTCCAGTCACTTTGCCGACAGACACCGGCGAATTGCTAGCTGCTCTGTGGCTTTTCTTTTCGATTCAGGCGCTCTAGTTTGCCGACAGGACAACGTTCCAACATGGGAGTGAACGATGAAAAGACTTCTGGCCGCCACCGCGGCTGCAGCCCTCATGACCGGCGCGGCCGGCGCGGAGGACATCAAGATCGGCGTGATCCTGGGCTTCACCGGACCGCTGGAATCGATCACTCCGATGATGGGCTCGGGCGCCGAGCTGGCAATGAAGGAAGTGTCTGACTCGGGCAAGCTGCTCGACGGTTCCACCGTGACCTCGGTCCGCGGCGACTCGACCTGCGTCGACGCCGCCGCCGCGCAGGCTGCGGCCGAGCGCCTCGTGACCACCGACGGCGTTAGCGCGATCATGGGCGCGGACTGCTCGGGCGTCACCGGCGCGATCCTCGCCAACGTCGCGGTGCCTAACGGCATCGTGATGGTGTCGCCCTCGGCGACCTCGCCCGGCCTGACCTCGGCCGAGGACAATGGCCTCTTCTTCCGCACCGCGCCGTCGGACGCGCGCCAGGGCGTCATCATCGCCGACGTTCTGAAGGAGCGCGGCATCGGTTCGGTTGCGATCTCCTACACCAACAACGACTACGGCAAGGGCCTGGCCGACAGCATCCAGTCGGCGATCGAAGCCTCGGGCGGCACGGTCACGATCTCGGCCGCGCACGAGGACGGCAAGGCCGACTACTCGGCCGAGGTCGGCGCGCTGGCCTCCGCCGGCGGTGATGCGCTGATCGTCGCGGGCTATGTCGACCAGGGCGGCTCGGGCATCATCCAGGGCTCGCTCGACACCGGCGCCTTCTCGACCTTCGTGCTGCCCGACGGCATGTATGGCACGGTTCTGGAAGAAAAGTTCGGCACCTCCCTCGATGGCTCGTTCGGCACCGTTCCGGGCACCGACAGCCCCGGCGGCGCGACCTTCCAGGAGATGGCAACGGCCGCCGGCTTCGACGGTACGTCCTCCTATGCCGGCGAGAGCTACGACGCCGCGGCGCTGATCATGCTCGCCATGCAGGCGGCCGGCTCGTCGAAGTCCGCGGACCTGATGGGCAAGGTGATGGACGTCGCCAACGCTCCGGGCGAGCCGATCTATCCGGGTGAGCTGGCCAAGGGGCTCGAGCTTATCGCGGCCGGGACCGACATCGACTATGTCGGCGCCTCGGCGGTCGAACTGATCGGGCCGGGCGAAGCCGCCGGCGCGTACCGCGAGTACGAGTTCAAGGACGGCAAGATCACCACGACGAAGTTCCACTGAGGGAGCCTCAGCGCGACATCGGGTCAGTCCGGTTTATCCGGGCTGACTTTTCGTTTTACAACAACAGCTTTCGGCGCGAATCTCGCGTCAGGTAAGCAAGGGGGATGCATGATCGTCGTCGAGGATCTGCACAAGCATTTCGGCGGCTTCAGGGCCGTCGACGGCGCGTCGATCGAGATCGCCAAGGGCTCGATCACCGGGCTGGTCGGGCCAAACGGAGCCGGCAAGTCCACGCTCTTCAACGTCATCGCCGGGGTCTACCAGCCGACCTCTGGCCGGGTGATCATGGACGGCGAAGACATTACCGGCCTGCCGCCGCATGACCTCTTTCACAAGGGGCTTCTGCGCACCTTCCAGATCGCGCATGAATTCTCCTCCATGACCGTGCGCGAGAACCTGATGATGGTCCCCGCCGGCCAGTCGGGAGAGACGCTGTGGAACACCTGGTTCCACCGGCGCCGGATCGCGCGCGAAGAGGCCGATCTCGCGAAGAAAGCCGACGAAGTTCTTGATTTCCTTACGATTTCACATCTTGCAGACGAGCGTGCCGGCAATCTCTCTGGCGGTCAGAAGAAGCTTCTGGAGCTTGGCCGCACCATGATGGTCGACGCCAAGATCGTCTTTCTAGACGAGGTCGGCGCGGGCGTGAACCGCACCCTTCTCAACACGATCGGTGACGCGATCGTGCGGCTGAACAAGGAACGCGGCTACACGTTCTGCGTCATCGAGCACGACATGGATTTCATCGGCCGCCTTTGCAACCCGGTGATCGTCATGGCCGAGGGCAAGGTGCTTGCCAAGGGTTCGGCCGACAGCATCATGCAGAACGAGGCAGTGATCGAGGCCTATCTCGGCCGCGGCCTGAAGAACAAGGTCAAGGCGGAGGCCGGGGCATGAGCAGTTCAGGAAACCCCTACAAGGACGACCGCGGCAACAAGGACCGGTCGATCACCAAGGCGGGCGGCGGCGAGCTTGAATACCCGGCCAAGGGCGGGAAGGCCCATCCCGCTCCCGGCGGACCGTTCCTCGCAGCCGAGAACATGACCGGCGGCTACGGCGCGGCCGACATCCTCCACGACTGCACGCTGACGGTCGAGAAAGGCCAGATCGCAGTCATCGTCGGGCCGAACGGCGCCGGCAAGTCGACCGCGATGAAGGCGGTCTTCGGCATGCTGAACCTGCGTGGCGGCCATGTGAAGCTCGACGGCGAGGACATCACCGCGCTCACGCCGCAGGACCGGGTGGCAAAGGGCATGGGCTTCGTGCCGCAGACCAACAACGTCTTCCCCTCGATGAGCGTCGAGGAGAACCTCGAGATGGGCGCCTTCATCCGTCAGGACGATTTCCGCCGCACGATGGAGCAGGTTTACGACCTCTTCCCGATCCTGAAGGAAAAGCGCCGTCAGCCGGCCGGAGAGCTTTCGGGCGGCCAGCGCCAGCAGGTCGCGGTGGGCCGGGCGCTGATGACCAAGCCGAAGCTCCTTATGCTCGACGAACCGACGGCCGGCGTCTCGCCCATCGTCATGGACGAGCTTTTCGACCGCATCATCGAGGTTGCCCGCACCGGGATCTCGATCCTGATGGTCGAACAGAACGCCCGCCAGGCACTGGAGATCGCCGACCGGGGCTATGTCCTCGTCCAGGGCGCCAATCGTTACACGGATACCGGAGCGGCGCTTCTCGCCGACCCGGACGTCCGCCGCACCTTCCTCGGGGGCTGAGACATGGAATTCCTCAACGCGATCGTGGCACTTCTGAACTTCGTCGTGATCCCCGCCACCTCCTACGGCGCGCAGCTGGCGCTGGGGGCCCTCGGGGTCACGCTGATCTACGGGATCCTGCGCTTTTCCAACTTCGCCCACGGCGACACGATGGCCTTCGGCACCGCGATGGTGATCCTGGTCACCTGGGCGTTCCAGTCCGTTGGCATCCATTTCGGCCCGCTGCCGACCGCGCTCCTCGCCCTGCCCTTCGGCATCGCGATCACCGCGGCGCTGGTACTTTTCACCGACAAGGCGGTCTACCGCTTCTACAGGCGCCAGAAGGCGGCGCCCGTGATCCTGGTCATCGTCTCGATGGGCGTGATGTTCATCATGAACGGCGTCACCCGCTTCATCATCGGCGTCGGCGAGATCCGCTTCGACGACGGCGGCCGGTTCATCGTCAACGCGAACGAGTTCAAGAAAGCCACAGGGCTGGCAGAGGGCCTTGCCTTCCGCTCGACGCAGGGCCTGACCATCCTCACCGCGGTGATCGTCGTGGCCGCGCTGTTCTGGTTCCTCAACCGGACCCGCACCGGCAAGTCGATGCGGGCCTATTCCGACAACGAGGACCTGGCGCTTCTCTCCGGCATCAACCCCGAGCGCGTCGTCGCGGTCACCTGGGTCATCGCCGCGGGGCTCGCGGTGATCGCGGGCACGCTCTACGGGCTCGACAAGTCGTTCAAGGCCTTCAACTACTTCCAGCTCCTGCTGCCGATCTTCGCCTCCGCCATCGTCGGCGGCTTGGGCAATCCCCTTGGCGCGATCGCGGGCGGCTTCCTGATCGCGTTCTCCGAGGTCGGCTTCACCTATGCCTGGAAAAAGGTCGCGACCTACGTCCTGCCGGAGTCTCTGGCGCCCGACGGGCTCGCCCAGCTTCTGTCGACCGATTACAAGTTCGCGGTCTCCTTCGCGATCCTGGTGACCGTCCTGCTCTTCAAGCCCACCGGGCTTTTCAAGGGGAAAGCGGTATGAACCTGCGCAACCTCCTCCTTTTCGGCTTCGTCGCGCTCCTGATCGTGCTCGAGGGCACGACCACGGCTTTCGGGCTCTTCGGCGGCAGCTGGAACACCGCGCTCGGCATCCTCAACATGGGGCTTATCTCGGCGATCCTCGCCTTGGGCGTGAACATGCAATGGGGCTATGCCGGGCTCTTCAACGTCGGCATCGTCGGTTTCGTGGCGCTCGGCGGGCTCGCCCCGGTGCTGGTCTCGACTGCGCCTGTGACCGAGGTCTGGACCGCACAGGGTGGCTTCCGGCTGATCCTCGCGCTCCTCATCGGGCTCGCGATCATCGCGCTTGCGATCGTGCTGTACGGACGCCTCCGGGGCAGCAGCCGGACGCTGGCGATCCTCGCGTTGCTGATCGGCGGCTTCTTCCTTTTCCGCGCGGTCTTCGACCCGGCGGTCAACGTCGTCGAATCCTTCCAGCCCGCGACGCATTCCAATCTTGGCGGGCTCGGCCTGCCGGTGCTCCTGGCATGGCCGGTCGGTGCGCTCTTCGCCGCCGGCGCCGCCTGGGTGATCGGCAAGACCGCGCTTGGCCTGCGCTCCGACTACCTCGCCATCGCCACGCTCGGCATCGGCGAGATCATCATCGCGGTGATGAAGAACGAGGACTGGCTGGCGCGCGGCGTGAAGAACGTGATCTCGATCCCGCGCCCCGTGCCCTACGAGGTCGACCTGCAGCGTGACCCCGGTTTCGTCGACTGGGCCGCGAACTTCGGCTCCGACCCGGTCACGGCCTCGACGGTCGCTGTGAAGCTCCTCTATGCTGGGCTCTTCGTGGTGATCCTTCTCGCGCTCATCTGGGCGTCGGAGAAGGCGCTCAATTCGCCCTGGGGCCGGATGATGCGGGCAATCCGCGACAACGAGACGGCGGCCGAGGCGATGGGCAAGGATGTCACCCGCAGGCACCTGCAGATCTTCATCCTCGGCTCGGCGGTCTGCGGCCTCGCCGGCGCGATGATCGTGACGCTCGACAGCCAGCTCACGCCCGGCACCTACAACCCCTTGCGCTTCACCTTCCTCATCTGGGTCATGGTGATCGTTGGTGGCTCGGGCAACAACTGGGGCTCGGTCCTCGGCGGGTTCCTGATCTGGTTCCTCTGGATCAAGGTCGAACCCTGGGGCCATGCGCTCATGGGCCTCATCACCTCGGGCATGGCCGAAGGCGCGCTGAAATCGCACCTTCAGGACAGCGCCGCGCATATGCGGCTCCTGACGATGGGGCTGGTGCTTCTCCTGGTGCTGAGGTTCAGCCCGAGGGGACTGATCCCGGAACGCTGACGCAACGGCCAACGTGACCGGCAAATCGCAGCGCGTCCCTGAACCCGGGGCGCGCTGCGATCGTTTTCGGGGCGGTTGCTACCCGCGCCTCAGCCGCGAATGCTGGCGGCGACGGTCGCGGCGGACCAGAAGCCGTAACGGGTCCCGTTATAGAAGGTTTCCGATTCGGGTTCGGAGGTGAGCGGAACGCGGTCCACGGGGCCGAAGAGCAGCCCTTCGGGATACGCGGCGCTCCAGCTGCGCAGGGCGTCCGGCCCCGACAGTACCGCGACCGGCGTGGTCAGGCGCGCGCCGAAGTTGAACTCGGCATTGTAGATCATCTCGGCCACCGCGAGCCCGCCGTTCTCCGCCGCCGCCAGTTTCGCGCTGATTTCGTGGTGGTCGTCGGCGGTGTGAAACCCGGTCGTCTCGATCAGGATATGCAGCGCGGCAGCAATCCCGATGCCGAACACGGCATGGGCCCGGGTGAAGGTCAGCCGCCAGCCAAAGACGCCGAGCGCAATGCAGACAAGGCCAAAGAGCGCGACGACCCAGCCGGGCTTCAAGGGCTCAAGGTCGCCTGTGGTCGAGATCAGCCCCAACGCAAGCGCGAGCGCGGCGAGACCGATGACGACCGGAATGGCCGCCGCCGCCGAGCCGCCGCGTCCGGTCCGCTCGACGCTTCCAAGCGCCCGCGCCATGAGCATCGCCACGGCGGGAAATTCCGGGATGAGGTAGTGGATCTGCTTTCCGGAGATCAGCGAGAAGAGGACCAGCCCCGACCCGGCCCAGATTGCCAGCATCCGTCCGCCTGCATCGCCCCGCACCGCCCGCACGACCGCGGGCCAGAGCCGCCAGGACCAGGCCCAGGGAAACAAGAGGACCGGCAGCAAAGACGCGAGGAACCAGACCGGCCGGTCATGGGCAAGGCCGCCGGCCACCCGCGCCGCCGACTGGGTCCAGAGCAGTTCCTCGCGATAGGCCGCGGTACCGCCGATCAGCGCCGGCACAAGCCAGACCGCGACGAGAAAGAGCCCCGCGCCAAGAGCGATTCCGAAGCCCTTGCCAGCCTCGACCAGACGCGGCGGCGACGGCGCCCAGAACGGCATGGTCAGAAGGACCGGCATCAGGTGGACGAAGATCACCGGCCCCTTGGCATAGACCCCGAGCGCGAGGACGAGCCCGAACGCTATCCAGAGCCAGCGGCCGCGCTCGCCCTGCCCGATCCGCCACAGGAGCCCCACGCCGAGGATCGTGGCGAAGGTCAGCATCGTGTCGAAAAGCGTCAGGCTCGCATAGATCAGGAAGACCGTGAAACCCGTGAGCACAAGGATAGACCTCGCGCCCACGCCCTCATCCTCCGGCCAGAGCCGCCGGGCGAGCCCAGCCATCGCGATGGCCGAAGCCACGCCAAAAGCGGGCGCCACCAGCCGCGCGGCGAATTCGCTCACACCGGCAAACTGCCAGACAAGGTTGATCAGCCAGAACAGGAGCGGCGGCTTTTGGGTGTAGAGTTCGAAGTTCCGCGTCAGGTGGAAGACATCGCCCGAAAGCCGCATCTCCCAGGCGACATCGAGATAGCGCGTCTCGTCGATCGGCAGGAGCGGCCTGAGGCTGGCTAGGGTGACGAGGATGACGAGAAGGACAAGCGCCCAGACAGCGGATTGCGGACCAATCAAGCGCGGCTCCATTGGCTGCCCGGCGTTATCCCCTCCTTAGCGCAGCGCCCACGAAGTGCAAATCCGGCCTGCGGGCGGAGCGGTCGAATTCGACCGCTCACGCAAGGAATGCGACAAAGATTGTCGCGGATGCGCTCTCTCCGCTGCCAGCGATTTGACATTCTCGCGCCAAACCGGCCCGACCGGGCCGCAATACGGGGGTATCCATCCATGAAGTCTCATGTCCAGGTCGCGGTCATCGGCGGCGGCGTCGTCGGCTGTTCGGTGCTCTATCACCTGACGAAATACGGCTGGAAGGACGTGATGCTGATCGAGCGCTCGACGCTTACGTCGGGCTCCACCTGGCACGCGGCGGGAGGGTTCCACACGCTGAACGGCGACACCAACATGGCTGCCCTTCAGGGTTACACGATCCAGCTCTACAAGGAGCTGGAAGCGATCACCGGCATGTCCTGCGGGCTCCACCATGTCGGCGGCGTCACGCTCGCCGACAACCAGGCGCGCTACGAGATGCTCGTCGCCGAACGCGCCAAGCACCGCTACATGGGGCTTCATACCGAGATCCTTAGCCCGGCGGAGATCGAGACGCTTACCGACGGTCTCGTCAACACCAAGGGCATTATCGGCGGCCTCTACGATCCCCTGGACGGCCACCTCGACCCCTCCGGCACCACCCATGCCTATGCCCGCGCCGCAAAGATGGGCGGGGCCGAGATCGTCGAGCACAACCGGGTGCTGGAGACCAATCCCCGCCCCGACGGCGGCTGGGACGTGGTGACCGAAAAGGGCACGATCCACGCCGAGCACATCGTCAACGCGGGCGGCCTCTGGGCGCGCGAGGTGGCGGCGATGGCGGGCGTCTACCTGCCGCTGCTGCCGATGGCGCACCAGTATCTCGTCACCGACGACATCCCCGAGATCATGGAGATCCTGAAATCCGGCCACGAGTTCCCCCACGTCATGGATCCCGGCGGCGAAAGCTACCTGCGCCAGGAGGGTCGCGGCCTCTGCATCGGTTTCTACGAGAAGCCCTGCGAAGGCTGGTCGATCGACGGCACGCCCTGGACCTTCGGTCATGAACTCCTTCCCGACAATCTAGACAAGATCGAGGAGTCCGTCGCCTTCGCCTACAAGCGCTTCCCGGTTCTGGAGAAGGCCGGCGTCAAGAGCGTGATCCACGGCCCCTTCACCTTCGCGCCGGATGGCAACCCCCTGATCGGCCCGGTGCCGGGCTTGCGCAACTACTGGTCCGCCTGCGCCGTCATGGCCGGGTTCAGCCAGGGCGGCGGCATGGGCAAGTCGCTCGCCGAATGGATGATCCACGGCGAGACCGAATGCGACCCGCGCGGCTTCGACGTGGCCCGCTTCGGCAAGTGGACGACGCCGGGCTACACCGTCCCGAAGGTGATCGAGAACTACCAGATGCGCTTCTCGGTTTCCTACCCGAACGAGGAACGCCCCGCCGCGCGGCCCTTCCGCACCACGCCGATGTACGACATCTTCGACGGGATGGGCGCGGTCTGGGGCCAGCAGTACGGACTTGAAGTCGTGAACTACTTCGCCCTTCCCGGCGAGCCGCGCTATGAGACGCCGTCCTTCAAGCGCTCCAACGCCTGGGAGGCCACGGCCGCCGAGGTCCGCGCGGTGCGCGAAGCCGTCGGCATCAACGAGGTCCAGAACTTCGGCAAGTTCCGCGTCACGGGGCCGAACGCGCGCGCCTGGCTCGACCGGATCATGGCGGGCGCGGTCCCGAAGCCGGGGCGGCTCACGCTGACCCCGATGCTCTCGCCCAAGGGCAAGATCATCGGCGACTTCACCGTCACCTGCATCTCGGAAACCGAGTTCCGCATCACCGGCTCCTACGGCGCGCAGGACCAGCACCTGCGCTGGTTCGAAAGCAATCTCGACGCCGGCGTGACGGTCGAGAATGTCTCTGACCGCGTCACCGGTTTCCAGATCGCCGGGCCGAACGCGCGCGAGCTTCTGAGCCGCGTCACCCGGTCGGACGTCTCGGGCGAGGCGTTCCGGTTCATGGATGCGAAACGCATGACCATCGGCATGGCCGACTGCCTCGTCCAGCGCGTGAGCTACACCGGCGATCTCGGCTACGAGATCTTCACCGACTTCATGAGCCAGCGCACGCTCTGGCACACGCTCTGGGCCGCAGGCCAGGAGCTTGGGCTGAAGCCCTTCGGGATGCGAGCGATGATGTCCTTGCGGCTCGACAAGCTCTTCGGCTCCTGGGCGCGGGAGTTCTCGCCCGACTACTTCCCCGGCGAGACCGGCATCGACCGCTTCATCCGCTGGAACAAGGAGGCCGACTGGATCGGCAAAGCACCCGCGATGAAGGAGAAGGCAGAAGGTCCGAAGCGCCGGCTCTGCGCCTTCATCGTCGATGCGGCCGATGCCGACGTCGTGGCCTATGAGCCGATCTGGATCGGCGACGCGGTCGTGGGTTTCTGCACTTCGGGCGGCTATTCGCACTGGACCGGCCAGTCGGTGGCGCAGGGCTTCGTCCCGGTCGACATGATCCGCGACGGGCTCGAGGCCGAGATCGAGATCCTCGGCCAGCGCCGCAAGGCACGGCTGGTGGCCGGCCCGCTCTGGGACGCCGACGGCGCCCGGATGCGCGGCTGAACCGCCCGCGCCGCGGCCCGTCAGGGGCGCGGCGCGGTACGCACTTTCTGCCGGGTTGCACCTGAAGGTTCCGGTTGGAATACTGGGGCAGGACGAATGGCGGGGTTCTACGCCGCAATGCAGGAGCGCCAGGGATGGCCGGGCTTGCAATCCTGATTCCGGCCGCGGGCGCATCCCGGCGCATGCGCGGATCGGACAAGCTTCTCGCCGATATCGACGGCGAGCCTCTGCTGCGCCGGGTCGCGGCGATGGCGGCGCGGACCGGCGAGCGGGTGCTGGTGACACTGCCCGCGAGCGGCCCGTCCGCGCCGGGGCGCCGCGCCGCGCTGACGGGGCTCCGGCTGGAGATCGTGCCGGTCGCGGACGCCCATGACGGGTTCTCGGCAAGCCTGCGCGCCGGCGCGGATCACGCCGGGCCGGTCGAAGGCCTGATGGTGCTTATGCCGGACATGCCCGATATCGAGCGGGAAGACCTGACGCGTCTGATCGCGGCATTCGCCGAGGACCCGACCCACCCGCTGCGCGCCGCTACGGAAACCGGTGCCGAAGGCCATCCGGTGATCTTCCCCCGCAGGCTCTTGCAGGAGCTGAGGGTTCTGACCGGGGACCGCGGCGCTCGCGTCGTCCTTGAAGGCGAATCCGTCCGCACCCTTGTCCTGCCCGGAGACCGGGCCATCCTCGATCTCGACACGCCGGAGGACTGGGACGCGTGGCGCCGCCGTCGCGAGAGCTGACGATGCGGATCGTTCAGGCGGCCAGCGCGACACGCTTCACGCCGGGACGACTCCACCCGGCCCGTGCGGGCGCGTAGGCGGTCAGACCGGCCTCGGTCGCGAGCTCGGGGAAGATCGTCAGGATTTCCCGCAGCTGCGCCGTGTGCAACCCATCGAGCGCCGCGCGATCCGGCCGGAAGCTCTCGCTCCAGGCGCCGTCGGCGAGGATCACCTCGTGGGCGTCGAACATGAGATGGAAATAGGTCACCTCGGCGTGGACCCCCGGTACGATCTGCACCGGGTCGAGGTCGCAGGCCGCCACCAGAACCTCGCTCTCGGCGCCAAGGAGGCGCGCCGCCTCGCCACTCACCAGTATCCGGTGCTGCGGACTGACGGTCAGGTCGCGTGACGGCATGTCGGGGCCTAGGCTGCCGCGCCGGATCGTAACGGGCCGAAGCTCGGCGAACCGCGTCAGCGCGGCGGCGTCGAAATGACGTGCGCCGATCCAGCGCAGGGGACGATAACCGTTGTCGCGCGTCAGAATACGATCGCCGGGCCGAAGGCTCTCGATTGCTGTTTCGCCGCGAGCCGTCGCGATACTGGCCCCTGAGATAAAACAGGGCGTGCGAGGGCATGTTTCGGGCGTCCTCGCGTCCGCCGTCGCCAGCATCTCTTTCACATCAATCTCAAGGGATCGGTTTGCCACAACCTTCGTTTCCGTATCGACATTCATAGCGACTCGTTCCAACACCATGACCACATAGCACAATCAAACACTCGATCTTGTGGCTAAGTGCCGAATGCGGTCGCATTTGGGCGAGCTTGCGACATTTCGGTCGCGACGCTGCGAAACTTGCGCCGGCCGCACTCCACGGTTGTCTGCCCTGAAAACGGTTCGCGCCGCAAGCTTGCACGAGACACGCTGCCACCGCGCTACTGGTCCAGCGCGGTCGACTCGCATCATGAATTCACGCTCCGGACATGGTCCGGCCGAAGCAATCGGCACTGCAGGCGATTTCATCGGGTGGGAGATACGGCACGATCCTGGGCCCGTCGTCAGGGCGGCGCCGATCGCATCAATGGCGACGAAGACTATTCTGTCGTCGCCGCGATCTGAGCGCCGCCCTTGGCCGCGACGCCCAGGCAGCAGCTCGGTATGAAACCCTTACCATGCTGGAGAACGCCGTCGGATTCTGTTCCATGAAAAAGTCCGGCCAAATCAGCCGGAGCGGACTTCGAGTTCCGGGAAAATTCGGCGGCCGGGAATCCGTCTTTGAAAATAAACCCCAGGCCGCCAATAATGCCGCACTCAGAAATTGCCATCCACCGTTTACCCACGCCTCGCACCCACTCAATAAACTCACAAAACTCCCGCTATTTCGGGTCGTGGGATGGCCGAACTTATAACTTACCGCGGAACCGATTGTTTCCGCGCTACTCGTAATGGGGCTAAATCCCCATCGGTCATTCTGGATATTTGGCTCTCACCGGCGCGACGATTCACTTGCCGCCGATCGAGAACCAAACCCCCCAGCCCCCAGATAAAACTCTCCGAAGGACGTCTATCAGGATACCTTTGGTGCCCTGCGACGCCAACTGAAAAATGGCGACAAGAAGGCAGCGTAAGTTCAAAGAATGTTGCCAATTGTTGAGAAAATTGATCTTGCGAAGTTCGAAAAAAGGATGGCCCGCCAGGCCGCCGCAACTAGATGCAGGGCCCGAATCCCGGAGCCACACAAATTACCCGCCACCCCTGCCAGAGGATCGCAGCCGGCGGCGCCAACACCCCCCGCTCCGGCAACCAAGAGTTTCCATTTTGGATACGATAAAAAATCCCGCGAACATCGCAGCGCGGGCTTTGTGGCGATATTGTGGCCGACAATCGTTCGCGAACCACCACCAATTCCCCTCCATGAACCCGGTTTGTTCGCTTTCTCACATGCGCCTGCATGTTTTGATTCGTCCGCGCGGCGCGGGAATCGGCTCGATTCATTCCGGATGGTGCCCGAGGCGAGACTCGAACTCGCACGCCTTGCGGCGACGGATTTTGAATCCGCTGCGTCTACCATTCCGCCACTCGGGCAACGCGAGAAGCGGTCTAGCCGCCCGCCGCGCCGAAGACAAGCTGTTTGGAGGCGCTCAGAGCGCGTTCGTGCTGAACGTGTCGCAGGCGGCGACGGAGCCGCTTTCGTACCCTTGCGCGAACCAACGCTGCCGCTGTTCGGACGTGCCATGGGTGAACGTATGCGGCATCGGCCGTTGGCCGGCATTGCGCTGCAACGTGTCGTCGCCGATCTGGCGGGCGGCATTCATCGCCTCGCCAACGTCTCCTGGATCGAGACTGCCGAACCGCTCGCCGGCATGGCGCGCCCAGACGCCGGAGAAGCAATCGGCCTGCAGCTCGATACGGACCGAGATCGCGTTCGACTGGGCCTCGCTGGAACGCTGGCGGATCTTGTTGGCCTCTCCGAGGATCCCGAGCTCGTTCTGGACGTGATGGGCGATCTCGTGGGCCACGACATAGGCGGCGGCGAAATCGCCCTTCGCCCCGAGGCGCTGCGCGAGGGTCGTGAAGAACTGGGTGTCGAGATAGGCCTTGCGGTCGAGCGGGCAGTAGAACGGGCCGGTCGCACCAGACGCGCCGCCGCAGGGCGATTGCGTCACGGCCTTGAACAGGACCAGCGTCGGCGGCTCATACCGCTGGCCGAGTTCGCGCGAAAAAATCTCGGCCCAGATTTCCTCGGTGTCGGCCAGCGTGACCGAGACGAATTCGCCGGCGCGCCGGTCGGCATCGGTCAGCTCGCCGCCGCCGCCGCTCGTGCCGGTACCCGGCCCACCGGACAGCATCGGCGTGACATCAACTCCGAGGAAATACCCGATCGCAAGGATCGCCAGAAGACCGCCGATACCGATCCCTCCGGCCCGCCCGCCGCTCATGCGGCGCCGGTCCTCTATGTTGCGACTGCCGCGACGTCCCTGCCATTTCATTTTGCCCCCCTCGGAAAACCAAGAATGCCCACGCATTCCAGACTAACCCCGCTCGCGCCGGAAGACAAAGATTGTCCCGCTTGACGCCAAGGCCCGCACGTGGCCTAACGGCGGCGAGGCATTTTTGGGCAATACTGATGATCCGCGCTTTGTATGACTGGACGATCCGGCTCGCGGAGCATCCGCGCTCTTTGTCGGCGCTCGGGGTCGTTTCTTTTATAGAAAGCTCGTTCTTCCCGATCCCGCCCGACATCCTGATGATCCCGATGATCATCGCGCGGCCGTCGCGGGCCTGGCTGATCGCCACGATCGCCCTCGTCACCTCGGTTCTCGGCGGGCTCTTCGGCTATTTCATCGGCGCGGTGCTCTTCGAAAGCGTCGGCCAGCCGATCCTTGAATTCTACGGAAAGACCGAAGCGGGCGCGTCCTTCGCGCAGCATTTCAACGAATACGGCGCCTGGGCGGTACTCATCGCCGGCGTGACGCCCTTCCCCTTCAAGGTCATCACCATCGTTTCGGGCTGGACCGGCCTGTCTCTGCCGGTCTTCGTTATCTCGGCGATCGCCGCGCGGGGGCTGCGCTTCTTCATCGTTGCCGGACTTCTGTGGCAGTTCGGCGAGCCGATCCGCGACTTCATCGAGCGTCGCCTCGGGATCGTCTTCAGTATCGCCATGGCGCTCCTGATCGGAGGCTTCGCGGCGGTGAGGTACCTTTGACGCGCACCCGCCTGATCCTCCTGGCCGCGGGCGGCTCGCTCGCCCTGCTCGCCGGCGCCTTCGTCTTCCAGGCGCTCGGCTACGCGCCTTGCAAGCTCTGCATCTGGCAGCGCTGGCCGCACGGGATCGCGATCGCGATCGGCGGGATCGCGCTCGTCAAGTCGCTCGGATGGCTGCCGTGGGTCGGCGCGCTGGCGGCCCTGACCACGGCCGGTATCGGCGTGTTCCATGCCGGCGTCGAGCTGCGCTGGTGGCCGGGGCCCGACACCTGCACTTCGTCCGGCGACCTCGCCGGGTCGGCCGAGGATCTCCTGAACCAGATCATGGCGGCGCCGCTCGTGCGCTGCGACGAGGTCGCCTGGATGTTCGCCGGCCTCTCCATGGCGGCCTGGAACGCGATCCTTTCCTTCGCGCTGGCCGCGCTCTGGATCGCCGCCGCCCGCCGGACCTGAGCGGGCTTCATCGGCGTCCGGCGCGTCTTGTCGCAAGCATCAGGCTCGTCTCGCTCGCCGTCACCCCGTCGAGCTTGCGGATCATCGCAAGAACCCGGTCGAACTCCTCGAGCGTCCGGGTTCCGATCTCGGCGATGAGATCCCAGCGGCCATTCGTCGAATGCACCGCCTGCACCTCCGGAAGCCCGGAGAGGCGCGCCACGACCCGATCCGCGCCGCGGCCCTCGATACCGATCATCATCAGCCCGCGCACCGGCATCGCCGTGAGATCGCCGCGCGTGACCACGGTGAAGCCCTGGATCTCGCCGCGCGCCATGAGCCGCTCCATCCGCGCCCGCACGGTGGCCCGCGCCAGCCCGAGCCGAGCGGCGAGTTCCGACAGAGACGCGCGCCCGTCGCGCCGGAGCGCGGCGATCAGGGCCTGATCTGTTTCGTCCAGTTCGTTCATATTCTCCGCCGTTTTGGACAATCGCATGAACATATTGATCATAGATTTACTTCAAACCGACGCAATCCGGCAAGAGACTGCTCTTCGCCCCCCGTTACACCGGAGACGCTCATGAAACCGACCTGCATCCTGATCGGCGCGCCGATCGACACCGGCCAGAAACGCGAAGGCTGCCTCATGGGGCCGGCCGCCTACCGGGTCGCCGGCCTCGCCCAGAGCCTCGAGACCCTTGGCCAGTCCGTGATCGACCATGGCGACGTGACCCCGGCGCCGCTGCGCGAGACCGACTGCGCAAATCCGGCCGTCCACCACCTCGCCGAGACCGTCGCCTGGACCGAGGCGCTCGCCGAAGCCGGCGAGGAAGCGATGGCCAAGGGCCTGCCGATCTTCATGGGCGGCGACCATTCGCTGTCGCTCGGCTCCGTCGCCGGGGTCGCGGCCCATGCCGCGAAGGCCGGCCGGCCTCTTTTCGTGCTCTGGCTCGACGCGCATTCGGATTACCACACGCCGCTGACGACCCAGTCCGGCAACCTGCACGGCACGCCCGTCGCCTATATCGCCGGCCGCCCCGGCTTCGACGCCTTCCCGCCCTTTCCCGCGCCGGTTCCGGCCGAACGCATCTGCCTTTACGGCATCCGCTCGGTCGATCAGGCCGAGCACTCCGGGCTTCTGGAAACCGACATGACCGTCTGCGACATGCGCGTTCTGGACGAGCGCGGCATCGTCGCGCCCTTGCGCGAATTCCTCGACATTGTGCGGGCCGAGAACGGTCTCCTCCATGTCTCGCTGGACGTCGACTTCCTCGACCCCGGTATCGCGCCCGCCGTCGGCACCACGGTCCCGGGCGGCACTACTTTCCGCGAGGCACATCTTGTGATGGAGCATCTGCACGAGTCCGGTCTCGTCAGCTCGCTCGACCTCGTCGAGCTGAACCCCTTCCTCGATGAGCGCGGCAAGACCGCGCGGCTGATGGTGGAACTCGTCGGCTCCCTGATGGGCCGCAAGGTCTTCGATCGCCCGACGCGGAGCGCCTGATGACCTACCTGCCCCCGCGCAACCTTCTTCAGGCACCCGACGCGGTTGTGATGATCCGACCGCACGCCTTCGTGCCGAACCCCGAGACCAGGGCCGACAACGCGTTCCAGAAGGACGCGAATGCCGAGACCGCCGCCTTGTCCAAGGCCGCGCTCGCCGAACACGATGCCGCCGTCGCACGCCTGCGCGCCGAGGGCGTGACGGTTCATGTCTTCGACGATCATGGCCAGAACGAGACGCCGGACAGCGTCTTTCCGAACAACTGGTTCTCGACCCATTCCGGCGGCCAGGTCGCAGTCTATCCGATGTTCGCAAGCAATCGCCGCCGCGAACGCCGCCCCGACGTGACCGAGATGCTTAAGTCGCGCTACCGGCTGCAGGAGGTCATCGACATGTCGGGCCTCGAAGAGGACGGGCTGGCGCTCGAAGGCACCGGGGCGATGGTGCTCGACCATGTCGGCCGCATCGCTTACACGGTGCGTTCGAACCGCGCAGATCCAATCGTTCTCGAACGCTTCTGCACCCATTTTGCCTACGAACCGATTGCCTTTGACGCTGTCGACGCCGAGGGCCGCGCCGTCTATCACACCAATGTTCTGATGTGCGTGGCCACCGACTACGCTCTCGTCGGGCTCGACATGATCACGAATCCGGAGCGCCGCGAAACGGTCGCCCAGCGACTGGCCGAGGCCGGGCGCACGGTGATCCCGCTGATGGCGGCGCAGATCGGCGAATTCGCCGGCAACGCGATCGAGCTGACCGGAGCGCAGGGGCGCATCCTCGCCCTGTCGACGCGCGCCGCCGCAGCCCTCGACGCCGCACAGCGGGCCGAGATCGAACGCTCGGCGCGGCTCGTGCCTCTCGACGTCCCTACAATCGAACTCGCCGGAGGCTCCGTGCGCTGCATGATCGCCGGTATCCACTTGTCGGCCCGCCCGACCCCCCATCAGGACAAGACCCCGAAATGACCCAGCCTTCAAATCTTTCAATCGTCCCCTTCGTCAGCGTCGACAACATGATGAAGCTCGTGCTTCACCTCGGCCCCGAGCGCGTGATGACCGACCTCGCCTCCTATATCGAGGCCGATTTCCGCCGCTGGGAAAGCTTCGACAAGACTCCGCGCGTGGCTTCGCATTCCGAAGTCGGGGTGATCGAGCTGATGCCGACTTCGGATGGCGCCATGTACGGCTTCAAATACGTCAACGGCCACCCGAAGAACACCAAGGAAGGGCTCCAGACCGTCACCGCCTTCGGCCTGCTGGCGGAGGTGAATACCGGCTACCCGATCCTCCTGACAGAGATGACGATCCTCACCGCGCTGCGCACCGCCGCGATGTCGGCGCTCGCCGCCCGGCACCTCGCGCCGAAGGGAGCGACCACGATGGCGATGATCGGCAACGGCGCCCAGGCCGAGTTCCAGGCGCTGGCCTTCAAGGCGATCTGCGGCGTGAGCGAGGTCCGGCTCTACGACATCGACCCCGCCGCGACGGCCAAATGCGTCCGGAACCTCGCGGGGTCCGGCCTTGCGCTGACCGCCTGCAAGACCGCCGAGGAGGCGATGGAAGGTGCCGGCATCATCACCACCTGCACCGCCGACAAGCAATGCGCGACGATCCTGACCGACAACATGGTCGGCGCCGGCGTCCATATCAACGCGGTCGGCGGCGACTGCCCCGGCAAGACCGAGCTGCACAAGGACATACTCCTGCGTTCCTCGATCTTCGTCGAATACCCGCCGCAGACCCGCATCGAGGGCGAGATCCAGCAGCTCGACCCCGACCACGCGGTCACCGAGCTCTGGCAGGTGATCACCGGCGCCGCGACCGGCCGCTCCGATCCGCGCCAGATCACGCTCTTCGACTCGGTCGGCTTCGCGATCGAGGACTTCTCGGCGCTGCGCTACGTCCATGACCAGCTGAAGGCCCTGCCTTACAGCGAGCCGCTCGACATGATCGCCGATCCCGACGATCCGCGCGACCTTTACGGCATGCTCCTGCGCGCCAAGGCAAAGGCAGCCTGATCTCCTTTCATCTTGCCCGATATATCCTCGGGTGCGCGGGGGCGGACAGCCCCCGCCTCCCCCGCCAAATACCCTTGCGCCGAACCGGACAAGGCAATATTCCCCGGCCATGACACACGCCCATGACCGCCTCCTCATCATCGACTTCGGCAGCCAGGTCACGCAGCTGATTGCGCGGCGCCTGCGCGAGCTGAACGTCTACTGCGAGATCCACCCCTACAACCGGGTGGACGATGCCTTCCTGAAGGATTTCGCCCCGAAGGCGGTGATCTTCTCCGGTGGCCCTGCCTCGGTCTTTTCCGACGGCGCACCGATGCCGCCCGCGGGCGTGTTCGATCTTGGCGTGCCGATCCTCGGCATCTGCTACGGGCAGCAGGTGATGATGCATTGCCTCGGCGGCCGCGTCGAGCGCGGCCACAAGACCGCGGAGTTCGGCCGCGCCTATGTCACGCCGACCGACGACAGGCTTCCGCTCCTCGACGGCTGGTTCGCGGGAGGCCGCGAACAGGTCTGGATGAGCCACGGCGACCACGTCTCCGCGATCGCGCCCGGCTTCCAGGTCTACGGCACCTCGCCCAACGCCCCCTTCGCGATCACCGCCGACCCCGAGCGCCGCTTCTTCGCCGTGCAGTTCCACCCCGAGGTGCACCACACGCCGAAGGGCGCGAAGCTCTACGAGAACTTCGTCCGCCTCGCCGGCTTCAGCGGCGACTGGACGATGCGCGCCTACCGCGAGGACGCGATCGAGAAGATCCGGGCCCAGGTCGGCGACCAGAAGGTGATCTGCGGACTTTCGGGCGGCGTCGACAGCTCGGTCGCCGCGATCCTCATCCACGAGGCGATCGGCGACCAGCTTACCTGCGTCTTCGTGGACCACGGCCTTCTCCGCCTCAACGAGGCCGAGGAAGTGGTGTCAATGTTCCGCGACACCTATAACATTCCCCTGATCCACGCGGACGAGGCCGACCTCTTCCTCGGCGCGCTCGAGGGTGTCTCGGACCCCGAGGTGAAGCGCAAGACCATCGGCAAGCTCTTCATCGACGTCTTCCAGAAACACGCGGGCGAGGTCGGCGGCGCCACCTTCCTCGCGCAAGGAACGCTCTATCCGGACGTCATCGAGTCGGTCAGCTTCTCGGGCGGCCCCTCGGTCACGATCAAGTCGCACCACAACGTGGGCGGCCTGCCGGAAAAGATGGGCCTGAAACTCGTCGAGCCGCTCCGCGAGCTCTTCAAGGACGAGGTTCGCGCGCTCGGGCGCGAGCTCGGCCTGCCGGACCGCTTCATCGGCCGCCATCCCTTCCCCGGCCCCGGCCTCGCGATCCGTTGTCCCGGCGAGATCACCCGCGAGAAGCTGGAGATCCTGCGCCAGGCCGATGCGGTCTACATCGACCAGATCCGCAAGCACGGGCTTTACGACGAGATCTGGCAGGCCTTCGTCGCGATCCTGCCGGTAAAGACCGTCGGCGTGATGGGCGACGGGCGGACCTATGATTTCGCCTGCTCGCTTCGCGCGGTGACCTCGGTCGACGGCATGACCGCGGATTACTACCCGTTCACCCATGATTTCCTCGGCGAGACCGCGACCCGGATCATCAACGAAGTCAAGGGCATCAACCGGGTGATGTACGACATCACCTCGAAGCCCCCCGGCACGATCGAGATGGAGTAACGGGCGTCGGGTCGGCAGCGGGCCTCGCATAGGCACCTCCCGGAAAGCCCACTGGACACGGCAAAAAAACGCCCCGGCGCGTGCGCCGGGGCGTTCTTTTCGCGGTTTGGCAAATGCGTCAGTGAGCGCCGGCCCACCCTCCGGCAGACGCCTCGCCAGTGGCCGCGAGAGCCTCGCGTTCGGCTGCGGCACCGAACCACAGGATCAGGACCGGCATGATCAGCAGGTTGACCAGCGTCGAGCTGACCAGCCCTCCGAGGATCACCACCGCCATCGGGAACTCGATCTCGTGTCCGGGGATCTCGCCCGCCACCACGAGCGGCAGAAGCGCCGCACCCGTCGTGATCGCGGTCATCAGGATCGGTGCCAGCCGTTCGCAGGCGGCCTGGCTGACCCGTTCGGGGCCGAAGGGCATTCCCTCCTCGCCGAGCCGCTGGCAATGGCTGATCATCAGGATATTGTTCCGCGCGGCGATGCCGAGCACGGTGATGAACCCCACCAGCGAACCAAGCGAGAAGATCCCGCCGCCGAGCCAGGCGGCAACGACCCCGCCGGCCAGAGCCGCCGGCATCGCCGCAAAGGCGACCGCGGCGTAGCGGACCGAGCGGAACGAGGCATGCAGAAGCGCGAAAATCCCGAGCGCGACCGCGATCTCCACCGCGATGAGCCGGGTTTGCGAGGCCTGCAGCTCCGCGAACTCACCCAGCATCTCGAAGTGGTACCCGAGCGGGAACTCCATCTCTTCGACGATATCCTCCACCTCGGAGGCGACCGAACCAAGATCGCGGCCCGAGACATGGGCACCGACCTCGATCGAGCGCGAGAGATCCTCGTGCTGGATGATGTTGGGCGTCGGCGTGACGGCGATATCTGCCACTTCCTTCAGGGCCACCTGCCCGCCGATCGGCGCGTCGATCAGGATGTTCTCGATATCGGTCAGCGACGCCCGCACCTCCGGCGTGCCCCAGACCTGGACGTCATAGGTGCGCGCATGGGTATGGATGTCGCCGGCCTCGATCCCCGAGATGATCGTCGAGACCGCGCGCCGCACGTCTCCCGGCTTCAGGCCATAGCTTGCGGCCTTGGCGACGTCGGTTCGGATGTCGATCTGCGGCACGTTCTTCTGCAGCCCGACATGCAGGCCCACGAGCCCCTCCACGCCGCCGATCGCTTCAGCCACGCGGTCAGCCTGTTCGCGGATCCCCTCGAAGTCGGGACCGAAGATGCGTATGACGATCGGCTCGCTCTCGCCGGTCAGAACCTCGCGGATGCGCTCCTTGAGATAGGTCAGAACGTCCCGGTAAAGCCCCGGATAGCCGTCGACCACTTCCTGGATGCGGTCGAGCGTGGCGTCATAGTCCGCCGCGGGATCGACCGAGACCCAGTTCTCGCCGAAATGCATGCCTACGACCTCGTCCATGTAGAGAGCCTGGCCGATATGGGCGCCGAAGTTGCGCACCCCCTCGATATCTCGCAACTCCTTGCTGCCCTGGACCGTGATCCGGTACATCTCGGGCTGCGAGACGCCGGGGGCCGTGACCCAGTGCATCAGGAAGTCACGCTCCTTGAACGAGGGCAGGAGTTGCTGGCCCATGAAGGGCAAGAGCGTGAAGCAGGCGCCGAGCAGAACCACGCAAGTCGTCACGGTCAGGCGCGGAACGGCGAAGATCGCGTCCAGCATCCGGCGGTAGCCGGCGACAAGGAACCGGGCCAGCGGCGCCGGCTTGTCGCCGATGTCGCGATTGCCGAGCAACACATAGCTCAACGCGGGCGTGATGGTCACCGCCACGACGAGCGAAGCCATCAAGGCCACCGCGTAGGACCAGGCGAGCGGCCGGAAGAACGATCCCGAGAGGCCTTCGAGGAAGAAGACCGGCACGACCGCCAGCACGATGATCGCGGTCGCGAAGACGATCGCGGCCCGGATCTCGAGCGAGGCTTCGAGGATCACCCGGAAGGTCGAGCGGCCGAGATTCTTCGCGCGGTTTTCGCGCAATCGTCGGACGATGTTCTCGACGTCGATGATCGCGTCGTCCACCACCGCGCCGAGCGCGATCGCGAAGCCCGCGAGTACCATCGTATTGATCGTCATTCCCTGCCAGTCGAGCACCAGGAGCGCCCCGAGCAGCGACACCGGCACGGCGACGATAGAGATAAGCGCGATGCGCCAGTCGAACAGGAAGACCCAGAGCACCAGCGTGACCAGCACCGCGGCCACGAGAAGCGCCTTGGAAAGGTTGTCGATCGAAGTCTCGATGAACGTCGCTGGGCGGAAAATCTCTGTATCGATCTCGATATCCTGAAGTCCCGGACGCATCTTGTCGATCGCCTCCTCGACGTTCAGTGACACGTCGAGTGTATTGGCCCAGGGAAACTTCTCGACGATGAGAAGGAGCCCCGGACCGTCATTGATCACCGCGTCGCCGATCAGCGGCTGGTGGTCGATCTTGACATCGGCCACGTCGGCCAGCGTCTTGTCGGTGCCGGTGACGCTGACCTTCTTCAGATCGTCGATCGTGTGGATCGGCAACACATGGTGGATCGGATAACGGTTCGTGTCGGTGTCGATGAAGCCGCCGGTGCCGACTCGCGCGCCGTCGGAGTAGCGCAGAAGACCGACATCGAGCGCATCGGCGGTGCTTTCCATCACCGTGTCCAGCGTCACCCCGTTTTCGGCTAGGCGCGCGGGATCGACCTGCACCTGCATCATCTCCAGACGCTCGCCCCAGATCGCAACGTTTGCCACGCCGGGCACCCGCAAGAGCCGCTCGCGGATCTTCCAGTAGGTCGTCATCGACATGTCGATCAGCGAGTATTTCTCCGACGACAGGCCGATCTTCATGATCCGGCTCGTCGCCGAAAGCGGCGGCAGGATCACCGGCGGGCTCGACCAGGTCGGCAGCGTCGCCGAGATCTCGTTGACCCGCTCCTGCACCAGTTGACGCGCACGCAGAAGATCGGTGTCGCGCGTGAAGATCATCACGATGGACGACAGTTGCGGCGCCGATTTCGACCGGATGATGTCGAGCCCGGCAATCCCGGCCAGACCCTGTTCGAGCGGGATCGTGATGTATTCCTCGACCTCGATCGACGTAAGCCCGAGCGAGGGCGTCTGAATCTCGACCAGAGGCGGCGCGAATTCGGGGAACACGTCGACCCTCAGATCGTTGGTCCGCTGCGCCCCGAATATGACCAGCATGGCGGCGAGCGCGATCACGATATAGCGAAAGCGCATGCTTGCTTCGATCAGAAACCTGAACATAACGCGCCTCCGTTCAATGGCCGGTGCCGGTCTCGGCACCAAAGAGTTCGGCGGCACCAACCGACACGATCACGGTTCCCACGGGCGGGCCCGACTTCAGATAGACCGTCTGATCCTCGATCCGATCGACACGTACCGGCAAACGGACGTAATGCCGTTCGATCTCGTTCTCGCCGTAGACCCAGGTTGTGCCGTCGGCCCAGTAGATCAACGATCCATAGGGCACAGTGAGCTGCGGCTGGACCGGCACCTTGACGATCTCCGTCGGATCCTCGGATGCGGCGACAGGCTGGAGCTCCTCGACCGAGGAGACCACGAGCTCCTCGGCGGGCGGTTCCGGCGGCATCCATTCGGAGACTTCCGCCATTTCCAACCCGAGCCGCGTCACCGCATTCGGGATCAGCTCGATAACATTGCGCCCTTCGTCGTCCACGGTCATGTGCCAGGGGATCGGCGCGTCGGAGACATATCCGCCCCCGCCCCCCCCGGCCGCCAGAAGCGGCGCGGGACAGGTCAGACCGAAGGCGAGGCACAGCATCGGCATGTGTCTGATATCACGCATTGACTTGTCCTCCCCTTGCGAGAGCCGCGTCCGACTCGGGATCAGCGAGCGCCGGCAGGACGAAGCGCGACATCACGGCTGCGCCCACCAGGCCCGCGACCAGCGCCACGGACGCCGGCCAGATGAACTCCAGCCCCGGCGCGAACAGCGCGATTGCCGGAACGAGCGCCAGGATTGTCGCCATCTTGGCCGTGAAGAGCGCCGCCATCGCCGGGTCGCGGGCATCGAACCGCATCGAGGTCGCCGCATCCTTCAACCCGATGCCGAAGGCAGCCACCGCGCCGATTGCCGCGGCCACCGACCACACGCCCAAAGCGAAGGCCGCAAGCGCCGCGATCGAGCCGATCGACGCCGCATAGACCGTCGCCAGCACCGCACGCGACCAGCTGTCGAGCGCGACCTGCATCAGGAGCACGATCCCGATCGCGGCCGCGATCGCGACCTGCCAGATCGGAATGCCGCCGCCAGTCGAGGCGAGCGCGGCTCCACCGACCACCTCCGCATGGTATTCGAGCGGATAATCGATCGCCGCGAGCGCAGCCTCGACCTCGCGTACCAGCGCCATATCGACCGAAGGCGCCGTGACCGCGATCTCGACGAAGCGCGACACGGCCGAGCGGTTGATGAAGGCCGGCATCGACGAGATCCGCACATCGGCCAGCTCTGACAGCGCCACCTTGCCTGCAGGCGCGTCGATCAGCGCGGTCTGGATAGCCTCGACCGAACCACGATGGGTTCCATCGCCCCAAACGACCACGTCGAACACCTTCTGGTTCTCGAAGAACTGGCCAACCTGAATCCCCGCGACCAGCGCCGAGAGCGCGCGACGAACATCGCCCGGCTTGGCACCGTATTGCGCGGCCTTGTCCAGATCGACTTCGACTTCGACCACCGGCTCAAGCTCGGTCTGACGCAACTCGGCGCCGCTGATGCCTCCGATGGCGACCAGTCTATCCGCGACTTCCTGAGCCTTGGCATTCAACTCGTTGAAATCATGGCCATAGACCCTGACCAGCATGTCCGCGCTCGCCGTCGGCGGCGCGGCACGCGCGATCTGGCGGTTCTGATAGCTCGTGACCGAAGCCGCAAGACCGGCCTGTTCAACGATCCGGGCGATCTCGGGCTCGGCTGCGGCCGGGCTCACACCATCGGCGAGCGTCAACCATATCGAACCGGCGTTCGCGTTCAGAACCTCGTCCGAAATCTCGGCCCGGCCGACCTGCAGCGCCGCATGCGCGACAGAGTCGCTTGCGAGCAGCGTATCGGACAGCGCCTGTCCTTCAGCCATCACGACCTCGAGCGACGTGCCGGGTGCCGAGTTCCACTCGACAAGCACGTTCTCGTTGCGGAATTCCGGCGCCGCGGCCATGTTGACCATCGCGACGACACCCGCCCCGCCGGCCACCAGAAGACCAACCAGCGCAAGACCTGGCATCCGCGAGACGCCCGCCCCGGCGGCCGCGAAGGCCGGCGCGGCAACGTGCCTCTGGTCACCGATCAGCGTGCCAAGAGCCGGCGCCACCAGCAGCGCCGCCACGAGCGACAGTGCGATCGCGACCATATAGGGCCAGACCGAGGCCGCCGCGACTGCACCGCTGACGCCGTCAAGGAACATGAGCGGCGCCGCGGCGAGAAGTGCCGCAAACGTGGTGACGACCAGAAGCGTCCGCTTTCGATCGTTTGCCTCCGCGCCGGCCGGAGCCGCCGCCTGAAGCGCATCGTGAAGGATCATCCCGGTCGCAGCGAACAACCCGGCGAGCAGCGCACCGCTGACCACCCCGTTCATGTTGGTGAGCAATCCGACCGACATGAGCGCCGCGGCACCGGCGGTGAAGCCGGAGACGGCGGTGAAGCGCCAGTCGCGCGACGCGAGCGCGATCACGGCCAGCGCCGCCGCCGCACCGAGCGCCGCCACGAGCCGGATCCGGTCTGCTGCGCGCTCGGCGATCGCACCGGCGGTATAGATATCCATGTTCACGTCAACGCCGGGCAGACCCGGCTTCATGCCGGCCATAGCGCGTTCGATGTCGCGCACGACCTCGGCCGTGCTGGCCCAGGGGAACTTCTCGATAACCATGAGAAGGCCCGGCTTGCCGTTGATCAAGGCATCGCCAATGAGCGGCTGGTGCCCCTCGACGACCTCAGCGACGTCGCCGATCGCCATTTCGGGGTTGCTCGACAGCGGCAGCCCCATCATGTCCGTCGGGGACACGATCGGGAAGACGTGCTGGATGCCGAGTCGCTGGTTCGGCGTGTCGATGAATCCGCCGGTTCCGGGCGTCGATGCGTTCAGATACGAAAGCGGCGATACCCACATCGAGTTACCCGATGTCCGGATGATGTCCTCAAGCCGGACGCTGTTTTGCGACAGAACATCGGGATCGGCGATCACCTGCATCTGGCGCTGACGTTCGCCCCAGATCGAGATGTTCGCGACGCCCGGAACGCCCGAAAGCCGCGGCCGGATGGTCCAGCGCGCGAGCACGGAGAGGTCGATCTGCGACAGCGTTTCGGAGCTCAGGCCGATCTGCACGACCCGCGCGTCGGTCGCGACGGGCTGGCGCATGATCGGAGGCTTGGAGACGTTGGGAAGCGCATGAGCGGCCGTCAGCCGCTCCTGCACCATCTGGCGCGCGATCATCAGGTCGGTGCCGGGCTCGAACACCATTTCGATCGAGGACAGTCCCGTGATCGAGCGCGAGTCGATCCGCTGGACCCATGGCAGGCCATTGAGCATGTCCGCCTCTAGCGGAACCGTGATCATCGCCTCGACTTCCTGGGCAGCCAGCCCGAGCGCCTCGGTCTGCACCTCGACGATGGTCGGCGAGAGGTCCGGAAGCAGGTTGACGGGCATCCGCCGGAACTCGATCGCGCCGACCACCATGACCACGACACTGACCACGAGAATCAATAGCCGGTATCGGACGGCAGCCTCGTAGATCCTGGTCATGTCAAAACCTCCTATTAGCAGTCGCTACAGACCTGCTCCGAAAGCCTCCTCATTCTCCGACTGATTGGCGCTCTTTCGACGCCGCCGATTCAGTCCTCGGTTCTTTGTGCTGGTGTCGTCGCGGCATAACCAAAGCCGCGACCGTCTATTTCGAGCGCAAGCTCTCTGGCGCGCTCCATTCCTGTTTCGTCCAGTTCAATGACTTCAGTGAGAAAAAGCTCTTCCTTGTTCGGATCGTCGCCCTTGAAGCCGATCTTCACGAGCCCGACGTTCGGCGCGTAGTACTTGGTCTGGAACACGCCCTCCTCGGTCTCCTGATCATGCTCGTCGATCGCTATCACATCCGCAAATTCGCCCGCGGGCACCGTCACCGTCAGCCCCGCCTCTGTCACCTGACCGCTGTCGGTCCAGTTCACCGGCGGAGGCGCGTAACCTTGCGAAAGCTCGGGGTCGCCGACCTTGGGATCGGCCACCAACTTGATGCCCGCCCTGGCACCCTCGGGCACGCCAGCATACCAGAGCTTCGCACCGATCAGCTCTTCGCCATCGAATGCCTCGGTCAGCTCGCCCACATGCCAGACATTCCCGTCATTGTCCTGCGCCCTGAAAGCAATCTCCTGCTCGATCAGGGTATCGTCCTGGAAATCCTCCTCCAGAAGGACAAGCACACGGATTCCCGCGACCATCTTCGTCAGGTCGGTAACGGTGGCGACATAGAGGTGCTTTACCTTTTCGCCGGCGTCGTCGACGGTCCACCCTTCATAGGCCATCTGTTCGCCCGGTCTTAGCGGCGTCCAGACGTTGTCGATGACATGAGAACGGTCACTGAAATTGTTTGCGTCAATCTCGAGCAGTTCCACTTCCGCCACTGCCGGTGTCACGAATAGAAACGCCAATCCTGCAACAAGTCCGCCCCGAACACCCATAACCTCCCCCGAACCCCATGCGGCCAGTCAATAATGCCTGACACATGTATGACTAGCGGATGAAAATCGATGAGATACCATTGTCACATAGGTCGTTTCAGCCAGCAATTACCCAAAGGATTTAGTGAGCATGCCGAAATGCCGCCGCTGAAACAACGCCGAAATCAATGCGCGCCTCCTGCCCGCGGCGATCAGGTCTTTCTATTATAATTCAATATCTTACTGCGATATTTTCAAGCACCCTCGCGCCCATCCGGCGCCGACGAAAACGCCCGGCGGCGTCTCGATTCCGAACGTTCCCAGCTCGCTTGCCTTCTTGTGGCGAATAGGGCGCACAGCCATGTGACGATCATAATATGGTTCACAATTTCGCCTGACATGTGTCAGATTGGACCCGTTGAGCAGCTAAGACGCGATCAAGGTAACAATGACAATTCAATACGACCGCGCACCGGACTTTCGCGTGTTCCGCAGCTTCTGCCTCGCCGGAGTCGGCATGGCCTTCTCCACGATGGCGGCGACAGCCGAGGAGTGCACAGCACCGTGCCTGGACACCGCTTTCACGCTGGAGTTGCAGGCTGACTGGATCTTCGACGCCACGCCACCACCTTCCAAGTCGACCAGCCTTGAACCGACGCTGACCCTCGACCTCCTGTTCAGGGCCACCGAGGCGTTCAGCTTCGTCGGCTCCATCACCGCGGAGAACATCAGCGAAAGCCCCAATGCGGCCGGGTTCGTCTCGGATGGCCCCGGCGCCTATATCGGCGAGGTTTTTGGCCAGTACGAAACTGACCCGTTCAGCTTCCGTGTCGGCAAGTTCGATCCCGATTTCAGCCTCGCCAGCGCGGCGCTCAGCGACCTCTATGGCACCGACATCGTGGGCGATTACGACGCCGAGGAGCGCTGGGGCGTCCAGGCCTCCGTGCCCTTCGAGGCGGCGTCGGTGTCGCATGCCGTGACCGTCAACCTTTTCACGACCGACCGCACGGTCCTGAACCGCTCGATCGGCTCGCAGCGGCCGCGGCTGACGCTCGCCGACGGCGGGGCCGGCAATGTCGAGGGGATCGGTTCGGCCGGCATCTTCTACGACTTCTGCTCGGGCGCCGAGGCCGCGAACTGCTTCGAGGAGGGCGATGCCGGTGGCCGGTTCGGGCTGCGCTACCAGAAGGCCGGCGCCCAGACTGAGGAGCAGATCGACGAGGAGATCGTGCCCGCGGACGAGATCGGCTATCTCGGCGCGGTCACCAAGCGCTTCTCGCTTTCGGACAGCGCCGACCTGATCCTGCTCGGAGAAGTTGCCTATTTCCGCAACTTCGAGAGCGCGCCCGAAGATGCACTCTTCAGCACGGCAACCGCGGCCATCGAATCCGGACCGCTGACCTACACCGCGACCTTTACCAACCGGAAGACAGAGGTCTTCGGGGAGCCAGACGCGACGGACGAACTTATCGCCCTTGGCGTGATCTTTCGGCCGGCCGAATCGGCTTTCGGAACCGGTGCCAGCTGGATCCTCGACGCCGGACTGGCATTCCTGGACACCGCCGACGGCGAAGAGGAGAACCGGCTGGGCCTTCGCGCAACGCTCGAGTTCTAGACCGACTGGCATCGCCTCTCAGAAGGCGTCCAGTCGGGGCCTGCCGCTGAACAAAACGCCCCCCGGACAACCGGGGGGCGTTTTGCACTGTCTGGAGCTACTCGCCGGACAACCGACCAGCCCCCGCCCCCTGGAGGACCGGGGACTTCCGAATTACGCCGGGAACGGTTCCGAACCGGTGCGGGCCGACACTTCCAACGCGCCGAAGACATAGCCCGCGGCGGAGCGGAACGAGACAAGGCTGAACTCGTCCTCCGCCGACTTCCAGAGCGCCGCGGCGACCTGGGCCGCGCGCGTGCGGCGGATCTCGCCCTCCGCGAGGGTCTCGAAGTCGACCGGGCAGAGCTTCAAGAGCGCCTGGCTCGCCTTCGCGCCCTTGATGCGGAACATCGCGCGGGCGTCGGAGACGTCCGCGACGATGTGGTGCTCACCGGCAAGCGCCTCTTCCAGCGCCGCCACCGTGGCCAGCGCTTCGGTGTAGGGCACCATGATGAGAAGCTCGTCCGGCGACATCCAGGCGGCAGCCTTGTCGCCGGCGATGACGATCCGGCGTGCCTCCGGAACGGCGGTGCCGGTCGCTGCCTTCACAGCCTTCTTCATCTTGGCCGAGGCCAGGTCACCGCGAACGGTGATCATGCCCTGCAAGCCCGCTTCGGACACCTCTACGAAACCCTTGTGAGAAACGCCCCCCAAGGCGCTGACTGCCTTAGACATTTTGCTTTTCTCCATCCTTGTCGTAGAAGACGGGATCGACGATCCGCGCCTTGACCACCTTTCCATTGTCCACCGGGAAGTCGATCACCTCGCCCATCCGGTCGGGACCGTGCTTCACGAGCCCCATCGCGATCCCCTTGTTGAGGGTCGGCGAATGGTAGGTCGAGGTCACCCGGCCCTGCATGTTGCGCTGGCCGTTGGCGTTGTAGCCCTCGGCGACAGCGTAGGCGCCGTCCGGAATGACCGCTCCGTCGAGCGTCTCGAGGCCAACGAGCTTCCACCGGTCCGGGCTCGCCATGAAGGAGCGTTCCTGGGCGCGCTTGCCGAGGTAGTCTTCCTTCTTCTTCGAGATCGCCCACTGCAGGTTAAGATCCTGCGGGATCACGGTGCCGTCGGTCTCGTCGCCGATCATTATGAAGCCCTTCTCGGCCCGCATGATGTGCATGGCCTCGGTGCCGTAGGGCATCACGCCGAACTCCTCGCCGGCCGCGATCAGCGCGTCCCAGAAGGCGCGACCTTCCGACGCCGGAACCGCGACTTCGAAGGAAAGCTCGCCCGAGAACGAGATCCGGTGCACCCGCGCGCGGAACCCGCCGAGCGTGCCCTCACGCCATTCCATGAACGGCAGCGCCTCTTTCGAGAGATCCATGCCGCCGAGTTTATCGAGCAGTTTCCGGGCGTTCGGGCCCGCAATTGCCACCTGCGCATACTGTTCGGTGACGTTCGCGGTATAGACCTTCCAGTCCCACCACTCGCACTGGAGCCAGTCTTCCATCCAGCCGTGGATGCGGTCCGCACCCCCGGTCGTGGTGTGGCAGAGCCAGGTGTCCTCGGTCAGGCGCACGACGACGCCGTCGTCCGAGAGGAATCCGTTCTCGTTGCACATCAGACCGTAGCGACATTTGCCGACCGGCAGCGTCGACATCATGTTGGTGTAGAGCATGTCGAGGAACTTGCCCGCTTCCGGCCCCTTCACGAGGATCTTGCCGAGCGTCGAGGCGTCGAGCAGGCCCACCGAGTTCCGGACCTGCCGGATCTCGCGGTTGACCGCGTCGTGGACGCCCTCGCCCGAGCGCAGGAAGCAGTACGGACGGCGCCAGAGACCGACCGGCTCCCAATGGGCGCCGTGGGTCTCGTGCCATTCGTGCATCGGCGTCTTGCGCAGCGGCTGGAAGATCTCGCCGCGCGCCTCGCCCGCGATCGCGCCCATCGAGATCGGCGTGTAGGGCGGGCGGAAGGTCGTGGTGCCGGTCTCCGGGATCGCGCGGTTGAGCGAGTCCGAGAGGATCGCCAGACCGTTGATGTTGGAGATCTTGCCCTGGTCGGTCGCCATGCCGAGCGTGGTGTAGCGCTTGGTGTGCTCGACCGACTCGTAACCCTCGCGGGCGGCGAGCTGGACGTCCGACACCTTCACGTCGTTCTGCGGGTCGAGCCACATCTTGAACCGCAGCGCCGGGCCTGCGCCCTGCGGCATGATCCAGACCGGCATCAGCGGTTCTTCCGCCTCGGAGACGGCGCCGGGCGCCGTGCCCTTGCCGCCGACCGCCTGATGGGCATCGGCCAGCACGTCCTGGGCGGAGAGGATGCCGTTGGCCGAGCCAACGGCGGTCACCATCGCCGCGCCGTCCTCGCCCGTCGCCGGACGCTTCGGGTCGGGACGGAACATCGCCAGATTGTCGTCCCAGTTGAGCTTGCCGCCGCAATGGGACCAGAGATGGACGACCGGCGACCAGCCGCCGGACATCGCGACGGCGTCGCAAGCGATCTGCTCCAGTTCGGCGCCCTCGCCGGCCTGGATGCAGGTCGCGACCCCGGTGACGCGCTTGCCGCCCTTGACCTTGGCAATGCCGTGGCCTTCGAGCACGCGCACGCCACGGGCGCGCACTGCCTGCGGGAGTTCGCCCTTGGCTTCGGGGCGCGCGTCGATCACGGCCGGAACCACGAGGCCCGCGTCGAGCAGCGCCAGCGCGGTGCGGTAGGCGTCGTCATTGTTAGTCACGATCACGGTGCGGTCGCCGGGGCTGACCGCCCAGTTGACGACGTAGTCGCGCACCGCCGAGGCCAGCATGACGCCGGGTATGTCGTTGCCGGCGAAGGAAAGCGGCCGCTCGATCGCGCCGGTCGCGGTGACGACATGTCCGGCACGCATGCGCCAGAGCCGGTGACGCGGGCGTCCGTCGCCCGGCGTATGGTCGGCGATGCGCTCATAGGCCAGGAGATAGCCGTGGTCATAAAGACCCGAGGCCATCGTCCGGGTGCGGAGCGTGACATTCTCCATCTTCTCAAGCGCCTGGACGGTTTCCTTCACCCAGCTGTCGGCGTCAGCGCCCTCGATCTGGACTCCGTCGACGACGGCGCGGCCACCCCAGTTCGCGGTCTGCTCGACAAGCCAGACGCGCTTGCCCTGCTTGCCAGCGGCGAGCGCCGCGGCAAGGCCGGCGATGCCGCCGCCGACGATCACGAGATCGGCGAAGGCATAGGCATACTCGTAACGGTCCTCGTCACGGCTCTGCGGCACCTTGCCGAGACCTGCGGACTGGCGAATGATCGGCTCGAACACATGTTTCCACGCGAAGCGCGGGAACATGAAGGTCTTGTAGTAGAAGCCCGCCGGCAGGAACCTGTAGAACTTGTCGTTCAGTGCGCCGACGTCGAACTCGAGGCTCGGCCAGTGGTTCTGGCTCGCCGTCACCGCGCCTTCGAAAAGCTCGGTGGTCGTGGTGCGCTGGTTCGGCTCGAACCGGCCGCCCTCACCGAGACCGACGAGCGCGTTCGGCTCTTCCGCACCCGAGGCCACGACACCGCGCGGGCGGTGATACTTGAAAGAACGGCCAACCATCATCTGGTCCGCGCCGAGCATAGCCGAGGCGAGCGTATCGCCGGCGAAGCCCTTCATGGGCTTGCCATTGAAGGTGAAGGACAGAGCCTTCGAGCGGTCGATCAGGCGGCCGCCTTTCTGAAGACGCGTGCTCATTTGTAGCCCTCCCAGTTCGGGCGTTTCGCCTTGATCTTCGCTTGCATGTCCGCAGGCGGTTCCTTGGTCTGCGCGCTGTAGGTGCCGAACACCTCGAGAGTCGCGGTGCAGCGCGCGGCCAGGAACCACTTGCCGCAGCCATAGGCATGCCGCCAGCGTTCGAAATGAACGCCCTTGGGGTTCTTGCGGCTGAACATGTAGCTGTCGAACTCTTCGTCGGTCGAGCCCGGCCCGTAGCGCTTCAGATGCGCCTCGCCGCCGGCCTGGAGCTCGGTTTCCTCGGCTTTCACGCCGCAGTAGGGGCATTCAAGGGTCAGCATGTCGTTGTCCTTTCGGAAGCCGGCCGGGAGCGTTGCCCCGCGCCGGCTGGTACTTGAACCAGTGGCGAACCGGCCGGCGCCCCCGGGATATTTCTGGCAAGATGAAGGGCCATCAGTGCGCGACCCCGGCGGCGACGCTTTCGTCGATGAACTTGCCTTCGCGGAAACGGTACATGGAAAACTCCTCGGCCAGCGGCGAGTGGCCGCGCGCCATGAGTTCCGCCATCGCCCAACCCGAGCCAGGGATCGCCTTGAATCCGCCGGTGCCCCAGCCGCAGTTGACGAAGATGTTGTCGACGGGCGTCTTCGAGATCAGCGGCGAACGGTCGCCGGTCATGTCGACGATGCCGCCCCACTGGCGCAGCATCTTCAGGCGCGAGATCATCGGGAAGGTTTCGACCAGTGCGCGGACGGTTTCCTCGATGTGATGGAAGGAGCCGCGCTGGGTGTAGTTGTTGAACCCGTCGGTGCCGCCGCCGATCACCATCTCGCCCTTGTCGGACTGGCTCATGTAGCCGTGCACGGTGTTGGCCATCACGACCACGTCCATGCAGGGCTTGATCGGTTCGGAGACGAGCGCCTGGAGCGCCAGCGATTCAATCGGCAGCCGGAAGCCCGCCATTTCCGCGAGCACCGAGGAGTGACCCGCGACAACCATGCCGAGCTTGTCGCAGTCGATCGCGCCCTTGGAAGTGTCGATGCCGACGACCTTGCCGCCTTCGGTGCGGATGCCGGTCACTTCGCATTGCTGGATCACGTCCATGCCCATCGCAGAGCAGGCGCGGGCGTAGCCCCAGGCCACCGCGTCGTGCCGCGCGGTGCCGCCGCGCGCCTGGTAGAGCGCGCCGAGGACCGGGTAGCGGGGGCCGTCGATATTCATGATCGGCACCAGTTCCTTCACCCGCTGCGGCGAGATCCACTCGGTCGCGACGCCCTGCAGGTTGTTGGCATAGACGGTGCGCTTGTAGCCGCGGACCTCGTGCTCGGTCTGGCCGAGCATGAGAAGGCCGCGGGGGGAGAACATGACGTTGTAGTTCAGGTCCTGGCTCATCGTCTCGTAGAGCGAGCGGGCCTTTTCGTAGATCGCGGCAGAAGGATCCTGCAGGTAGTTCGAGCGGATGATCGTGGTGTTGCGGCCGGTGTTGCCGCCGCCGAGCCAGCCCTTCTCGATGATCGCGACGTTCGTGATCCCGTAGTTCTTGCCGAGATAATAGGCAGAGGCGAGGCCGTGGCCGCCGGCGCCGATGATGATCGCGTCGTATTTCTTTTTCGGCGCGGGCGAACCCCATGCACGCTCCCAGCCGAGATGATAGCTCATCGCGTGGCGAGCGACTGCAAAAGCCGAGTAGCGTTTCATGGCCATGTCGAATCCCCCTTCGGGCAGCGTATCCACCCACGGCGCCTACTTAAACGCAGGGTGATTTGCGACAGGCTGGCAAGCGTCGCTATTGGGAAAAATGCGACATGAGCCGCCATATGCGACAATCTCACCGCCCCTGAACCGGGCTTTGCCCTTTCGGGACCGTCCCGAAACGCTTAGATGATGGCGGAACTTCGGAGGCAAAATGCTCTTCTGGATCGTGTCGCTCGCCCTAGCCGCCGCCGCCGGCGCGGCGCTTCTGCGCTCGCTGGCCCAAGGTGGCCGGCAGGTCGCCGCCAATGCCGACATCGGTGTCTACCGCGACCAGCTGGCCGAGGTGGACCGCGATCTCGCCCGCGGCGTCATTGAACCGGCCGAGGCGGAACGCACCCGACTCGAGGTGTCGCGGCGGCTTCTGGATGCCGACCGGACCGGCGGCCCGGCGGGCACGGCGCGCGGATCGGTCACGATGCCGGTCGCCGGCATCGTTGTCGCGCTGGCGGGCGCCTTCGCGCTCTACCTCACGATCGGCGCTCCCGGGTATCCTGACCTGCCGATCGGCCAAAGGATCGAGCGGGCGGCGGTCCTCCATGACGAACGTCCCTCGCAGGCCGAGGCGGTCGCCTCCGCGAAGCTCCCTGCCCCGCCCGCACCCGATGTGGCCTATGCCGGATTGATGGAGCGGCTCAGGACCGCGGTGGCGGAGAATCCGGACGACATCACCGGTCAGCGGCTGCTCGCCCGCAACGAGGCCGCGCTCGGCAACCACATGGCCGCCGCCGAGGCGCAGGCGCGCGTCATTGCGCTTGCGGGCGACGCGGCGACGGCCAACGATCACGCGACGCTGGCCGACAGCTACGTGCTCGCGGCCGGCGGCTATGTGTCGCCCGAGGCGGAGGCCGCGCTGACCGAGGCGTTGCGACTCGATCCGGGAAACCCGACCGCCCGGTTCTATACCGGGCTGATGTGGGCGCAGACAGGGCGTCCCGACCGGGCCTTCCAGGTCTGGAAGGCCCTGCTCGAAGAGGGTCCAGAGGACGCGCCCTGGATCGCGCCGATCCGGGCGCAGATTGAGATGCTGGCCGCCGCGGCGGGTGTCCGCTACACGCCCCCTGCCCCGGCAGCGTCCGGTCCGGACGCCGGCGACATCGCGGCAGCGGCCGAGATGAGCCAGGAGGAGCGCCTCGGCATGATCCGCGGCATGGTCGACGGCCTTGCCGAGCGGCTCTCCGGCGAGGGCGGACCGGCCGAGGACTGGGCGCGGCTCATCACCTCGCTCGGGGTCCTGGGAGAAACCGAGCGCGCGAAGGCGGTCTGGACCGAGGCGCAGGCGGTCTTTGCCGGCCACGAGGCGGATCTGGAAACCGTGCGGGCCGCCGCACGTCAGGCGGGGGCGGCAAAGTGATCCACGACGCTTTGGACAGCTTCGTCGCGGCCCTTCCGCGCGATCGCGCGCTCGCGGGCCTCGACCTCGGCGAGAAGACCATCGGCGTCGCCGTCTCGGACCGGCGGCTTTCGGTCGCGACGCCGCTGGAGACGATCCGGCGCAAGAAGTTCACGCTCGACGCGGCAGCACTGCTGGCGATCTGCGAGAAGCGCGAGATCGGCGGGATCGTGCTTGGCCTGCCCTTCAACATGGACGGCAGCGAGGGTCCGCGCTGCCAGTCGACCCGCGCCTTCGCGCGCAACCTCAGCCGTCTCACCGACCTCGCGATCGGCTTTTGGGACGAGCGGCTGTCGACTGTGGCTGCGGAGCGGGCGCTTCTTGAGGCAGATACGACGCGCAAGCGTCGCTCGGAGGTGATCGACCACGTCGCGGCGGGGTATATCCTGCAAGGAGCGTTGGACAGGATCGGGCATATGAGGCGGCAGGGATGACGGACGAGGTCTGGAAGCGGCAGGAGATCGACAGCCCCTGCGTGAAGATCTGCACGATCCACCCCGTGGAACGGCTCTGCGTCGGCTGCCTGCGCTCGATCGACGAGATCGGGCGGTGGGGGCGGATGACCCCCGAGGAACGGCGCGCGGTCATGGCCGATCTGCCTGCGCGCCAACCGCGGCTGCGGCAAAGACGCGGCGGCCGGGCGGCGCGGACGGGCGGCAGGGACTGAGCCCGCGCGGCCTCGGTCAGACCTTCAGCCAGTCGGCGATGCCGCCGGGCAGTTCGGGGCGGAAATAGGCGATGATGCGGCCCTCCGGAGGGGCTTCGGCGCCCTCGGCCCAGGGGCTGATGCCATGCAACGCCAGGCGATGGATCAGCACCGCCTCGCCCGGTCCGGCATCAAGGACAACCCGCTCGCACGTGGCGAAGGCCTCGCGCCGGGCGGCGTGGTAGGCGTCGGTGACGTCGACCTCGGCCCAGCAGGCTGTCGGATGCCCGGCGAGCGCCTCCGAGAAGGCCCGCGCCATGATCCGGTGACTGCCCTCCCAGACGGCCGGGGGACTCGCACCCGGCCCGGTTCGGGTCAACGGCAGGCCGAGAATCCAGGCATGCGGCTCGCGGATCATCCGGCGCCGGTCCGGCCCGACCGGCAGCAGTCCGTCCACATGCGCGGAGTCTCGCGTCAGCCGGTACCGGAACGCGGCGTCGCTTTCCTCGGCCCAGGGACGCGGATAGCCCGGATAGACCGTCGAGAGCTGCGCGCGGTGAAGTGGTAGCCGTCCCGTCAGGGTCTCGACCGCGTCGATGGCGGCGCCCGCCAGCGGCACGCCCCCGACCGCGCCTGCCGCGTCGTTCGGCAGCGCATCCAGCCCAACGTCCCAGGTGCCGCCGCATCTCAATGGCTCCGCGCCCGCGGCGAGGGCCAGGAGCGCTGCCGGCAGGGCTGCGGCGGTCCAGCGGGCCAGTGCGGGATCGGCCGGAAACCGCGCCCAGCCGCGTGCCGCGAAGACCGCTACCATCCTGCCGCCTTCCGCAGCATGTTGAGCGCGACGAGCGCGAGAAAGACCGCAAAGACGCGCCGCAGGGGCTTCGGGTCCATCGCATGGGCGAGCTTCACGCCCCAGGGCGTCGTGATCAGCGTCATCGCGATGATCACGACGAAGGCCGGCAGATTGACCGCGCCCACCGTGTAGGGTGGCGCGCCGGTAACTTCGGTCAGCAGGAACCCGGCCACGGAGGGCACGGCGATCACCACGCCGAAACCCGCCGCCGTCGCCACGGCGCGATGAATCGGCACCCCGTGCAGGCTCATCAGCGGCACTCCGAACGACCCGCCGCCGATCCCCATCAGCACGGACAGGAAGCCGACCGAAGGCGACAAGACCGCGCGACGCCCGCCCTTCGGCATCTCCGGCGCGAGTCGCCAGTCCGTCCGACCGAAACCGAGATAGAAGGCGACCAGGAGCGCCAGCGCTCCGAAGATCGCCTGCAAAGTCGGCGTCCTGAGCTGGGCCACGGCAAGCATGCCAACCACCGCGCCAATGGCGATCCCGGGCGCCCAGCCCTTCAGGATCGCCCAGTCGACGGCGCCCTTGCGGTTATGCGCCAGCACCGAGCGGATCGAGGTCACGATGATCGTCGCGAGCGAAGTCGCAAGGCAGACCTGCATCACGTCCGGCCCGCCATAGCCGAGCCCGGTGAAGGCGTAGTAGAACGCCGGCACCAGCACGATGCCGCCACCGACGCCGAGAAGCCCGGCGATCACACCGGCAAAGGCACCGATCGCCAGCAGTAGCGCCAGCATCGGCATGAGATCTGACATGAGCGGCATCGGCTACCCTTCCCCATCACACACTTAGCGGGATAGCGCGGGACAACCGCGAAAGCCAGCGTCAGCCGCCGGTGGAAAGCGCCGGCTTCATGCCGCGAGATCAATCATCGGCGCCAGCGCCGCGTCAAGAACCTCGAGCCCCGCTCCGGGTGCATTGGCGCGCTCCGAAAGGATCCTGCGCCAGGCCCTCGCCCCTGGCTGGCCGTGAAAGAGCCCGAGCATGTGCCGGGTGATCTGGTGCATCCGGCCTCCGCCTTCCAGATGGCGCGCGATATAGGGCCGCATCCGCTCGACCACCTCCCGGCGCTCGGGGCCGGGACCCGCGCCGAAGATCCGCGCATCGGCTGCGCCGAGCACCTCGTAAGGTTCTTGATAGGCCGCTCGCCCGATCATCACCCCGTCGAGCCCCTCGGCCAGGAATGCCTCTGCCTGATCCAGCGAGGTGATGCCGCCGTTGACCGATACATGAAGATGCGGGAACGCGCGCTTCATCTCGGCGACGAGCGGATAGTCGAGCGGCGGGATGTCGCGGTTCTCCTTCGGGCTCAGCCCCTTCAGCCAGGCCTTGCGGGCATGGATCGCGAAGCGGCCGACGCCGGCTGCCGACACGGTTTCGAGAAAGGCGGGAAGCACCTCCTCCGGCACCTGTTCGTCAACGCCGATCCGGCATTTTACCGTGACCTCCACCGGGCTTGCCGCGATCATCGCGGCGACGCAGTCGGCCACGAGCCCCGGCCGCTCCATCAGCACCGCGCCGAAACAGCCCGACTGCACCCGGTCCGACGGGCATCCGACGTTGAGGTTGATCTCGTCATAACCGAAATCGGCGGCGATCCGGGTGGCCTCGGCCAGCTCCTCCGGCTCGGAGCCCCCCAGCTGCAACGCCACCGGCCGCTCGGTCTCGTCGAAGCCGAGGAGCCGCTCGCGGTCGCCATGGATCACCGCCGGCGCCGTGACCATCTCGGTATAGAGCAGCGCCTGGGCGCTGATCTGGCGGTGAAAGTGCCGGCAATGCCGGTCGGTCCAGTCCATCATCGGCGCAACGCTCAACCGAGCCGCGCGGCGCACCTCGGAAATCGTTGATTTTGCGTGGCCTTCCATCATGGGTCCGGTTTGCACTCTAGCTGGCTTCGTCCTGTCCGGGCTCGAACTCCGGCGAACTGCCGCACGATGTAGCAACTAGAACGGCCCGAGGCAATTTTTCCAGAAAAGGTCACCTGCCGCCCGATCCTTCGCGGTCGCCACTCCGGGACTAGGCCTTGAACACCTGCCGGCCGTCCATCCAGGTCTCCAGCACCTCAATGTCCTTGATCCTGTCCGGGTCGACCTGGCGCGGGTCCTGATCGAGGATCACCATATCGGCGAATTTGCCGGGCTCGAGGCTGCCGATCTCGTGTTCGGAATAAAGCTGCCAGGCCGCCTCGGACGTCAGCGCCCGGATCGCGGATTCGACCGAGATCCGCTCCTCCGGCGCCAGAACGTAGTCCGGCTCCTTCCAGGTCTTCCGGGTCACGGCCATCTCGATCATGTGCAAGGGATCCGGGTCGGTGACGAAAAAATCGGATTGGAGTGTGAACCTCACTCCCGCCTCCTCGCAGCTCTTGCAGCGGTCGAGGAGCCGCGCCTTGTCCTCGCCGAACACCTCGTCCCGCATCGCCACGCCCCAGTAGTGGACGTGGCCGATGAGGAAGCTGGCCGAGACGCCGAGTTCCTTCATGCGCGCGATCTGCTCGTCATGCAGGATCGAGCAGTGCTCGATCCGCGCGCGGATCATCGACATGTCGATGCCCGCGTCCCGCAGCGCCTCGCAGGCATCGAGGATGTTGTCGATCGCCGCATCGCCGTTGCCGTGGATCGCGAGATGCCAGCCCTTGCCGGCCCGGTCGAGCGCCACGCTCTTTAACTCCTCAGGCGACATGTAGGCGAGCCCCCGGTCGTCGGAATTGAGATAGGGCTCGCGCTGCAGGCCGGTGAAGCCCTGGTTCGATCCGTCGGCGATCAGCTTGTAACCGGCAACGCGTGCCAATGCGTCGCCGTCTCCCTGCTTCACACCCGCGGCGTCCCAGGCCTCCGCGCCGATCGTGTAGAACGGATAGGCGCGGAGGCGCGCGTTCAGGCGTCCGGACCCCGACGCGGCGGACATGATTTGCAGGTCGGCGGGCGACTGTGTCACGCCGCCAAGACTCAACTCGCTGACTGTAGTAAGGCCGAACCGGCTCCATCCCGACAGATGCCCGATCAGCGCCTCGACGGGCTCGGTCGAGGTCAGCAGGGGATAGGCGCTCAACACCTTGAGGAAGGCCACGTTGTTCTTCATGACACCGGTCAGGTTGCCGTCCGCGTCGCGCACGAACTCGGCTCCCGGCGGGTTTTCGACGTCCTCGCCGATCCCGGCCGCCTCGAAGGCCTTGGAATTGGCGTAGGCGACGTGCCCCGAGGCGTTCAGGAGAAACACCGGATGATCGGTCGAGACGGCATCGAGCTCCGCAAAGGTGAGCGCATCGGGTCCCTCCTGCACGGCAGGGTCGAAGTTGCGAAAGACGAGCCACTCGCCCGCCGGGGTCTCGGTCGCCCTCTCGGCGATCCGGTCGAGAACCTCGGCGACAGTGCCGAAGCGCGCCATGCCGACGTATTCCGCGATGGCGTCGATCATGGCACCCGAGATGACATGCGTATGCGGGTCGATAAAGCCCGGCAGCATCGTCCTGCCGGCGAGATCGATGATCCGGGCATCCTCTCCGGCCGCATTGCGCGCATCAGCGTCGGAGCCCACCGCAAGGATCGTGTTGCCGCGGATCGCAATCGCCTCGGCTTCGGAGAAATCCGCATCGACCGTCAGGATGGTCCCGCCGGTGAAAACCGTGGCGGCGGTGTCCTGCGCCTGCGCGGCCGCGGGCAGGAGATGCGCCGCGCCGACGGCGGCGATGCCGCCCTTCAGAATGCCCCGCCGGCTCACACTGCCGGGAACCGAAAGCGGAGACTTCGCCGGGTCCGTCTGGGCCAGCCTTGTAACCGATCGATTGTGCGCGAACAATTGCCCGAACGCTCCGCCACAGCAGGCGCATCCACAGGTTTCCCTGGCCATTCCCTGATCCCCCATCTGCCGCTACACAACCCGGGGACATGCATGCGAGTTTCATGATCTTGATAAACCATGCTAACAGTTCCCGAAGATCGCTGAAACCGCGACCGACGGGGCATGAAGCTGGCGCCATTCGACAGGAACGCCCGGCAAGGGAAAGGCACAGAGCAATCGGCGCGCAGGCGACCGAGCCGGGCAGCAGCCCTTCGCTTCCGGTCCGGATCCGGCATCTGCTGCATGTGCCGGGGTTCATGCCCGAACCAGAAACGCGGACCGGAGAACGAGTGATGAAAAACGCCCCGCTTCTGAACCTCGTTTTGGCGGTCCTGCTCGTCATCATGGTCGGTTGGCTCCTGGTGGTGGGACGGGCGATCCTGCTTCCGATCGTCGCGGCGGTGATCTCGGTCTATGTGATGGTCTCGGCGACCGAGGCCCTGCGCCGACTGCCGGTCGTGGGCAGGCTTCCCCTGGTGGCATTGCGCTTCGCCGTTCTGGCCGGGTTCACGGCGGTGGTCCTCGCGATCGCGGTGGTTTTCAGCGCCACGGTCCGCGAGATCCTGGTCGTCGCCCCTCTCTACGAAGCCAATGTCGACACCTTGCTGAACCGGCTGGCCGATCGCTTCAATCTCGAATCCCATGTGCTCTGGGAGCAGATCGAGGCCGTGACGATCGGGCAGATCGACGTTCAGAAACTGGCGCTCGGAATGCTCGGCGGCTTCACCTCGCTCGGAGCGGCGTTCTTTCTCGCTGTCGTCTACGCCGCCTTCCTTCTTGGCGAACGCGGCGGCTTCGACCGCAAGATCGCCGCGGCCTTTCCCGGCGACGCCCGGACCGAGAGCATCCGCAGGCTGGTTTCGCGGATCAACGAACAGATCCGCGACTACATCACGGTCAAGACGCTCATCAACATCGTCCTCGCCATGGTCTCCTATGTCATTCTCTGGGCGCTCGGAATCGACTTCGCCCTGTTCTGGGCCATGCTCATCGGAATCTTGAACTACGTTCCTTATGTCGGCTCCTACATCGCCGTAACCTTCCCCGTCCTTCTGTCGATGGCGCAGTACGGCGATATCGGACGGACGGCCCTGCTGACGGTCCTGCTGGTCGCGGTGCAGGTCTATGTGGGTAACTTCCTCGAGCCGCGCCTGATCGGGCGCCAGCTGAACCTCAGCCCGTTCGTTGTCCTTGTATCCCTGTCGATCTGGGCCGCGCTCTGGGGAATCCCCGGAGCTATTCTCGCCGTGCCGATGACCTCGATCCTGACCATCGTCCTTGCCGGGTTCGATGCGACCCGGCCGCTGGCGATCCTTCTGGCCGACCGGATCGAAACGCCGACCGGGCGGCGTGCCGGATGAGATCGACGGCTTCACACCCTGCAAGCCGAGCCGCGGTCTTGCGCCCTCCGCCTGTGAGGGCACCCCTTCACGGCCCGTCAGTCCGCGTGGTCCTCGCGGACGGCTTCGAAGCCCGCGAGGATGTCGAGCAGTTCGCGCGTGATCGCCTCCTGACGCTTCTGCCGGAACGCCCCCGCGAGGGTCTCGCGATGCTCGGCGATATTGCGCTCGGCCCGCTGCATGGCGGCAAGGCGCGCAGCGTGTTCGCTTGCCAGGGATTCCGCGAGCGCGCGGTAGAGCAGGACGAAGATCCGCTGGCCGACGAGCCATGAAAGCAGCGGGGGGCGTTCCATCCGGTGGATCGGCAGGCACCGCGACGGCCAGGGCGCGCGGGCGAGGTCGTCGAGAAAGGCTTGCGGCAGCGGCAAGAGCGGCCAGCATGTGGGCTCGGCCAGCGCCGCGCCAACGCGGCGGTTGAAAAGGATCGACACCGTACCGACGCCGGCAGAGGTCCAGCGGTCTATCTCGACCGCCACGGCATGGACCGTGGCGCTCAGCCCGCCGACCGAGCCCGGCAGAGAAAAGAGCCTGCGGGCCGGATGGCCGGCCGCCTCCAGCCCCGCCGCGACGCGCTGGCCGAGCACGCACAGGTGGTCGCAGTCGCTCCCGCTGCCCGCGTCCAGCCGGTCGCGCGCGACCTGGCCGATCCGGTCGTTGAACCGTCCGCACAGGCCCCGGTCGGAGCCGATGACGATCAGTCCGGAACCGCGCGGCACGTCGCCCGCCAAGCCCGGCCGGGACGCCACGCCCCCGTCGCGCAGGACGATCCGCAGGCCGAGCGTGACGGTGCGTTCATAGTCTGCCATCGCCGCCACGGCGCGTTCGTACTGCCGGATGCTCGCCGAGGAGAGCGATTTCATCGTTCGGACGATGGACTGAATCTCGGCGGTCGTCTCGAGCCGCGCCGAGAGGGCCTCAAGCGACTGCATGACCGGTCTCCGTGTCCACACGCATGCCCGCAAGGGCGGCATCCATGGCGTCGATCAATGCCGCGCGCCCGTTTTGGTCGAGCTTGGACCCGCTTGCGATTTCGGCGCAGAGAGCCGGACATGCGTCGCGCGCCGCCCGCGCCGCTCGGCGGCCCGCCTCGAGCACTCGGTCGGGGTCGATCGCGTCGAACAGCCCCTCGGTCGCGGCCAGAAGCTCCGCGATCTGGGCCGGCACATCGAGAAGCTCGTGCTCCAGCTGCTTGAGCACTACGCGCACCCTGAGCCCGCGGTCGAGCCGGGCCCGGGTCTCGGCGTCGATCTGGGTTCCGAAGCGGGCGAAGGTCTCCAGTTCCTCGAACTGCGCATAGTAGAGCCGGAGATCGCCCGCAACCGCCCGGAATGCGGGAAGCTGTGCCTTGCCGCCGACGCGGCTGACCGATGTGCCAATGTCGATCGCGGGAAGCTGGCCCTTCTCGAACAGTTTGGGCGAAAGGTAGATCTGACCGTCGGTGATGGAGATGAGGTTGGTCGGAATGAAGGCGGAGATGTTCTGGCCTTGCGTCTCGATCACCGGCAACGCCGTCAGCGAGCCGCCGCCATATTCCTCGCGCAGCCGCGTGGAGCGTTCCAGTAGCCGGGAGTGGATGTAGAAAATGTCGCCCGGATAGGCTTCGCGCCCCGGCGGACGGCGGAGCAGTAGCGACAGCTCGCGGTAGGCCCGGGCGTGGCGGGTGAGGTCGTCGTACACGATCAGGACGTCGCGCCCATCGGCCATGACGTGTTCGGCCATCGCTGTGGCGGCATAGGGCGCGATGAACTGCAACCCCGCCGCGTCCTCGCCGCCCGCGACAACGACGATGGTGCGGGCGAGCGCGCCCTCCTTGCGCAGGATGTCGATCACGCGGGCGACGGCGGAGGCGCGCTGGCCGATGGCGCAGTAGACCGAAATCACGCCGCTATCCCTCTGGTTCAGGATCGCATCGACGGCGATGGCGGTCTTGCCGGACTGCCGGTCGCCGATGATCAGCTCGCGTTGGCCGCGGCCGATCGGAATCGCGGCGTCGATGGCCTTGATGCCGGTCTGGAGCGGCACGCTGACCGGCGCGCGGTGCATGATCGGCGGCGCGGGCCGTTCGACGGGCGCCCGTTCGCTCGTGCGAAGCGGCCCCGCGCCGTCGAGCGGCCGGCCGAGCGCATCGACAACGCGGCCGAGCAATCCCTCGCCCACAGGCACATCGGCGACGCGCCGGGTGCGGCGCACGCTGTCCCCGGGCCGGATGCCCCCGGTGTCACCAAGGACGATCACGCCGATCCGGTCCGCGGCGAGACTGGAGGCGATGCCGGTCTGGCCGCCCGAGAAGGTGACCAACTCATCGGCGTAGAGATCGGGAAAGCCCGCGATCCGGGCAATGCCGTTGCCGACCGACAGCACGCGGGCAACATCGGCGATCTCCACCGACGGCTCGGTTTCCGCGAGGATCCGGTCCATCCGGTCGAAGAGGCTGCGGCAGAGCCTTTCAGGCAAGCTGGGGCTGTCAGGCCGCATCGGCCGCCTCGCTTGCCGCGGAATCGAGGCTTTCTCCGAACAGCGTCTCAATCCGGTCGAGATACCGGCCCGCCGACCATTCCAGCACCTGATGCCCAAGCGTCAGGCGGATGCCGAGCAGCAGGTCCGCGCCGGTTCGGTACTCGACCTCGATCCGGTCGGCGATGTGGTCGTGGATCGCCCGCGTGATACGCGCACGCGCGGCCGATGGCAGCGCGACGCCGCTCTCGACGAGCGCGGGCTCACGCGCCTTCAGCGCGGCCGCCAAGAGACGCTGGCGATCCTCTTCCTCCAGCGTCTCGATCCGAAGCGCGAATTCCGTCGCGATCTGCGCGGCAAGGTCGGTGTCGGCGAAATCCGCAAGGATCCGGCGCACGACCTCGCGGACATGGCCCGCCATGCGCTTTTGCATCAGCAGGACGATCTCGGCCCGGTCCGCCCGGAGGTGATCGAGCCAGGCGGCGCGCTTCTGCTCGGCCTCCTCGCGCAGATCCCGTTCCAGCCTGGCGCGAAGCGCGTCAGCATCCGCCCGCGCCTGCGCGAGGACAGCCTCGCGGCTCTCTTCAAGCGCGCGCTGCCTTTCGCGCAGCGCCCTGGCTTCGGCTTCCGCATCGTCGTGGGCGTGCCGCGCATCCGCCAGACGGTCCGCGATCCTCTGTTCGCGCCGCGCCATCGCGGCAGTGATCGGGCCATAAAGGAAGCGCCGTAAGAGCCAAATCAGGACCAGGAAATTGACGAGTTGGGCCGCGACGGTCAGCCAGTCGATCTGCACGGCCCTATCCTCCGGCGGACCTGGCCGCGGCATCGACGAACGGATTGGCGAAAAGGAGGATCATCGCGACCACGAAACAGTAGATGGCGGTGGATTCGATCATTGCGAGACTGACGAACAGCGTCCGCGTGATCGTGTTCGCGGCGTCCGGTTGCTGGGCGATCGCCATCAGCGCCTGCGCGGCGGCGCGCCCCTCGGCGAGCGCGGGCGCGATGGCGCCGATCGTGATGGTCAGCCCCGCCGTGACGATGGAGGCGATGGCGATCCAGACTGAGGCGTCCATGATCAGGGTTCCTTTCGAGTTGGGTCATTCATGGAATGCGGCTGTGTCCGGGCGGCCGAGGCGATGTAGACCATCGCGAGAACCGCGAAGATGTAGGCCTGGATGAAGCCGGTCAGCAGGCCAAGCACCTGCATCATCACAGGGAAGAAGAAGGGTGCCACGCTGATGATGATGCCGACGATGACCGTGCCGCTCATCACGTTGCCGTAGAGCCGGACCGCGAGCGCCACGCTGCGCGAGACCTCGGCCACTAGGTTGAACGGCAGCATCAGGGGTGTGGGGCGGATATAGGTCCGCAGGTAGCCGCCGATCCCCCGCCGCGCGATGGAGAAGGCGGGCACCGCGATCAGGACGGCGACCGCGAGCGCCGCCGTCGTGGACAGGGATCCGGTAGGCGGCTGGTAGCCCGGAACGACCGACAGGAGGTTCGAGGTAGCAATGAACAGGAAGAGTGTGCCGATGAACGGCAGGTAGCGGTCGCCCTCCTCCGCGCCGATCTCGGCGATCTGGTCGCGGATGCCGGTGACGATAACCTCCAGCATCACCTGCCAGCGCGACACCGTCTCGCCCGTCGACAGCCGCGAGGTTATGAGCCAGGAGCCGAAGGCGAGGATGAGCATTACGAGCCAGGTGAAGGCGATCGTCGCGTTGAGCGCAACGCCCCGCCATTCCGCCAGTGTCCATTGGTCGGGACTTATCTGCATTCGTACCCCTCCGGTCTGCCCGGCGATATCCTGCGCGCGAGGGCTTCACGCGCCGCGAGAAAGCCGAGGGCTGCGGCGGCAAGCCCGGATGGCGCGCCGCCAAGCGAGAAGAAGAGCACGACCCCGCCAAGGACCAAACCCATCCGGGCGAGGGCCGCAAGCGCGAAGTCGCGGCCTCCGCCCGTCGCGACGAGCCTTCGCGTCGCGCGCCACAACAGCGCGAAATAGAGCGCGCCGAGCGCCGCGCCCGCGACCGCGGCAAGGGCAAGTGTCGCCGTCATCCGTATCCCCTCCACTTCATTCGTCGCGCCCCTCGCGCTGGATCCAGTACCAGGCGTTGAGGCAACCGAGCGCCGCGCCCGCCAGAAGAAGAACGAGCGTCCAGGACGGCCCGGACGTCGTCCGCGCGTCGATCCACAGACCAAGCGCGACGCCCGCGATCGTCGGCACAGCCACCGCCCAGCCGACGAGCCCGAAAAGCCCGAGCCCGTACCATGCGCTGCGCTGCGGCCGATCCTGCGCCTCCTGCTTCAGCCGGGCCTTGCGCGCGATCTCGTCCGCCTCGCGGCGGCTGTCGTTGCCGGTCATGGCCTCTGCTCCAGTTCGAGGAAGCGCCGGACCATCTCCGCCTCGAGCCGGGCAAGGGCGGAGCGTGCGGCGCGCTCGCTTTCCTCGGCCTTGCGGAAAACCTCGCCCGCGCGGCGGCGCACGGTTTCCAGATCGTCGCCGAGCACGGCATCCGAGGTGGAGACCAGCACCTCGGCACCGACCTTGACGAGAGTTCCGGCATGGATGCCGGCATAGTGCTCGCGGCCCTCGGCATCGTCGTAGACGAGGATGCCGGGAACGAGCTGGGAGACGAAGTCGATGTGATTGGGCAGCATCCCGAAGGCGCCGTCGGGAGCCTCGGCGACGATCCGGCGCACCTCCGTATCGAGGCGGAGCCGGTCGGGCAGGATGATCCTAAGCCGCATCGCCCTCCGCTTTCCTTCCGGCCAGTTCGTCCACCGTGCCGATCATGTAGAACGCGCTCTCCGGCCGGTCCCGGAAGGCGTCCCCGAGGATCCGCTCACAGGACCCGAGCGTGTCTTCGAGGGGCACGAACCTTCCCTTCATGCCGGTCATCCTTTCGGTCGAGAAGAAGGGCTGGGTGAGGAACCGCTCGATCTGCCGCGCCCGCCGGACGGTTGCGCGATCCTTCTCCGACAGTTCTTCCAGCCCGAGCATGGCAATGATGTCCTTGAGGTCCTCGTATTCGGCGAGCGTGTTGCGGACGGCGCGCGCGATCCGGTAGTGCCGCGCGCTGACCGCGCCCGGCGTCAGCATCTTCGAGAAGGACTTCAAAGGGTCGATCGCCGGGTAGAGCCCCTCCGACGCCTTCTTGCGCGACAGCACGACCGAGGCGGAAAGATGAGCAAAGGTGTGGGTCGCCGCCGGATCGGTGAAATCGTCGGCGGGCACATAGACCGCTTGGATCGAGGTCATGCCCCCCCGGTCCGTCGAACAGATCCGCTCCTCCAGTTCCGCCAGTTCCGTCCCCAGCGTCGGCTGGTAGCCCACGCGCGACGGAATACGGCCGAGCAGGCCCGACACCTCGGCCCCCGCCTGCACGAAGCGATAGATGTTGTCGATGAGAACCAGCACGTCACGCCGCAGGTCATCGCGGAAATACTCGGCGATGGTGAGCGCCGCGTGCCCGACGCGAAACCGGACGCCCGGCGTCTCGTTCATCTGCCCGAAGACCATCACGGTGCGGTCGAGAACGCCAGCGTCCTGCATCTCTCGGTAGAGTTCCTCAGCCTCGCGGCAACGCTCCCCGATGCCGCAGAACAGGCTGACCCCATGGTATTCGGCGACCATATTATGGATCATCTCGGTCACGAGCACGGTCTTGCCGACCCCCGCGCCGCCGAACAGTCCGGCCTTGCCGCCACGCTCCAGGGGGCTGAGGAGGTCGATGGCCTTGATACCGGTCTCGAAGATCTCGCCCTCGGCGCGCCGCCGGGCGAGCGGCACCGGCCGCCCCCGGATCGGCCGGCGCGGCATGTCCCCGGGCGGCGGCTTGCCGTCAATCGCCTCGCCGAAAAGGTTGACCATGCGACCGAGAAGCGCCTCGCCCACCGGAACGCTCAGGCCCTGGCCGGTGTCTCGGACCGGCAGTCCGAGCCGAAGCTCGGAACTCGGGTTCAGCACCAGCCCGCGCGCGGTCTCGCGGTCCGGCAGGCTCGCGACCTCGATCGTCATGGCGGGATCGGAAAGCGTCACCAGCCGGGTCCCGATCGCCGGCAACGCCGCCTCGTAGCGCACGTCGACGATGCTGCCCTCGATCGCGGCGATATGGCCGATGCGCGTGCCGTCAGCCAAGGCGGACCTTCCCTTCACGCCCGTCCAGCGGGCCGGTTGAAGCCGGTGTTTCCCTTGCCGATGCTAGGTTTCCGCGCGGCGCGCGCCCTGACGGCGGTCAATCGCCCGCCCGAAGGCGCGGTCCGCCACCCGATGGCCGGGATCGACGCAGATGACCGCCCGGATCGGTCACGGCCAGAAGACGGGTACAAGAAGCAGCAGCAGCGTCACCGAGATAAGCGTCAGCGGCGTGCCCGCGCGGACATAGTCCATGAACCTGTAGCGGCCGAGATCGTAGACCAGAAGGCAGGACGGCTCGAGCGGCGAGATGAACGACAGCGATGCCGACAGCGTCACAAGGATGGCAAGCGTGCGCGGATCCACCCCCAGCCCCGGGGCGGCGGCGACGGCCACCGGCATCACCGTCAGCGCGGCGGCGGCGTTGGACATCGGCTGGGTCAGGACGATGGCCAAAAAGGCGAAGGCAGCCATCGCGGCCCAGGGGCCGAAGATGCGACCGACGCCCACGATATGCTGGGCCAGGTAGAGCGCGGCGCCGCTTTTCTCCATCGCGACCCCGAGGCTTGTCATGCCGCCGATCAGGATCAGCAGGCGCCAGTCGATGGAGCGGTAAGCCTGCTCCATCGTGATCCCGCCCGACAGGACAACCGCAAGCACGGCGAGCAGGATCGCGACCGAAAACGGGACGAGGCCGAGCGCGCCCGCACCGACCGCAAGGGTCATGGCGCCGAGCGTCAGAAGCCCTTCGCGCGGGGTCATGGCGGTCTGGTCGACCTCCATCAGGACCCGGAGATCCTTGCCGCCGCGAAGCTGGCCGAGCGCCTCCTCGGGCCCCTGCAGGAGCAGAACGTCACCGGCCCTCAGACGCATGTTCTCGATCCGGGCGGGGCGGCTCAGGTTGCGGCGGTAGATCGCCAGGACGATGCCCCGGAACGCATCGAAGAAACCGAGCTGCTTCAACGTCCGGCCCACGAGCCGGGACTGCGGCGCGATCAGCGCCTCGACCAGCGCGAACTCTGTCTTCTCGAGATAGCGTTCGGAAAAGTGCTCGTCGGGCTCCAGGGTGAAGTGCGGCGATTTCTTGAGCTTCAAAAGCCCCTCCCGCGATGCCCGCACGATCAGTTCGTCGCCCGCCTTGAGCTTGCGCGAATGATGGGGCCCAAGCCGCTCTCCGCCCCGCGCGATCGCCAGCACGTCCGTGTCGAAGTCATCGAGCTTTACATCGCGCAGGGGCCGTCCGACCGAGGGCGAGCCCTCGGTCAGGCAGAGCGTCGTGAAGAAGCGGCGCGGCTCGGGCCGGTCCTCGACCGCCGCCGCGGCCTGTGCCGGCAGAAGCCACCTGGCGCCGAAGGCCAGCCAGAGTATGCCCACAACGGCGATGATCGCGCCGATGCCGAAGAACTCGAACAGCGTGAACGGCGCCAACCCCAGCCGCTCGGCCATGGCGCTGCCGGCGAGGTTCGTCGACGTGCCGATGATCGTGCAGGTTCCGCCGAGGATCGACGCATAGGCCACCGGCATGAGCACACGGCCCGGGCCGAGCCCGGCCCGCTTCGCGGCGCCGAGCGCGACGGGCGTCATGATCGCGGTGACGTTGGTGTTGCTGAGAAAGGCCGAACTGGCCGCCGAGGCGGAAAGGAGCGTCAGAAGCGTCGGCGTCTTGCGCCCGCGCGCGAGGCCGTGCACCGCCTCCGCGAGCCGGTCCATCGCCCCCGCCTTCACGACCGCCCCGGCAAGCACCATGATCGAGGCGAGGATGACGATGACTTCGCTTCCGAAGCCCGCGAAAGCCTCGGCCGGGCTGAGGATGCCGGTAATGGTCAGCGTCGCGACGATGCCGAGCGTGACGACATCGACCGAAAGCCACTCGGTCGCGAGGAGCAGCATCGCGGCGGCGAGAATTGCGAGGACGACAAGAATTTCGACGGTCATGCCAAGGATCCACCCGCCGGCACCGGCGCCGAGTTCAGGGCGCCATCCTCGTCCGGCCTGCCGGAAGTCTTCTCATGTCGTGGCGCGCGCGCAATGTTCCCGATCAATTCGCCCGAGGCGCACGGGTGGCGGCACCGGCTCCGTTTCCTCACCGCTGGCTGCGTTCGCGCCCCTGTCAGTTGTTCGGCAGGAGGTCCGGCACGATCGTGACGATGCCCGGGAACGCCCAGAGAATGGCGAGCCCGACGACCTGGATCAGCACGAAGGGTATGATGCCGCGATAGATCATGCCGGTCGTGACACTCGCCGGCGCCACCCCGCGCAGATAGAAGAGCGCGAAGCCGAAGGGCGGGGTCAGGAACGAGGTCTGCAGGTTCACCGTGATCATGATCGTGACCCAGCTCGGATCATAGGTGCCGCCGTAGATCACCGGACCGACGATCGGCACGACGATGTAGATGATCTCTAGGAAGTCGAGCACGAACCCGAGGATGAAGAGCACGAGCATCACGATCAGGAACGCGGTCCATTCCTGTTCGAACGAGCGCAGGAACGATTGGATGTAGTGCTCGCCGCCGAAGGAGATCAGCACGAGGTTGAGTATCTGCGAGCCGATCAGGATGGTGAAGACCATCGAGGTCACCTTCGCCGTCTCGCGCACCACCGGGCCGAGGACCGAACTGCGCAATAGCACCCAGCAGGCATAGAGGATGCCGAAGAGTGCGAAGAAGTAGGTCGCGCGGGCGGCATAGAAGGCGATGAAGTCGGCCGTCGGCACGACCGCGCGGTTGATGCGCAGGTCGAAGTTGACGCCGATCAGGATCATGATGATGACCGAGAAGGCGGCGCCGAGGATGATCGCGCCGCTCTTTTGCTGGTCATGGAGCTTGCGGTAGGCCGCGAGCAGGAGCGCCCCGCCCGCGCCAAGTGCCGCCGCCGGCGTCGGGTTGGTGATGCCGCCGAGGATCGAGCCGAGCACCGCGACGATCAGCACCAGCGGCGGGAAGACGACCCGGATCAGGTCGTTGTGCGCCATGCTTCTGGCCGCGGCCGCGCAGCCGAAGATCGCCAGTGCGAACGGCAGCGCGAGGATCAGGAAGGTCGGCCCCGGCCCCATCGTCACCGGGATGAGGACGATATCGGCGAGAAGCCCGAGCGCGATCCCGCCCGCCCCGATGAGGAGCGGCCGCGGATCGGCCGTGGGAGAGACGCCGCGGGCGATGGCCAGAACCAGCCCGAGAAGCACGAAGAGCGTCGCCACCCCGGTGCCGATCGGCGCCGCGCCCTCGATCTTCGCGGCGAGCGCCGTCTCGAGTTCCTCGGCAGAGCGGCGGTGGCTTCCCGCGACGCCGCCCGCGGCGTCGATCTCGGATTGCTGGGCGATGGCGGCGTCCCATTTCTCCTGGCCGTGCAGTGCGATCATGCCCGCCTTGCACTGTTCGGAGACGTTGGTGCGCAGCGACGCCGCCTGACCGGCATCGGTAAAGGAGTCCACGATCAGGCTCTGGTTGCCGACGAGCCCGATCTGCGCGGCGAGAAGTGCGCCGCCGATCAGCGCGGTTGGCGCCAGGACGAACCAGCGCAGCGCGTCGGAGCGGGTGACGATCTCCCCGCCGACCGGTTCGAGCGACACCGGCGGCGCCTTCTCGGGATTGAGGAGTGCGTAGCCGAAGGCATAGAGCCCGTAGAGCACGGCGAGCAGGATCCCGGGCAGAAGTGCCGCCTGAAAGAGCGTGCCGACCGACAGCACCGCCGCCTCGCCGAGATAGGTCAGCGCATCCGAACAGCCGACCGCGCGGGCGCGGATCTCCTGCCCGGCGGCGTAGAGATCTCCCGCGAGCGTGCCGAGAAGCACGATGACGATCGAGGGCGGGATGATCTGGCCCAGTGTGCCCGAGGCGGCGATGACGCCGGTCGCCAGTTCGGGGGAATACTTGTTGCGAAGCATCGTCGGAAGCGACAGGAGCCCCATCGTGACCACGGTCGCGCCGACGATCCCGGTCGATGCGGCGAGGAATGCGCCGACGACGACCACCGAGACGGCAAGCCCGCCCGGCAGGGGGCCGAAGACCCGTGCCATCGTGGTCAGGAGCTCGTTGGCGATCTTCGAGCGTTCGAGCGTGATGCCCATCATCACGAACATGAGGACCGCGAGCAGCGTCTCGATCGACTGTCCGGCGAAGACGCGTTCGTTCATGCGGTTGACGATGAAGGCGATGTTGCGGTCCATCGCCAGTTCCCAGCCTCCGACGAAGAGGGGCTCCGTCAGTCTTGGCAGGTCGGGATGGGAGAATTTCGATATCTCGATCTCGGCCACGCCCTGCGCCAGCAGCGCCCGGTAGCCGTCCGAACCGCGGTCGACGAATTCGTGGACGAGAAGGCCCGAACTGTCGAGCGCCGCGAGGATGCCGAAGGCGATGACCCCCGACCCGCCGAGCGCGAAGGCCACCGGAAAGCCCGAGAGGATCCCCGCGAACAGGCAGAGAAAGACGATGATCAGGCCGATCTCGACGCCGTCAAATCCGAGAAACATGGATAGTCACCTGCCCCTTAATGCGTGCCTTCATAGGCTTCTTCGCCCTGCCCGAGCGTGTCCCTGTCGAGATGGCGGCCTTCCGCCTCCGGTCCTTCGATGAATTCAAGCAGCGACCGCCAGAAGAAGGCCATGGCGTGCAGGAAAGTCAGCGCAACGAAACTGAGGATCAGGATCTTGAAGAGGAAGTAGGCGTCGAACCCGTTTGGGCTGAAGCCGATCGTCTCGATGTTCCAGCGTACCGCGCGCGCCTTCAGGAGGAGCTTGTCGAGACTGTCCGACGCCGAGGTGTTTGGCACGACCATGACCCGCCAGAAGAAGAACCAGGCGAAGAGCCAGGTGAGCGACGCGACCGGGATCATGAAGAACAGCGAGCCGAACATGTCGATCGCCTTCTTGGTTCGGTACGACACCCCGGAATAGATCAGGTCGACCCGGACATGGCCGCCCTGCACGAAGGTATAGGTGACGCAGAGCGCCACGATCATCGCGTTGTAGAGCTTCAGCTCCTCGGACCACCAGGACAGGTCCCTCTCGAAGCCGATACCGAAGGCGCCGAACTCGATCGAGGCGACCCGGAAGATGCGCTGGAGAAAGACGATCACGATCTGCTGGACCACCATGACCAGCCCGACCCAGGCGGTGATCCGGCCAATACCGTTGGCGAAGAACTCTAGCCCGCGGACATACGCCCACATCACCGGCCGCCGCCAGAGCCCGACCGCGGTCAGGATCAGGAATAGCGTGAGAAGGACGAAGAAGAACTCTCTGGACGCGCCGTAATAGATGAAGCGCATCAGCGATTCCTTCACCTCCGGCGTCGGCATCTGCTGGTTGATGTAGGGCAGCCAGGCCAGCCATTCCTGAGGGTGGCTGACCGCGTAGGCGACATCCCGAAACGCGCCCAGGATGCTGGCGAAGACCCAAATGATGGCGTCGACCATCCCCTCCCCCCTCGATGGACCCCCCGCGCGCGTTCTCGCGCCTTCACGGGGCGAATCCCCCGGCCGCGCGGCCGGGAGACGTTTTCAGGCGGTGAACCGGGCCGGCGTCAGCCGAGCACGCGGTCACGCTGCGCGGTATAGGCGCCGTCCGACAGCTTGTCCCATGCCGAGGACGCCCGCATCGAGGCCATGTAGCTGTCGTAGATCTTCTTGTAGAGCTCGTCGCTCATCCGGGTCGGATCGGTCAGAACCTCGTTCGAGGCCTTGCCGAAGGCGTCCCAGACCGAATCCGGGAAGGTCAGCGCCTTCACCCCGGCCGCCTGGAGACGCGCGAGCGCGGCCGAGTTGTTGGCGAGGAACTGCGCCAGGTTCCACTGATGCGCCTCGCCGCAGGCGATCTCGTAGATCTTCTGCTGGCCCGGCGTGAGGCTGTCGAAGACCTCTCGGTTCATCGCGAGCGAAAGCCCGGCGGTCGGCTCGTGGAAGCCCGCGGTGTAGTAGAACTTGGTGATTTCCTGGAAGCCCGCCTTCTCGTCGGCCCAGGGCCCGATCCACTCGGTGCCGTCGAGCGCGCCCGAGGCGAGCGCCTGGTAGATCTCGCCGCCCGGCAGGTTCTGGACGCTCGCGCCGAGCTTGCCGAGCGCCTCGCCGCCGAGGCCCGGCATGCGGAACTTGAGCCCGTTGAAGTCCTCCGGCCCCTTGATCTCCTGCCTGAACCAACCGCCGCACTGGGCGCCGGTGTTGCCGGCGAGGAACGACTTCAGGCCGAAGATCTGGCCGAGTTCGTCATGCAGTTCCTGGCCGCCGCCGTGGTAGTACCAGTTCGCCAGTTCCTGCGAGACCATCCCCATCGGCACGCCCGTGAAATAGGCATAGCCCGGATGCTGGCCCACGAAGTAGTAGTCTGCGCCATGGTACATGTCGGCCTGGCCCGAGGTCACCGCGTCGAAGACCTCGAAGGCACCGACGAGCTCGCCCGCGGCCTTGAGGTCGACGGTGAGCTGGCCGTCGGTCATCGCTGTGATGGTGTCGGCGCAGCGCTGGGCCGCGTCATGCACGCCCGCGAAGCCGCGCGGCCAGGTCGTGACCAGCGTCAGCGTGCGGTTGCCCTGCGCGTAAAGCGGCGCGGCAAGGGTGGTTGCGGCAGCGGCGGCAGTACCTCCGACAGCGGCCTTTGTCAGGAACGAACGACGATCCATGCGGGGTCAATCCTCTCTGTCTGGCGTCCGCCCTGGAACCGGGCGGATCATTGAAACTGAGGGGAGACTAGATCGCGCTTTTCGTTATGGGAATACCGATTACTGCGTAGAAACAGACACATTGTGACAGAAAGTTTCAACGGTCCGTCGGCGGCCTTTGGCACAGTGAATTGACGCCCCGACCCTACGCGGCCCATCCTGCCGCCAGATTCGGACGAGACACCGAAGGGGCGAGAACTGATGCGCGGCGGATGGACCGCGATACGGCGGGCGTTGAGCCTCAACTACGGCCAGAAGGTCTACCTTCTGGCCACCCTGCCCCTTGTGGTCGCGGCCACCGCCATCGCGTTCCTCGTCGCCAACCAGTCCCGCGCGCTCGCCGAACGCGAGATCGCGGTTCTGGAAAACCAGCTCATCGCCGCCAAGAAGGAAGAACTCAGGAACTACATCAGCATCGCCCGCACCGCCTTCGGCGTCATCTACGGCAACGCTCTGCCCGACGACGAGGCCGCCAAGACCGAGGTCGCGCAGATCCTCGCAGCGATGCTCTACGGCCAGGACGGCTATTTCTTCGTCTACGACTACGACGGCACCAACCTCGTGGCACCCCGCCAGACCTGGCTCATCAACCGCAACTGGGCCGGGCTCGGCGACGCCGAGGGCAAGCCGGTCGTCGACGAGCTGATCCGCATTGCCCGCCAGGGCGGCGGCTATCACGACTATGTCTGGCCCAAGCCCTCGACCGGCGAGGAGGCGCAGATGGTTTCCTATGTCGTCGGGCTGCAGGACTGGCGCTGGGCGATCGGCACCGGGGTCTTTCTCGATGACGTCCTGGAATCGGTCGCCGCCGCACGGGCCGAGACCGAGGCGCGGATATCCCGCACGTTCGGCTGGATCGCAGCCATCGCGCTCGGCGCGGTGCTCTTCGTCTTCGCCTCGGGCACCGCGATCACGGTGCGCGAGCGCCGGCTGGCCGACGTGAAACTCAAGCGGCTCACCCAGCGCATCGTCGACACTCAGGAGGAGGAACGCGGCCGGGTCGCGCGCGAGCTGCACGATTCGATCTCCCAGCTCCTTGTCGGCGTGCGCTACGCGCTGGAACTCGCGCGGCGGCGGCTCAGCCTCGGCGACGCCCGCGCCGCCGAGAGCCTCTCGACTGGGATCGAGCACCTCAGCGGCGCGATCGCCGAGGTCCGGCGGATCAGCCGCGACCTGCGCCCCGGCGTGCTCGACGATCTGGGCCTCGGCCCGGCGCTGCAGGTACTCATGGAAGAGTTCGGCAAGCGCACCGGGATCGCGACCGAGTTCGAGACGGTGGTGTTCCGCAACCGCCTCGACCAGGACGCGAAGATCGCGCTCTACCGGATCGCCCAGGAGGCGCTGACCAATGTCGAGAAACATGCCGGCGCGACGAAGGTGAAGCTCGTCGTGCGCGGCCACAAGCGCGGCGCGATGATGCGGATCGAGGACAACGGGCGCGGCATGGCCTCCGTGCGCGAGGACGAGGCCGGAGGGCTCGGCCTGCGCAACATGGCCGAGCGGATGGAGCAGCTCGACGGCACGCTGCGCATCCTGTCCTCGCGCGGCGGCACCGTGATCGAGGCCCAGGTGCCGCTCTCTCACATGCTGCCGCCTGCCGGGCAGGCGGCCAAACGGAAGGACAGCGCATGACCGAAGCGATCCGCGTTCTCATCGTCGACGACCACCCGATGGTGGCCGAGGGCATCCGCGCGATCCTCGAGACCTACGAGGATATCGTGGTCGTCGGCACGCTCGGCAACGGACAGGAGGTGATCGACCGCGCCGCGGAGCTCGCGCCGGACGTGATCCTTCTCGACCTCAACATGCCGCAGGTGAACGGCCTCTCGGCAACCGAGATCCTCCTCGAACGCGATCCGGACACGCGGATCCTGATCCTGTCGATGCACGACAGCCCCGAATACATCTCCACCGCGCTCCGCCACGGAGCGATGGGCTATCTCCTGAAGGACGTGCCGGTCGAGGAGATCAAGACCGCGATCGACCGGCTGATGGCGGGGACGCGTTACCTCTGCACCGGCGCCAGCGCGAGCCTGGAGCCTGGCACCGCCGACGGGCGCGAGCCGCTCACCCACCGCGAGCAGACGATCCTTCTCGAACTGGCACAGGGCAAGTCGAACCGCGATGTCGCGGCCGAACTCGAGATCTCGGTCCGCACGGTCGAGACCCATCGCAAGAACATCAAGCGCAAGCTCGGCATAGCGACGACCGCGGGCCTCACCCGCTACGCGATGGAGCATGGCGTGCTTCAGGGCACCGGCAAGGGGTTCTGACCGGCCCCGCCTCGGGGGGCATCGAGCCCCCCTCGGACGGGGGCCGCGTTCCGCGGCCAGGGTTCTGGCGGAACTGTTCAGACCAGGTGGAAACCTGCCATGTCACCTTTTTCCAAGTATCCTCGGAGGTGAATTGGCCGCGAGGCCAAGTGGGGGCAGAAAGCCCCCTTTCCCCACAAGCGGCCTCACCCGCGCTGGGTCAGGAAGACACCCGCCGCCATGAGGCACAGGCCCGCCGCCCGCATCGGTGTCACCTCGCGCACGATTGCCCCCATCAGTCCGAACTGGTCGATGACCGCGGCCGCCGCAAGCTGGCCGAGAAGCACGCAGGTGATCGCGTTGCCGAGCCCGAAGCGCGGGGCGACCCAGGTGATCGACAGGACGTAGAAGGCCACGAGGAGCCCGGCGAGGAAGAGATGCTTCGGCTGGGCCGGAGCCACCGCCAGCGCCGCCACGCCGGAGGTCGCCGCCAGCACGACCAGGGTGCCGGCAAAGGCCACGGCGAAGAGCACCGTCGCTGCCGCCGCGGGCGAGCCGATACGGGTGCCGAGTTGCGCGTTGAGCGCCGCGAGGACCGGGATCCCGATCCCGGCCAGAAGCATGATCGCCGCGTAGCGCAGGGTCTCCACAATCATCGCCGCCGTCCTTTCCGCTGCTGGTCGCGGCCGATACTGAGTGGGGCCGCCTTTGTTGTCCACTGTCGTAGGCCCGCGCCTGAGCCCCCCGAGGCGCGGGCACGGAGCAGGGTCAGGACAGAGCTTCCGCCCGCATCGCCGCGTCCCGCGGAGGACGCCTGGCCACGCAGGCGGAGAACGCCTTCAGGTTCGACCAGCGATCATGTGCAATGCCGGGAAGAACGGTCCGGTTCGTCACCACCAACGCATTGGCAACCGAAATCGCGCCCACGGCTCCGGATTGAAGATCACGCCCATCGGAAAGCCGCTCCTTGGGCCATTTGAGCTTGCCGCGCAAGTTGCCCCGCACAGCGTCCTTCTCCGGGACCGAACTTCGCGCGATCGCATGTGGCGGTGCCCGGCTGATCCTCAGGGCCGGGCGGGCGCCGGCGGCGGGCTGGCCGCCGGCCACCGGAAACGGCGCGCAACCGGTGCGACGCGCTCGCCGGGATCGGAGCCGCCCCCTTGCAATTTCCCCGGTCGATCCGATCTAGAGCGGAACCGGAACGGGGGAAGATCTTGACCTATCTGATGTTCGTTGCAGGTCTCGTTGGCCTTTTCGTTGGCGGCGAGTTCCTGGTCCGTGGGGCTGTCGGCGTCGCGCAACGGCTGCACATCCCGCCCCTGGTCATCGGCCTCACGATCGTCGGCTTCGGCACCTCGACGCCCGAGCTCCTGGTCTCGCTTCAGGCTGCGCTCTCGGGTGCGCCGTCGCTGGCGCTCGGCAATGTCATCGGCTCGAACATCGCCAACGTCCTCCTGATCCTCGGCCTCTCGGCGATGATCACCGCGGTGCCGATGCGGCTTTCGGAGATGCGGCGCGACTTCGCGGTGATGATCGGGGCGACGCTGGTGCTGTGGCTGATGCTGGCCGGGGACACGGTCGCGCGCTGGGAGGGACTCGTTCTGGTGGCGGCACTGGCCGGCTACCTGTGGGCGTGCCTGAACGGGGCCGCGGGAACCTCCGCACCCGCGGACGGGATCATCGTGCGGCCGCTGTGGAAGAGCCTCGCCTTCGCGCTTGGCGGGTTGATCGTACTGATGATCGGCGCGCGGTTCCTCGTCGACAGCTCGACCGAGATCGCGCGAACCTTCGGCGTCAGCGAGGCGGTGATCGGCCTCACCATCGTCGCGATCGGCACCTCGCTGCCCGAGCTCGCGACCGCGATCATCGCCGCGATCCGGCGCCATCCAGAGATCGCGGTCGGCAATATTCTCGGCTCGAACGTCTTCAACATCCTCGGCATTCTCGGCGTGACGGCCGTGGTCACGCCGATCCCGGTCGCGGCGCGGTTCGCCGGGCTCGACATGGCGCTTGCGCTCGCCGCGGCGCTGGCGATGCTCGGCTTCGCCGCGCTCCCGGGACGGGTTGGGCGGCTCGGCGGCGGGGCGCTTCTGGCGGGATATGCGGGATATGTCGGGTTCCTCGGCCTGGGCTAGCCCGAAGGATTCGCGTTTCTTTCGCCTCGAAGGGCTTTACGCGAAATAAAATAAGCAAACAATGTCACGTTGCGACACTTTATTGCCAATTTTGCCGGTTGACGGCCCGATGAAGCCTGCCTAATGTCCGCCGCGCAGCAGCATGGGGCCTCGGGGGACATGATGTCGATCCTCGTACTTATCAGGACAGGGTGCATGGGCCGGTAACGGTTGACCATAACGGTTCCCATGCGCCCCCGAAGACACTCGGGGGCTTTTTGTTGCCGACGCGTCCCCAGCGGAAGTGGGAACCGGTTCCGCGCCCGGGGGACGCGCGGACGACGTTGATGATGATGATGGAGATGCGGACGATGGCTCGGCAGATGACCGGTGCGAAGATGGTGGTTCAGGCGCTCAAGGACCAGGGCGTCGATGTGGTCTTCGGCTATCCCGGTGGCGCGGTGCTACCGATCTATGACGAGATCTTCCAGCAGAACGACATTCGCCACATCCTTGTGCGCCACGAACAGGGCGCGGTCCACATGGCCGAGGGCTATGCCCGCTCGACCGGCAAGCCGGGCGTTGTTCTGGTGACCTCGGGCCCCGGTGCCACGAACGCGGTCACCGGGATGACGGACGCGCTTCTGGACTCGATCCCGCTCGTCGTGCTCACGGGCCAGGTGCCCACCTTCATGATAGGCACCGACGGCTTCCAGGAGGCCGACACGGTCGGCATCACCCGTCCCTGCACCAAGCACAACTGGCTGGTGAAGGATACCGACAAGCTCGCCGACACGATCCACCAGGCCTTCCATGTCGCCACCAGGGGCCGGCCCGGCCCGGTGCTGATCGACATCCCGAAGGACGTCCAGTTCGCGACCGGCACCTATCGCGGGCCGCGCGAGGCCGTGGCCAGCCACTACCAGCCCAAGGTGAAAGGGGATCTGGCGAAGATCACCGAACTCGTCGAGCTGATCGAGACCGCCGAGCGGCCGATATTCTATACCGGCGGCGGCGTGGTCAACTCCGGCCCCGGCGCGAGCCAGCTCCTGCGCGAGCTTGCCGATGCCACCGGCTTCCCGGTCACCTCGACGCTGATGGGACTTGGCGCCTACCCGGCCTCCGGCAAGGGCTGGATCGGGATGCTCGGGATGCACGGGCTCTACGAGGCTAACCTCGCGATGCATGACTGCGACCTGATGATCAACCTCGGCGCCCGGTTCGACGACCGGATCACCGGGCGCATCGCGGACTTCTCGCCCAAGTCGAAGAAAGCGCATGTCGATATCGACCCCTCCTCGATCAACAAGGTGATCCATGTCGATCTGGCGATCACCGGCGATGTCGGCCATGTGCTGGAGGACCTGCTCAAGGTCTGGAAATCGCGCGGGCGCAAGGTCAACAAGGAGGGCCTCGCGAAGTGGTGGGGGCAGATCGAGCAGTGGAAGCTGAAGCGATGCCTGACCTACAAGAACTCCGACAAGGTCATAAAACCGCAATACGCGCTCGAGCGGCTCGAGGCGCTGACCAAGGGGCGTGACCGCTACATCACGACCGAGGTCGGCCAGCACCAGATGTGGGCGGCGCAATACCTCGGCTTCGAGGCGCCGAACCGCTGGATGACCTCCGGCGGTCTTGGCACGATGGGCTACGGCTTCCCGGCCTCGATCGGGGTGCAGATCGCGCATCCGGATGCGCTGGTGATCAACGTCGCCGGCGAGGCCTCGTGGCTGATGAACATGCAGGAGATGGGCACCGCGACCCAGTTCCGCACCCCGGTGAAGCAGTTCATCCTGAACAACGAGCGGCTTGGCATGGTGCGCCAGTGGCAGCAGCTTCTGCACGGCGAGCGCTATTCGCATTCGTGGTCGGAGAGCCTGCCCGACTTCGTCAAGCTCGCCGAGGCTTTCGGCTGGAAGGGCATCCAGTGCAAGGATCCCAAGGATCTCGACGACGCGATCATGGCGATGATCGAGTACGATGGGCCGGTTCTCTTCGACTGCCTTGTCGAGAAGCACGAGAACTGCTTCCCGATGATCCCGTCGGGCAAGCCGCACAACGAGATGCTCCTGGGCGACGCCTCGACCGAAGGCGCGATCCAGGCCGGCGGCGCCGTTCTGGTGTGACGGGAGGCCGGGGGCCTTGCCCCCGGACCCCCAGGGTATTTGGACAATGAAGAAGCAGAGGGCAGCATGTCCGCACTGAAGATCAAGAAAGGCTCGTCGAGCCATTCCGCCTACGACCTGCGCGATCCCTTCGCCGAGGTGCTGGAGACCCACACGCTCGCGGTGCTCGTGGACAACGAGGCCGGCGTTCTGGCGCGGGTGATCGGGCTCTTTTCGGGCCGCGGCTACAACATCGAGAGCCTCACCGTGGCCGAGGTCGACCACGAGGGTCACCGCAGCCGGATCACCGTCGTGACCACAGGGACGGCGCCCGTGATCGATCAGATCAAGGCGCAGCTCGGCCGGCTCGTGCCAGTCCACGATGTCCATGACCTGACCGTGGAGGGGCCGAGCGTGGAGCGCGAGCTGGCGCTCTTCAAGGTCTCGGGCTCGGGCGAGAAGCGGGTCGAGGCGCTGCGCCTCGCTGACATCTTCCGCGCGAATGTCGTCGATTCGACACTTGAGAGCTTCGTCTTCGAGATCACCGGAACGCCGGAGAAGATCGACGCCTTCGCCGAACTGATGCGCCCGCTCGGGCTGGTCGACGTGGCGCGGACCGGAGTGGCGGCATTGGCGCGCGGTGTCTGAGACGGGATCGGCGGCAAACGGGGCCCCGGCACGAGCGGCTGGGGATAGGGATCGGCCAGGACCCCGTACCGGACGGCTTAGCCTCCAGACATGAGCGTGCCCGCCTCTGTTGCGGCGGTCAGTTCTGCCTCATCGACGGAGCCGTCGGCATTCGCGTCGATCCCGGCGAACCCCTCTTCGGTCAGGTCCGGATAAGCAGACTGGAGTTCCTCGAGCGACAGCATGCCACTGCCGTCGGCGTCCATGTCGGTCAGGCCCTGCGCCAGCGCCATTCCGGTGGAAGCCAGACCCAGCGCGAGGGTGAAAGCCAGTTTCTTCATCGGATCATCTCCTTGCTCGTCCGTTGCGAGAGGGGCATTTCGCCGCCCTCGTATAACAGGACGCCGGAGCGGCGCGTTTATTCCCGCTGCGGGCGCCTGCAATCGGAAACGCGCGGAGGACCGCCCATCCGGATCGTCCGCACGCGCGGGAAGCCGCCTGAACATCCGCCGAACCGGCGGCGCGGCCCGGTTCGGCGGAATCCCCCGGCTTGCAGAGGTCGCGGGCGACGCCAATCTCGATGGGGAAAGGAGATCGTCATGTCACACTCCCGACACCCGGAGCGCGGGCCTGCCCCGGCGCTTGAGGCGCTCATCCCGGAACTTCGCCGTCTTACGCGCCGCCTGGTCCGCGATCCGGCCGGGGCGGAGGATCTCGCCCAGGAAGCACTGCTCCGGGTCTGGAGCCGGATGGCCTCGGGCGACGGGATCGAGGAGTTGAAACCCTACCTGATGACCGCGGCCCGCAATCTCGCGCGGCGCATGCGGCCGCCGCCCGTGGCGCTGACCGAGGCGCCCGAGCCCTCCGCACCTCCCGAGGCGCCGCGCCGGCTCGCCCTGCGCGAGGTCGCGGCGGCCCTGTCGCGCCTGCCGCAAGCGGAGCTCCGGCTGATCCTGCGCCACGCGACGGCTGGGGAAAGCTACGCCGAGATCGCTGCGGCCGAGGCGCTGCCAATCGGCACGGTAATGTCGCGGCTCGCCCGCGGCCGGGCGCGGCTCAGGGCTGACTGCGGCTTGCCGAAGCGCGGACCGGCGGCGGCGGCGCTGCTGCCGGGAGAGGACGCGGCTTGACCGGGGCGCGGGCCCGGAGCAGCGCCCGCAGAGATCGCCGCGGCTCTACACCACCGTCGCCGGGATGGGGATCGCGGGGCTCTGTTGTTGGCCGGAAGCGCCGGCTGGATGTGCGCCAGACCGCGGATCCGACGGCACATGACCAGCTTCGCGGGCGGAGCTTTGGCCGAAACAGGAGTCGCGGTCACCGCGACGCGCTGACGGACAGCCGCCTCTCGCCGCGATATGCGCGCTACCGGCGGCGCATCCGCTACCCGAAAACGCAAAGACCCCGGGAAAACCCGGGGCCAGTCCCGAACATGAGAGTCTCGGCGCGTTACGGGGCGATGATTCCCGATTCCCGGGCGGCGGCCAGTTCGTCCGCGTCGACCGCGCCGTCGCCGTTGGCGTCGATCGAGGCGAAGACTTCGGCGGTCATGTCCGGATAGGCAGCGGTCAGTTCTTCGATCGAGAACGAGCCATTGCCGTCGGTATCCGTCACGACGGTCTGGGCGTTGGCGGCCGCGGCGAAAACGGTCATCGCACCGAGAGCCAAAGCGAACATCTTCATTATGTCTGTTCTCCAGATAAGGGCAGTTGCCCTGGAATCGGCGGTTCGAGAACCGCTTGCGATTATTTGACCTGTCCCGTTCATTGCCGCAAGTATCTCGTGACACCGCTCACGGCCGCGTGATCACACCGGAAGGGCGGCCTGGAATACTGCTCCCGACACACTGAAACCGTTCGGTATCACCGCTCCCGGCGCGGCGCGCTCCCGGTTGCGGGCCGGCGGGCTTTCGCCCATCATCGCCGCAAACTTGCCCTGAGTGAAAGACCCGGACCGATGAAGCCCATCCTCGTCCTGAACGGACCCAACCTGAACCTTCTCGGCACCCGCGAGCCGGAGGTCTATGGCCGCGAGACGCTGGCCGATGTCGAGGCGCTTTGCGCAGCGACGGCGAAACCATACGGGATCGAGGTCGTCTGCCACCAGTCGAACCGCGAATACGAGATCATCGACTGGATCCACGAAGCCCGGGAGACCGCCGCGGCCATCGTGATCAACCCCGGCGCCTTCACGCACAGTTCGATCGCCATTCTCGACGCGCTCAATGCCTATACGGGGCCGGTGATCGAGATCCACATCTCCAACATCCATCGCCGCGAGACGTTTCGCCACCATTCCTATGTATCGCGCCGCGCCGACGCCGTGATCGTGGGCGCGGGCGTCCAGGGCTACGCCTTCGCCGTCGAGCGCGCGGCGCGGCTGGCGAAGGGCTGAGCCGGTGGACCTGCCGCAGAATCGCTTCAAGCGCCGCCTGCGCGGGAGCGATCCGCTCTTCGGGATCTGGTCGACGATTCCCGACCCGATGGCCGTGGAGGCTCTCGCCGGGGCGGGCTTCGACTGGATGGTGATCGACACCGAGCACAGTTCGGTCGAGGTCGCCGAGGTGCTGCCGCTTCTTCAGGCGGCGGCCCCCTACCCAACTGACTGCATCGTCCGCCCGGTGGTCAACGACACCGCGCTGATCAAGCGCCATCTCGACCAGGGCGCGCAGACCCTGCTCCTGCCCTACATCCAGAGCCGCGAGGAGGCCGAGGCTGCCGTCGCCGCGGTGCGCTACCCGCCGCTCGGGCTGCGGGGGGTCGCGACGACGACTCGCGCCGCCCGCTACGGCCGGGTGCCCGACTACGCGGCGCGGGCCGATGCCGAGATCTGCCTGGTCCTGCAGGTGGAGACCGCCGCCGCGCTCGACCGGCTCGAGGCAATCGCCGGCACCGAGGGGGTGGATGCGGTCTTCATCGGCCCTGCCGATCTCGCCGCCTCGATGGGCCATCCGGGCCAATCGGGCCACCCCGAGGTTAGGGACGCGATCCTCGCCGCCATCGACCGCCTCGGCGCGATCGGCGTGCCAGCCGGGCTTCTGTCGCAGGACGCCGCCTTCACGCGCATCTGCCTCGACCGCGGCGCCCGCTTCGTCGCCACCGGGATCGACATGCGCCTGCTGGTTCGGGCCGCGGATGCGCTCGCCGGCGCCTTCCGCGCCTGACGCACCGCCTGCCGGTCCGGGCGCCGGGCCGCCGAGCGGGGGCTCGATGCCCCCCGAGGCGGCACCCCGACGGGGCTCAGGCCTCGTTTTGGCGGCGGTTGTAGAGGATCGAGGACACAAGCGCGACGCCGATGAAACTGGAGCCGAGCACCCCGGTCACCAGCTCGGGGATATGCCACAGCGTCTGGCCGAACATGATCACGCTGAGCACGAGGATCGAGTAGAACGCGCCATGCTCGAGGAAGCGGAACTGCGCCAGCGTCTGCCGCTCCACCAGCATGATCGTCATCGAGCGCACGTACATGGCCCCGATGCCGAGGCCGATCGCGATCAGGAACAGATTCTGGGTCAGCGCGAAGGCACCGATCACGCCGTCGAAGCTGAACGATGCGTCGAGCACCTCGAGATAGAGGAACGCCCCGAGCCCGCCATGCGCGGCGGCACTCAGCGCCCGCTGCCGCGAATCGAGCACATGGCCCAGCACCTCGACGCCGAGAAAGGCCAGCAGTCCGCCGATCGCCGCAAATAGGAACCGCGCGCGGTCATCGGACGGCATGACCGCCGAGAACACCATCACCACCGCCAGAACCAGCGCGATCTCCAGCCCCCGGATCGAGGCGCAGCGCCGGAGCTGGCATTCGAGCGTGCGGATCCAGTCGACCTCCTTGCCCTCGTCGATGAAGTAGTTGAGCGCGACCATCATCAGAAAGGTACCGCCGAAGGCTGCGATCGACAGATGCGCGCCGCCGATGATGCGGGCGTATTCGTCCGGGCGCGCGGCCGCGAGATGGACCGCCTCCCAGGGTCCGATTCCGGCCGCGACGACCACGATCAGGAGCGGGAAGACGATCCGCATCCCGAACACCGCGATCAGGATGCCCCAGGTCAGGAACCGGCGCTGCCATTCGGGCGTCATTTCCTTGAGCTTGTTGGCGTTGACGATCGCGTTGTCGAACGACAGCGAGATCTCCAGCACCGCGAGAACGGAGCCGATCAGCAGGAAGCTCATCGCGCCGCTGAGGTTGTGGCTGTAGCCCCATCCAAGCCAGAACGCTCCCGCGAGGCCCGCCAGCGTGGCGAGAAAGGCCCAGCGGAAATAGTGAAGGGCTGTGGTCATCATGCGCTCCGGCCGCGGCGCGGGGAGAGGCCCGGGCGGCAATAGTGTCGACGGGGGCGACATAGGGACGCGGAGGCGAAAGGACAAGTGCGGCGCCGATCCCGCGCCGCGGCGGCCCCGGTAACCGTCGCGCGCCGGCCACAGCGGCGATCCGGCCCCGACAATGGCGGCGAAATGCCTCTCGCCCGCCCAATTCGCGCCCGGATTGACCGCGACAGTCATCCCATGTGGAGGGAGAGAGTGACATGGGTTTTCTGAGCCAGATTTCGTTCGATGAGATCGTCGCGAGCATCCTCGCGTGCCTGATCCTGCGGGAACTGATGATTGTCGGGCTTCCCGACCACATCGCCGGCCCCGGCGGCTGGCTGATCGACACCGGCGAGGACGAGGCCTGAACCGGTCCGCAACCGGGAACGCCTGAGCCGGGTGGCCTTTCGGCCGCGAATATGGTTTTCCTGTCGCCGCGAACACCGGCCTCGGCCGGTACCGGTACCGGAAACGGCAGGACGACCATGGGAGACATCACTTCAGACCCCGCCGGCGGGCGCGATTTTCGTGCTGCGCTCGGCCGTTACGCCACCGGCGTGACGGTGGTGACCGCGCTCGGGTCGCGGGGGCCGGTCGGGATCACCGCCAACAGCTTCACCTCGGTCTCCATCGACCCGCCGCTCGTGCTTTGGTGCCCTGCCCGCAGCTCGGCCCGGTTCCAGGCCTTCGCCGAGGCACCGTTCTACGCGATCCATGTGCTCGCCGCCGACCAGTTAGAGCTCTGCCGGCGCTTCGCGCGCGCGGGCGGCGATTTCGACGGCCTCGACACCGGGACGACGCCGGACGGCCTGCCGCTCCTGCCCGGCTGCCTCGCGCGCTTCGATTGCGCGGCCCATGCCGCCCATGACGGCGGCGACCACGCGATTCTCGTCGGCCGGGTACTGCGCGCCGCGATGCGTCCGGGCGAGCCGCTCCTGTTCTGGGGCGGCCGCTATGGCGACTTCCTGCACCACGACTGACGACGCGCCCGACGCCGCAAAGCAGCACTGGCAAGCGCGCGGGATCCATCCTATATTCAACAAGGCGAATGGGAAAGAACACCTTGAACGACCACGATCTTCAATCCGTATCGGACCAGGATGCGCCGCAAAGCGGCGTTGCGCCGGATGACATGGTCACCCGCGCCGAGGAGGCTTCGGCCTTTCTCAAGGCACTGGCCCATGAAGGACGGCTGATGATTCTGTGCCATCTTTCCTCCGGCGAGAAATCCGTGACCGAGCTTGAACAGCTCCTGTCCTCGCGCCAGGCCGCGGTCAGCCAGCAGCTCGCCCGCCTGCGCCTCGAGGGGCTGGTCACGACCCGCCGCGATGGCAAGGCGATCTACTACTCGCTGAGCGACCGCCGTACGGAGCGCGTGATCGGGCTGCTCTACGACATGTTCTGCGCCACGGACTGCGCGGACTGATCGCCGCCCAATCTTGCTGCCGGCCCTAACGCGGACCATAGGCGTTTAAAGCCGGCCCCCTCTGCAACCTTCCGATAGCAGGCGACCGGATACCAGCGCCCGGCACAAGCCCGTCGCTGCCGTGCCTGGTCGGTGCGAACCCGGACCCTGCGAGACACCCCGTCCACGCGAGAAAACCACCCGGAAAGATCGTCGCACCCTTGCGGTCCGAGCATTTACATTCATATATCGATATGTGTATGTAACTTGCATCGCCGCCGCTCCTGGCATCCGCCGGCCGCATGGCGGTTCAACACCGTCCCGCGGCGGGCTTCAGGAGGCAAGCGCCCGCTGTCGGGACCAGGAGGAGACACGGACATGGCACAGATCATCGTTCTTGGCGGCGGTCTCGGCGGCACGATCATGGCCTACGAGCTGCGCGAGAAACTCGGCAAGGAGCACCGCATCGCGGTCGTCACGCTCGGCACGAAGTATCACTTCGTCCCCTCCAACCCCTGGGTCGCGGTCGGCTGGCGCGACCAGGCTTCGGTCGAGGTCGACCTCGCCCCGGTCCTCGCCCGCCGCGACATCGCGCTGCATCCGCAGGGCGCCCGACGGCTCCATCCCGACCAGAAGCGCATCGAGCTGACCGACGGCGCCACGCTCGACTACGACTACCTCGTCATCGCCACCGGCCCCGACCTCGCTTTCGACGAGATCGAGGGCTTCGGGCCGGGCGCCGAGACCCAGTCGGTCTGCCAGGTCGGCCATGCGCTTCAGGCCAAGGCCGCCTTCGACAAGCTCGTCGCCAATCCCGGCCCGGTGGTGATCGGCGCCGTTCAGGGCGCGTCCTGCTTCGGCCCGGCCTACGAATTCGCCTTCATCCTCGACAAGGCGCTCCGCGACGCCAAGGTGCGCGACCGGGTGCCGATGACCTTCGTCACCTCGGAGCCCTATATCGGCCATCTCGGGCTCGACGGCGTCGGCGACACCAAGAGCCTGCTCGAAAGCGAGCTGCGCCAGCATCACATCAAGTGGATCTGCAACGCCCGCGTCGACAAGGTCGAGGCCGGCAAGCTCCACGTCTCAGAGATCGCCGAGGACGGCACCGTCGCCGCGACGCATGAAGTTCCGCAGGTCTACACGATGATGCTGCCCGCCTTCCGCGGCGTCGCCGCGGTGCGCGAAATCGAGGGGCTGACCAATCCGCGCGGCTTCATCCTCGTCGACAAGCACCAGCGCAATCCGGCCTTCCCCGAGATCTTCGCGGTCGGCGTCTGCGTCGCGATCCCGCCGGTCGGCAAGACCCCGGTGCCGGTCGGCGTGCCGAAGACCGGCTTCATGATCGAGAGCATGGTGACCGCGACGACCCACAACATCGCGCGGCTGATCGAGGGCAAGGCACCCAACGCGCAAGGAACGTGGAACGCCGTCTGCCTCGCCGATTTCGGCGATGGCGGCGTGGCCTTCGTCGCCCAGCCGCAGATCCCGCCGCGCAACGTCAACTGGTCGTCCTCGGGCAAGTGGGTCCACGCCGCCAAGATCGGCTTCGAGAAATATTTCCTCCACAAGGTCCGCAGCGGCAAGTCCGAACCCTTCTACGAAAAGCTCGCGCTGCACATGCTCGGGATCGAGAAGCTGAAGGAAATCAACGTCTCGGAAGACGGTGCGGCCTGACCGGATCGCGAGGGCCATCCGCGCGATGGCCCTTGCAATCTCGACAACACATTCATATTTGCGAATGCGAAAGTATCGAAGGAGGTTTCCATGTCTCTCGACCGCACCATGCTTGCCTTTGCCGGCGCAATGGTTCTGCTCTCGGTGGCGCTCACCACCTGGGTGTCGCCCTATTTCGTCTGGTTCACGGTCTTCATCGGCCTGAACCTCCTGCAATCGGCCTTTACCGGCTTCTGCCCGGCCGCGATTGTGTTCCGCAAGCTCGGCGTCAAGCCCGGCACTGCATTCTGAAAGGTAAGGACCCATGCGCGCGCTGCTGATCGCCGCCTCTCTCCTCGCCACCGGCCCGGCCCTTGCCGGGTCGCTGACGCTGGCTCCCGAGACGCTGACCGAGTGGAAGGCCGTCTACGGCCGCATCGAGGCAAAGGAGACGATCCCGGCCCGCGCGCGCATCGGCGGCACGATCCAGTCGCTCTCGGTCACCGAGGGCGATCTCGTCTCAGCCGGCCAGGAGATCGCCCTCGTCCATGACGACAAGATCGCCTTCCAGATCGCCGCCCACGACGCCCAGATCGCCGCGCTGCAAGCGCAGCTTGCCACCGCCGAAACCGAGCTGAAACGCGGCGAGACGCTGGTCGAACGCGGCGTCGCAACCGTGCAAAGGCTCGACCAGCTCCGCACCTCCGTCGATGTGATCCGGGGCCAGATCTCGACCACCGAGGCGCAGCGCGACATCTCGGTCCAGCAAGCCTCCGAGGGTCGTGTGCTCGCGCCCTCCGCGGGCCGCGTCCTGACCGTGCCTGTCACGCCCGGAGCGGTGATCCTGCCTGGTGAGCCCGTCGCCACGATCGGCGGCGGCGGCTTCTTCCTGCGCCTCTCGATCCCCGAGCGCCACGCGGCGGCCCTTGCCGAGGGCGATGCGATCCGCATCACCGACGGCGAGGAGAAGGAGGGCCGCATCGCCAAGCTCTATCCCCAGATCGACAACGGCCGTGTCACCGCCGATGTCGAGGTCGCGGGGCTGGAAACCGACTTCGTCAATGCCCGCGTCCTCGTCCGCCTGCCGGTCGGGACGCGCGAGGCGCTGGTGATCCCCGCCGATGCCGTGGCCACGCGCTCGGGCATCGACTTCGTCACCGTCTCCGAGGCCGGCGAGGAAGCCGAACGCGCCGTCGTCCTCGGCGAGACCGTCACTCTGGACGGCGCCGAGATGGTCGAGATCCTGACCGGCCTTGAGGCCGGCGACACCGTGGTCACACCATGACAACCGAAAACACCAAGCTCGGCATCGCCGGCGGACTCACGCGGGCCTTCATCGGCTCGCCGCTGACGCCCTTGTTCCTCATCGCCGCCTTCGTCTTCGGACTGGTGGCCCTCGTCTCGCTCCCGCGCGAGGAGGAGCCGCAGATCTCGGTGCCGATGGTCGACATCCTCGTCCGCGCCGATGGCTTGAAGGCCGCGGACGCCGTGAAGCTGATCACCGAGCCTCTCGAGACCATCGTCAAGGGCATCGACGGGGTCGAGCACGTCTATTCGCAGAGCCGAGACGACCAGGTCATGGTCACCGCGCGCTTCCTCGTCGGCACCTCCTCGGACGCCGCTGTGCTCCGTGTCCACGACAAGGTCCGCGCCAACATGGACCGGATCCCGGTCGGCATTCCCGAACCGCTGATCGTCGGGCGCGGCATCGACGACGTGGCGATCCTGTCCCTGACGCTCTCGCCGTCGGAGGCCGCCGCCGATCGTGTCACCGCGAACGACCTCACCCGCATCGCCCGCGAGCTCCGGACCGAGATCGCCAAGATCCCCGATGTGGGCCTCACCTACATCGTCGGCGAGACCGCCGAGCGCATCCGCATCGCCCCCGACCCGGCGCGGCTGGCGCTGAACGGCGTCACGCTGCAGCAGCTTGCCGGCAAGGTCCAGGGCGCCAACCGGGCGATCCCGGTCGGCAATCTCCGCGACGCCGGCGAGCAGATCGAGCTTGTCGCCGGCGAGACCCTCGGCTCGCCGCAGGAGATCGGCAACCTTCTCCTCACCACCCGCGACGGCCGCCCCGTCTATGTCCGCGACGTGGCCGATGTGAGCTTCGCCGCGGGAGCCGAGGAGCTGCGCGTGGCCACCGTCACCAGGACCGCGGAAGGCCTTCTCCGCCGTCCCTCGGTCACGCTCGCGGTAGCCAAGCGTGCCGGCTCCAACGCGGTCACCGTCGCCGAAGCGATCCTCCACAAGGCCCATGCGCTCGAAGGCACGCTCATCCCTCACGACGTCGAGGTCGAGGTGACCCGCGACTACGGCGAGAGCGCCAACGAGAAGGCGAATGAGCTGCTCTACCACCTCGGCCTTGCCACAGTGTCGATCATCGCCCTAGTCTGGGCGACGATCGGCCGGCGCGAGGCTGTCGTCGTCGCGGTGGTGATCCCGGTCACGATCCTCTTGACCCTCTTCGCCTCCTGGCTGATGGGCTACACGCTGAACCGCGTCTCGCTCTTCGCGCTGATCTTCTCCATCGGTATCCTCGTCGACGACGCCATCGTGGTGATCGAGAACATCGCGCGGCACTGGGGCATGCACGACGGCCGCGACCGCCGCCAAGCCGCCATCGACGCCGTGGCCGAGGTCGGCAACCCGACCATCGTCGCGACGCTGACCGTGGTCGCAGCACTTCTGCCGATGCTCTTCGTCTCTGGTCTCATGGGCCCCTACATGAGCCCGATTCCGGCCAATGCCTCGGCGGCGATGATCTTTTCCTTCTTCGTCGCGGTCATGGTCACGCCCTGGCTGATGCTCAAGGTCGCCGGGAAGGCGCCAACGCATGGGCACGAGGATGGCGGCCAGGGCGGCCCTCTCGGCCGCGCCTACACGACCGTCGCCAAGCCGATCCTCGCCTCCAAGGCGCGGAGCTGGGGCTTCATCGGCGTGGTCCTCGTCCTCACCTTCGGCTCGCTAGCGCTTTTCTACACCAAGAACGTGACCGTGAAGCTCCTACCCTTCGACAACAAGTCGGAGCTTCAGGTGACCATCGACCTGCCCGAGGGCTCCCCGGTCGAGGCGACCGACGCCGTCGCCCAGTCCGTCGCCCGCGCGGTCCTCGACCTGCCCGAGGTCCGCTCGGTCCAGACCCATGCCGGCACGGCGGCCCCCTTCAACTTCAACGGCCTCGTGCGGCACTCCTACCTGCGCTCCGGCCCCGAGATGGGCGAGGTCGCGATCAACCTCCTGCCCAAGGGCGAACGCGACCGCACCAGCCACGAGATCGCGCTGGAGATCCGCGAGCGTATCATGGCGCTGCCGGTGCCCGAGGGCACCTCGCTCAAGACCGTCGAACCGCCCCCCGGCCCGCCGGTGCTCGCGACGCTTCTGGCCGAGATCTACGGGCCCGACCCCGAGACCCGCCGCCAGGTCGCCGAGAAGGTCGAGGCCGCCTTCCGCTCGGTTCCCTACATCGTCGACGTGGACAATTCCTACGGCGATCCCGCGCGGCGGCTCCGCACCACGATCTCGACCGACAATGCCGAGTTCTTCCAGGTCCAGGAATCCGACGTGCTCGACACGATCGCGATCCTGAACGGCGGCACGACGGTGGGCTATTCCCATCGCGGCGAAGGCCGCCAGCCGATCCCGATCCGGGTGGAACGGCCGAAGGGCGAGCGCACGCTCGACGAAACGTTCCTCACGACGCCGATCCCCGCGAACGTGCTGCCCGGCGCGCGCGGCGTGGTGGAGCTTGGCGACGTGGTCGACGTGACCGAGGAACGCGCCTCCTACCCGATCTTCCGCCATAACGGCCTCGCGGCCGAGATGGTGACAGCGGAGCTCGCGGGCGATTTCGAGGCGCCCTTGTACGGCATGCTCGCCGTGCAGGAGGCGCTCGACGCGCAGGACTGGACCGACCTGCCGAAACCGGTGGTGGCGCTCCACGGCCAGCCCGGGGACGAAAGCGCCCCCACGCTTCTTTGGGACGGCGAATGGGAGGTGACCTGGGTGACCTTCCGCGACATGGGCGCGGCCTTCGGCGTGGCGCTTCTGGGCATCTACATCCTCGTCGTGGCACAGTTCGGCTCGTTCAAGGTGCCGCTGGTGATCCTCACGCCGATCCCGCTCACGTTCATCGGCATCCTGCTTGGCCACTGGCTGTTCGGCGCGCCGTTCTCTGCGACCTCGATGATCGGCTTCATCGCGCTCGCCGGCATCATCGTGCGGAACTCGATCCTCCTGGTCGACTTCATCCGCCACGCACCGGACCGGGACCGCCCCTTGACCGAGATCCTGCTGGAAGCCGGCGCGATCCGTTTCAAGCCGATCCTGCTGACCGCGCTCGCGGCGATGATCGGGGCGGCGGTGATCCTGACCGACCCGATCTTCCAGGGCCTCGCGATCTCGCTTCTCTTCGGGCTTGCCTCCTCGACGCTCCTGACGGTGCTGGTGATCCCGGCCGTTTACCGGGTGCTCAGGACCTGACCGGGCAGCAGCCAGCCGCGCACGGCCCCGTGCGCGGCTGGATTTTCGCTCCTCTTTCTGGCAGACTGCATATGGGGGAACGGCACCAAGGAGTGCCATGGTGTTAATCGGGCGCTTAGACCCGATACAGAGGATTGCGGCGAAACGGCAGAAATGGAACGGCGGAGTCAGTCCGCCGTTTGGCGTTGTGAAAGACGCCCTGCGCGACCCGCCCGACCGCTCGCCACCGAGGGATGACGTCCACGCCTTGCCAGTTCGGAGGGGGATAGTTGTTCGCGCACAAAGCAGTATCAGAACTCAAGAGAAGCCCCTTCTCCGCATCGGATGACGGGCACGAAATCTTCTGGAGCAAGGCTCACCGGCTCGCCTTCGACCGGCTCGACTTCGCGGCCAAGAACCGCGCGCCGCTCACCATCTTCACCGGAGATCCGGGCACCGGCCGCTCGACCCTGATCCGCGAACTCGCCCGGCGCGAGAAGAGTGAACGCCTCATCCGGATCGTCCCGGATCCCGCCGCGCTCTCCGACGATGCCTGCGCCGGGGTGCTTAACGTCTTCGGAAAACCCCATGAGCCCGGTCGGCGCGACCTGAATTGCGCCGGTCTCGCGACCTTCCTTGCATCCGCGGGATCCGATGGCTCCGCTCCGCTTCTGATCGTCGACGACGCCGACCGGCTGTCGGAAGAGGCGCTCTCTGCACTGTGCTATTTCGCCACCGGCGGCCTCGACGAGGGGCCGCGCCTAAAGCTCGTCCTCGTCGGCTCGCGGCCTCTTCACGGCTGGGTCGATCGCCGCGCGCACGATCTCGTGGGTCCAAGCTTCGAGCTTGGCCCGATGACCGAGGAGGACACGGCCGCCTACGTCCGCCACGTCGTGAAGGCCGCCGGAGGGCGCCCGGATGACATTGACGCCGCGGCGCTGAAGGAAATCTTCGCGCAGACCAACGGAGTGGCGCAGAAGATTGGCGCCGCCATCGGGGGCTATCGGGTCCAGCCCCCCCGGCAGGCGCTCGGTCGGATCCACCTGAGCCCGGTCCAGGCCGCGAACATCGCCGCAGCGCGCCCGTCGCGGGGAATGACGTCCGGGGACATGACGCCCAAACGCGCCGACCCACCACCAGCGCCGCAGGCTTTGTCGCAAAATCGAAGCCTGACCTCAGTTTCGCCCCCGGTTCCGCCCAAGTCGGGCTCGCAGCATCCTGTCGCTCCGTCTGCCGATCCCGACGCCCCCGCCACCGTGCTCGCGTCGATCCTGGGGCGTTCTGGCGCCCCAAGGCAGTTGGATCCGCCACCGCTCATTCTGACCGAAGCGCTGGTCACTTCGGAACCGACGGCCGTCGCGGACGCCGCACCGGCTCCCGCGACCGGGACAGAATCCGAAGAACCGGCACTTGCCTCCGCGTCCCGTTCGCCGGGCTGGCGCCTGGAAGCCATCGCGCTGATCCTTCTCGCGACGATCGGCGGCGCTGCCCAGTTGACCGAACCCGGCACGCCGCTCGAAATCCGGCTCGCCGATCTGAGGGAACGGGCCGATACGCTGCTCGGCACCGCGCCGCCCCGGACCGAACCAGAAGCGGCGGCAGCGCCGGCCACCCTCGCCGCCGCGCGGCCCAGAAGTTCCGCCGACCAGTATCGCACCGCGCCGAGCCGGACCGAACCGGAAGCGGCGGCAGCGCCGGCCACCCTCGCCGCCGCGCGTCCCAGAAGCTCCGCCGACCAGTATCGCACTGCGCCGAGCCGGGCCGAACCGGAAGCGGCGGCAGCGCCGGCCACCCTCGCCGCCGCGCGACCCAGAAGTTCCGCCGACCAGTATCGCACCGCGCCGAGCCGGACCGGATCGGGAGCAGCCCCGGATGCGGATCTCGCTGCCCCCACCGCGAGCATCGTACCTAGGTCCAAGCCGCTCATCCTCTGGATCACGAGCGGACGTGTCGGCGAAGAACGAACTGAAAACGTCCGGGTCGACCGGAACCGCGGCGGCAGCGACAGGACGGAAGCGATCGGTCGCGGCAATATCGACAGGAACAGCAACGTCGGCAGGAGCGGCGGCAGCAACGTCAACAGGAACGGAGGCGACAACGTCGGCAAGAGCGGCGGCAGCAACGCTGGCGCAAGCGGCGGCGGCAACGCTGGCGCAAGCGGCGGCAGCAACGCTGGCGCAAGCGGCGGCAGCAACGCTGGCGCAAGCGGCGGCAGCAACTCTGGCGCAAGCGGCGGCAGCAACGCTGGCGCAAGCGGCGGCAGCAACGCTGGCGCAAGCGGCGGCAGCAACTCTGGCGCAAGCGGCGGCGGCGGCAACGCTGGCGCAAGCGGCGGCAGCAACTCTGGCGGAAGCGGCAGCGCTAAGGCTGACCGCAGTAGCAATGATGGCAGCAGCGGCAATAGCAACGGCGCCAGCAAGAGCAAGAGCAAGAGCAAGGACAAGGCCAAAGGTAAGGCCAAAGGTAAGGACAAGAGTCGCGGAAAGGACAAGGGAGGCGGCAACGGCGGCGGCCGGAAGAAGTAGCCCTTCAAGTGAGAGAAGCTTACGGAACTCCGCCCGGCGCTTCCTTGAGGATGCCTTTCCGGTGCTGCAATCCAGGCTCCATCCCGGTGTTCGTCGCGGCCGGAACCGGACCGCTGCGGCGGGGTCGACGACTTGACGGCGCGGCATGCCACCTCTTCTCGGAGTCGAACCAGATCGTCAGCGAGCCGCGGCGCTTGAGCGCTTCGTTACAGGCTGGCCAGTTCCCGGTCTTGTGGATCGGGGGTGTCGGTGAGCTTGTCCATCGCGGCTACCACACTGGATTCTAAAGCTGAATCCCTCAACGGTTTGTGCAGCAGAGTCCCCGTCATTCACTGCGTCAGACAACGAAAGGTGTATCGTCCATGTTGACGATACCCTGACGATCTTGCTTCTTCTGGCTGGATTGGGCGAATCTGCGCATAGCCGGAGAACAAGACTTCAATTGCGAACACATTCCGTCTGCGCGCTTGCGATGCTAATCATCGCAACTCCTGGTTTGACATTATCTGAAGGATGGCGTGAGTCCGATTTTGACTGCCCCCAACTTGGGCGGCGACTTCAAGATCAAGAACTGCTGGCAACGCTTCGAACATCAATACAAAACAAGTGGGTTGCTGCAAGAAACCTGGAAATACCGAGCATCGAACAGATGCAATCGGCAGATCCGGCGTGTTGCGGTGTTGTTTCGGATCCGGAGAAAAACCCGTGGGCAGACGACTCGGAGAAAAGCGACGTTCCGTGGTGGCGGCGCCTACTGGAGGGTCCCCGGCTTCTAGCTTACATCAGCCATGATGACCCCGAGGGAACTGGCGTCACATTCTCTGGTCATGGGCTCCTGAATACTTGCGGAGATGTTCTGTACATGACGTTCTGGATGGATAAGTAGACGCCCGGGCAGATCGGCAGCATGCCGAAGTGACCGGCAATGTCAGCGGAGCGATGACAGACTCCGGCTGGCGTGGGGGAGGATGCAAGTATCGTCTTTCATGGCCTATCGCACCTTTGGAGGTTCTGGCAGGATCCGCCACCCGCCACGATACGCCGCCTTCTCAAACCCCATCACCCGGGTTCGGCCATGGCTCATTTGAAATCCATGGTGCCCCCAGAGGGACTTGAACCCCCGACCCCCTGATTACAAATCAGATGCTCTACCAGCTGAGCTATAGGGGCACATCTGTGGAGATAAATCTCCCCGCGCCCGCGCGCAAGCCTCATCCGACATGCAGAAGTGCCGTGGCAAGGAGTTGGCCCGGCGTCAGAGCGGCGGCGAGCGTCACTGCGTCCGCCTCGTCAGGCGCCGGCGGCTCGAGCGCGGCGAACTGGCTCGGCAGGAGCGACGGCGCCATGAAATGTCCCTGCCGGGTGGCGATCCGGGTGGCGGCGACGCCGGGGTCGCAGGCCAGATGAAGAAATCGGCAGGCGCCGATCCCGGCGCGGAGCCGCTCGCGATGGGCGCGTTTCAACGCAGAACAGGCCAGGACGACGCGCCCCGGCGTTCCCGCCGCCTCCGCGGCCAGCCGGTCGAGCCAGCCCTGCCGCATGTCGTCGGTGAGCGGCCGACCCGCGGACATCGCGGCGATGTTGCACTCGGGGTGATAGGCGTCGCCCTCGATGAACCGCGCCCCGAGCGTCGCGGCCAGCGCTGCGGCCAGCGTCGACTTGCCGGCCCCTGCCACCCCCATCACGATCACCACGCGGGGCGGCGGCGCGGCCCTCACCGCGTCCGAGCCCTGAGGTTTGCGCGCGCGAGCAACCCGACCGCCACCAGCCCCACCGCGATCACCAGAAGTGCCGGCGGCGCCGCCTCGGCGATGTTTTCCAGACTCGCCTTCTCATGCGCGCGGGTTGCAAGCGTGTCGTAGTTGAACGGGCGCAGAAGCAGCGTCGCCGGCAGCTCCTTCACGCAGTCGACGAAGACGAGCAGGAGCGCGGTGCCGACCGAGCCTTTCATCAGGGGCAGGTAGACCTCGCGCAAAGCGCCGCCCGCCGTGCGGCCGAGCGACCGCGCCGCCATCGGCAGGGAGGGCGAGACCCGGCCGAAAGCCGCATCGGTCGCGCCTTGGGCGATGGCGAAGAAGCGCACCGTGTAGGCGAAGACGATCGCTGCCGCAGAACCGGTGAGGATCAGGCCCGGATCGCGCCCCGTGAGCCACAGCACAGCGTCTGCCACCCGGTGGTCGAAGGCCGCGACCGGAATGAGGATGCCGACCGCCAGCACCGCGCCCGGCGCGGCATAGCCGATGGTCGTCACCGGCAGCACCAGCTTCGGCAGCCGCCGCCCCGTGAGCCGCACCCCGTAGACCATGAAGAGCGCGCCGGTGACGGTCAGCAGCGCCGCCGCCCCGCCCACCGTCAGCGTGTTGAGAAACGCCCGGCCAAGACCGGCGCCGAGCCAGGTATCGGGCGAGTCGAAGGCATGGCCAAGGATCACGCCGAGCGGCAGAACGAAGCCCATCGCCACCGGCAGCACGCAAAGCAGCATCGCCACCCGCCCCGCCCAGCCGGTCAGCGCGATCTTCGTCACCGGCCGCGACTGCCGCGCCGACTGGTAGTAGCGCGAATTGCGCCGGCTGACCTTCTCCAGCGCCACCAGCGCGAGGATCACCGCGAGGATCACGCAGGCGATCTGCGCCGCGCCGCCGGCATTGCCGGTTTCGAGCCAGACCGTGAAGATCCCGGTCGTCAGCGTCTGCACCGCGAAGAAGTCGACGACGCCGAAATCGTTCACCGTCTCCATCATCACGATCGCGGCGCCCGCCGCGATCGCCGGCCGCGCGAGCGGCATCCCGACCCGCCAGAACAGCCCCACCGGCCCCGCGCCAAGCGCGCGGGCGACCTCGTAGCTCGCCGCCGAGGTCTCGCGGAAGGCGGCACGGGCGAGCATGTAGACGTAAGGATACATCGCCGCGGCAAGGACGATCACCGCCCCGGTGCGCGAGCGGACCGCGGGAAACCAGTAGTCGCGCGCCGAGGTCCAGCCCATCGTGTCGCGCAAGGCAACCTGCACCGGGCCGGAATAGTCGAGGGAATCGACCAGCGCATAGGCACCGATATAGGCCGGGATCGCGAGCGGCAGGAGCAGCAGCCATTCGAGGAGCCGCGAGAACGGGAAGCGGTACATCGTCACGAGCCAGGCCGCCCCGGCCCCCACCGCCGCCGCGAGCGCGCCGGTCGCCACCGTCAGGATCGCGGTGTTCGCGGCATAGCGCGGCAGCGTCGTCGACAGGAGATGCGGCCAGATGTTCTCGGTCGGATGGAAGGCAAGCACCAGCACCGCGACGATCGGCATCACCACCAGCGCCGCGATCGCCAGCGCGCCGGCCGACCACAGGCCGCTTCCGGCTCTCGGACCATGCGACGCCGCCGCCCGCGCCCGGCCCCTGCCCGCCACGATTTCCCCGCCCGCGATTGCTTGACTGTTTTGCTCGGCCATGACCACAGCGGTTACAGGAAAGCGGTTTTCCTGTCCAGCAAGCCCGTATAGGGTCGGCGCCGGAAGCGAGTGGGAACGGGCAGGCGTCATGCAGATCGTGTATCACCTCGGGGCGCACTGCACCGACGACGAACGGCTCCTCCGGGCGCTTTTGAAGAATCGCGGCACGCTCGAGGCGCAAGGCATCTCGGTGCCCGCCTCGCGGCAGTACCGGACGCTCCTGCCCAAGGTGGCCAAGTCGCTCAAGGGCGGCTATGCCGGCGCCGATGCCCAGCAGGTCATCCTCGACGCGGTGATGGAGACCGAGACGGCGCAGAGGCTGGTCTTCAGCCATGACGGCCTGATCTGCTTTCCGGTCAACGTCGTCGCCGACGGCGTCTTCTACGCCACCGCGCCGATGCGCATCGCCTCCTATGCCAATCTCTTCCCCGAGGCCGAGACCGAGTTCCACCTCGCGCTGCGCAACCCCGCGACGCTGGTCCCGGCGCTGATCGAGCGCGCGGCGGACCGCAGCTACGACGAGGTCATGGGCGACACCGACCCGATGGCGCTGCGCTGGGCGCCCGCGATCGAACGCGTGCTCGACCAGCGCCCCGACCTCCATCTTACGCTCTGGTGCAACGAGGACACGCCGCTCCTCTGGCCGGAGATCCTGCGCGGCCTCGCCGGGCTCGGGCCCGACGCGATGCTCGAAGGTGACTTCGACCTGCTCGCGACGATCATGACCGAGGACGGGCTCGCCGAACTCAAGGCCCATCTCGACGCGCATCCGCCCGCGACGGTCGCCGAGCGGCGCGAGATCACCGCCGACTTCCTCGACCGCTTCGCCCGCCCCGAGGAGATCGAGGTCGAGATCGCGCTGCCCGGCTGGGACGAGGCGCTCGTCGCCGCCATGACCGCGGCCTACGAGGAGGACTGCGCCGAGATCGCTTCGATGCCGGGCGTGACCTTTCTCCAGCCCTGATCCTACCAGCTCTCGCCGAAGGGCCTGAGATCGAGCTCGAAGCTCCAGGCCTGCCGGTCCTGCCGGGTCACCGCGAAGGCGGCCTCGGCAACGCCGTCGGCCGAGAGGAAGAAGGTCTCCGGCCTGTCCGGCATCCGCGCCTTGGTGGTGGCGAGATCGACGACCCCGTCCAGGACGAGATAGGCGACATGGATGTTCTCCGGCCCGAGCTGGCGGGCGAGCGACTGTGCCACCGAGCGCTGCGCCGCCTTTCCGGCCGCGAAGGCGATGGTGCCGGGCCGCCCGCGCAGCGCAGCCCCCGCGCCGATCACCACGATATTGCCGCGCCCGAGCTCCCGCATGCCGGGCAGCACACCCTTCGCGGCCATGAAGAGACCGACCGCATTGACCTCGACATCGCGGCGCAGGGCGTCGGCGTCCAGCGCGTCGATATCACCCCAATGCGCCGATCCCGCGTTAAAGATAAGCGTCTCGATCGGCCCGAGATCGGCGCGGATCGCCGCCAGCGCCGCAGCGAGCGAATCCGGATCCGTCACGTCGCAGGCATAGCCATGCGCGTCACCGACCGAGGCGAGCGCCGCCGCATCCGGCCCGCGCCGCGAACAGAGCCCGAGCGCATATCCGCCGTCCGAGAACCGCCGGGCGCAGGCCATCCCGTTGCCGGGACCGACCCCGAGAATGGCGCAAACCGGTTTGGTGATGGCTTCCTCCCTCGCTCATGCTCTGCCCGAGCATAGCACGACGCGCGGACGCGCGCCGGGAGGAAGGCCGGGGCCGGCTCACTCCATGCCGAGCGCGGCCTTGTACATCTCCAGCACCGCCTCTTCCTCGGCGATGTCGTCCTTGTCGCGCTTTCTCAGCGCGACGATCTTGCGCAGCACCTTGGTGTCGTAGCCGCGCCCCTTGGCCTCGGCCATCACTTCCTTCTGCTGCTCGGCGATGTCCTTCTTCTCGGCTTCCAGATGCTCGTAGCGTTCGATGAACTGGCGCAGCTCGTCGGCGGCGACGTTGTAGGTGGCATCGGACACGGGCTGGTTCATCACGCATTCTCCTCTAGGGGGCCGGCATCCTGACTAGACGCTCGCGCGCGGTGCTTCAAGGCCCGGCCTTGCCCTCCCGGCGGCTTCGCGCTAGGGCGGGCGGAGGCAAGGGGAGAACCGCCATGGACTGGCTCATCTGGACCGGCGCGCTGGTCACGTTCGCGGGGCTCGCCGCACTCGTCTGGTGCATCCTGAGCGTCGCCCGCGCCCGCCGCGAAAACCTGCCCGACCCCGAACTCCGCGCCCGCCTGCAGCGCGCGGTCACACTGAATTTCGCGGCCCTCCTGCTGTCGGCGCTCGGGCTGATGATGGTGGTCGCCGGCATCATGCTCGGCTGAACCGGCGCTTTCATCTTGCTCCAAATATCCCCCGCGGAGCGTCCTGCCCCAGCGGCATTTGCCTCCGGCGGGGATATTTACGGAAACATGAAGCTCAGTCGTTCAGATCGGCGAACTTACGGCCGTACTTGATCAGCTCGTCCCAGAGGGCGGCAGGGCGCCAGAACGCCTCCTCCTCGCGGGCGTAGTCGACGAGCCGGTTGCGCAGGGCGAGCAATCCGGCCTGGTCGGCCGCCAGCATCGGCCCGCCGCGCCAGCGCGGGAAGCCGTAGCCCAGAAGCATCACGAGGTCGATGTCCGAGGGCCGCGCCGCGATCCCCTCCTCGAGGATCCGCGCGCCCTCGTTGGCCATCGCCGCGAGCGCCCGGTCCTGGATCTCCGCCGCGGTCACCTCGCGCGCGACGATGCCCCGCGCCTCGCGCTCGGCCGCGATCAGCGCCATGACCTCGGGATCCTTGACACCCTGCCATGCGCCCTCGGGGTAAAGGTAGTAGCCCTTGCCCGCCTTCCGCCCGAACCGCCCCGCCAAGCAGAGCCGGTCTCCGATCGCGACATAGCGCCGTGCCGGGTCGCGGGTCGCCTCGAGCCGCTTGCGGCGCGCCCAGGAGATGTCGAGCCCGGCCATGTCGAGCACCTGGTAGGGCCCCTGCGGAAAGCCCCAGTCGACCATCGCCCGGTCGACGTCGTATGGTGAGGCACCGTCCTCGACCAGGAAGTCTGCAGCGGTGCGATAGGCGGTCAGGATCCGGTTGCCGATGAACCCGTCGCAGACCCCGGCGCGCACCGCGACCTTGCCCATCCGCCGGGCGAGCGTGAAGGCGGTGGCTATGACATCGGGCGCGGTTTCCGCTCCCACGACGACCTCGACGAGCCTCATCGCCTGCACGGGCGAGAAGAAATGCAGCCCGACCACGTCCCGTGGCCGCGACGTCGCCGCCGCGATCCGGTTGACGTCGAGATAGGAGGTGTTGGTGGCCAGGATCGCGCCCGGCCGCGCCACCCGGTCGAGTTCGGCGAAGATCCCCGCCTTCACCGCCTCGTCCTCGTAGGCGGCCTCGATCACCAGGTCGGCCCTTGCGAGCGCCGCGATTTCGGTCGCCCCGGCGATCCGCGCCCATTCGGCCTCGCGCGCCTCGGGGCTGAGCCGGCCCTTCGCGACCGCCCGTTCGTGATGGGCCGCGACGCGCGCGAGCCCGGCGGCGAGCGCATCGCCGTCGCGCTCCACCAGCGTCACGCCATAGCCCACGCCAAGGAGCGCCGTGGCGATGCCCGCCCCCATCAGCCCGGCGCCGACGACGCCGACATGATGGATCTCGCGCGGCGCCACATGGGCGAGGTCGGGCTGCTTCGCCGCGCGGCGTTCGGCGAGGAAGGCATGGCGCAGAGCCGCCGCCTCCGGCGTCGCGACGAGGTCCTCGAAGGCCGCGCGCTCGAAGGCGAAGCCCTCGTCCTCGGGCAGGAGCAGCGCCGCCTCGACGCAGTCGATGATCCGCCCCGGCGCCGGCAGCCGCGGATCGCCAAGCCTCGCCCTCGCCTCGGCCACCGCCGTCAGCCAGGCGCCCGGATCGGCCCGGCCGCGGCGCCGCTCCTCGGCCTCGGGCAGTTCCGCCTCGCCGGCGAGATAGGCCCGCGCCAGCCGTTCGGCCGCCGCCGACGATCCGCCCTCGGTCACCGCATCGACGAGGCCAAGCTCCATCGCCCGTTCCGCACCGATCGGCAGCCCGCTCAGCATCAGCCCGAAAGCCTGCTTCGCGCCAATGAGCCGCGGCAGCCGCTGGGTGCCCCCGGCGCCCGGCAGGATCCCGAGCGTGACCTCCGGCAGGCCGAGCTCGGTGCCCGGTTCGGCGAGCCGCACCCGCGCCGCGAGCGCAAGCTCCAGCCCGCCGCCGAGCACCGTGCCGTGCAGCGCGGCGATCACCGGCTTGGCGCTGCCGGCGACCGCCTGGCAGACCTCGGGCAGCAGGGGCGCCACCGGCGGATGGCCGAATTCGCGGATATCGGCACCCGCGGGCCAGGTCCGTCCCGCCGCGGTGAGCACGATCACCCGCACTCCGGGATCGTCGAGCGCGGCCCTGAGCGCGGCCATCAGTCCGGCGCGCAAGCCCGCGCCGAGCGCGTTCACCGGCGGATTGTCGAGCGTGATGGTGGCGATCCCGTCGCCGATGGCGATGCCTGCCTCTTCCGTCATGCCTGCCCTTCTAGCGAAGCGGTATTCCTCACCACTCTACGGCTCAGGCGCGGCTTGGCAACAACAGGCTGCCCACGCGACCCTACTTGCGCGGAGCACAGTTGCGGCAGAACGGCGTCGCGGGCAGAAGGTCGAGACGCTCCTCGGCGATCTGGTTGCCGCACTGAACGCAAAAGCCGTATTCGTCCTCATCGACCCGCACCAGCGCGGCCTCGATCATACGCAGTTCCTGATGCGCCGAATGGCCGAGATCCTCCAGCACCTCGTCGGCCTCACGCTCCGTCGCCATCTCTTCCCAATCCTTGGCTTCGTGGCTGTCGAACTCGGCGCCGATCTCGGCGATCCGCGCCTGCAGATCGTCGCGGCGTGTTTCGAGCTCAACCTTGCGTTGGGCGACGGACTTCATCTGGCTCTCCTATACCAATCCCCGGTCTCTACTATTCAGGCTGGGTGCCTATCGGCCTTGATGCAAGTCAATCCTGCGATCTTGCCCCCGGATAGGCGGTTTTTATTCGCTTTCCACGGGGTCTTGGCCGCTCCGCGGCGATGCCCGCGGTCGGCTCTTCCTTCCGCCACCGATGCCCGGTATGTTCGCCGGCGCCCCGCCCGCGGACCGGCAGCGGCCGGCGCACCACCGCCTGAGGAGAGATCATGGACATCCGCCAACTGACCCCCGACTACGCCGTCTCGCCGCAGATTGCCGTCGAGGATGTCGCAGCGATCCGGGCGGCGGGTTTCGTGCTCGTGATCGACAACCGGCCGGACGGCGAGATCCCTCCCGATCTGCAGACCGACCGGCTGCGGGCGGTGGTCGAGGCTGCGGGCATCGGCTTCGTCGCCAATCCGGTGATCGGCGGCGCGATCACGGCCGAGAACGTGACCGCGCAGCGCGACGCGATCGCCTCGGCGACGGGACCGGTCCTGGCCTATTGCGCCTCCGGCAACCGCTCCTCGATCGTCTGGGCGCTGAGCCAGGCGGGGCGTCGCCCGACTGCGGACCTGATCGAGACCGCGGCGCGCTGGGGCTACAATCTCGAACCGTTCCGCCCCCATATCGACGCTCTGGCCGCGCGCTGACGCCCGCCCGGACCGTCCCTTCCGGAGCCCACCGCCTCCTGCGCCGGGCGCCGCAAATCGCCCGGCCGTCGTCACGCGCCCCCGAAACTCCGGCGTTCAGGCCGGTCCCTCCGCAGGACCCGGCGCTGACGGTGCGGGCAGCGCGGCGCCGGCCTCCGCCTCGTCGAGGCCGAGATGCAGCCGCACCGCGTAGCTGCCCTGGCACTGCCCGAGGCGGCCGTAGAGGATGAGGCGCCGCCCCCGTCCTTCTACCCTGAGCCGCGATAGGGCGCCTTTCGACAATGTCACCATCGCGCCCGGCTCCAGCGCCAGCACCTCGGCGAGCGGCAGCCTGACCCGGTCGAGCACCGCCTCGAGTTCGGTTCCGGCACCCATCACCGCCGCCTCGATCCGTTCGCTCCAGGCCCGCGCCGCCGCGGCATCCCTCGCCGAATCCGCCATCGCGGACCCGCGCGGCGCCGGAGCCGCCCCGCGCCCCTCGGCCGGCAGGGTGACCAGAAGCGTCCCCCGGCGCGCGGCCTCCGCGCCGAACCGCAGCGTGAGCGTGACCACGCGATAGGCCGGCTCCTCGAGGATGAGCGCGAGCGTGCGCGGGTCTTCGAGAAACGAGGCGTAGCGGAATCCGCCCGCCCAGCTCAGCGCCGGATCGGCCTCGAGAAGCGTCTCCGCGGTGCCGAGGATCCCGTCGAGGAACCGCGCCGACATCGCCGCATCGGTGCGGGTCGGCCGCCGTGCCGCGACTTCGGGGCCGCCGATCCGGCCGGTGGTCTGGATCTCGATCAGGCTCGCCAGGGTTTCGGCCGACAGGACGACAAGACCGAGCCCCTCGCCCGGCCCCTCGATCACCGCCAGGAGCGCCCGTTCCGGCAACCGCTCCGAAATCTCGGCCGCCGACATCCGCGTTTCGCTGGCCTCATCGACCGCCACCGAGAGCTTCAGCATCTCCTGCGCCGCCTTGGCGAAGGCCAGCCCGAAGATCCGCGCGGGCGTGGGGGCGGGCGCGCCGGCGGCCGCCCTGCCCGCCCCGGCCTTCCGCTTCAAGACTGACTCTGGCGCGCGCTCGCTCATGCCTCCGTCCCCGCCGCGATGGGCCGCGGGCTTTCCGGGCGACCGTCGCAGAACAGAGTTACCAAAGACTGAATCCGCGCCGCCTCAGGCGGCTTCCTGTGCCCTGGTCTCAGGCTTGGTCGGCAACGAGACCCGGAAGGCCGCGCCGCCCTGACCGGGCAGGTAGGCGATGGTGCCGCCGAGATTGGCCATGATCTCGCGGCAGATCGCCAGCCCGAGCCCGGCACCGCCCGCCCGCGCGGTATCGGTCAGCCGCGCGAACTTCTCGAAGATCAGCCGCTGCGAGGCCTTCGGGATGCCCGAGCCGTTGTCGATGAAATCGACGATGATCCGGTTGCCCCGCCGCCGCGCGTTGATCGTCAGCTCCGGCCGCTCGGCGTCGCAATACTTGCGCGCGTTCGAGACGAGGTTGATGAAGACCTGCACCAGCCGGTCGGTATCGGTGATCACCGGGATATGCTCGGTCGGCTGGTCGCGGTGGATGACGAAGCTCCGCTCCGGCCTCGTGTTCGACGCCGAGCGCACCGCCTTCGAAATCAGGTCGTGCAGGTTCGCCACCTTGACGTCGAGCTTGACCTTGCGGTTCTCCAGCACCGAGAGGTCGAGCAGGTCGTCAAGAAGCCGCGTCAGCCGGATCGTCTCGTCATGGATGACCCCGGCATATTGCTTTTGCATCTCGTCGGGCAGGTCCGGATCCTTGAGGATCTCCGAGAACGCCCGGATCGAGGTCATCGGCGTTCTCAGTTCGTGACTGATCTGGCTCAGGAACGCATCCTTCTGGACCGAGAGATCCTTGAGCTTCTCGTTGGCCTCCTGCAGCTGGCGCGCGGTCCGCTCCAGTTCCTCGGACTTGGCTTCGAGCTGGGTCGAATATTCGAGGATCTGCTGCGCCTCGGAGGCGACCGCCAGGAGATCCTGCGCCGACACCGCCGCGCCCTCGGCGAACTGCGCGACCATGGCATGCGCCGTGGCCGAGCCGACCGCCCCCGAGAGCCGGCGCTCGAGCCGCTCGATGAAGTCGGCGGTGGTGTCGGGCAGGAAGCCGGCCTTGCCCTGGGCCTCGGCGCAGGTCCGGAAGAACTCCTGCGCCTCCTCGGCGCCGAGGATGCCCTGCGCCATGGTCAGGAGATCCTCGGCCTCGGCGCCGCCGCGCGACCAGCCCCGCGCGCCGGGATCGTGGTCGAAGGCGTTGACGAAGGCGAGACCCTGCATCCGCTCGACCGGTCCGGGGAAAGTCACGAGCGAGCCAGCGACGAAGGTGAAGGTGTTGAGCGCGAGCGACCAGAACACCGCATGCATCAGGGGGTCGAGCCCATGCGCCCCGAACATCGCCTGCGGCCGCAGCCAGCCGATCCCCCAGGGCCCATCGGCGAGGACCGCCGCGGAAAGGAGCCCGCCGGCGCCGAACGACGGCAGGTAGAGCGTGTAGAGCCAGACGAGGAATCCCGTCGTGAGACCAAGGGCCGCGCCGATCCGGGTCGCGCCGCGCCAGAAGAGGCCGCCGAGCATCGCCGGCAGGATCTGCGCCACGCCGACGAAGGCGATGAGCCCGATCGCGGCGAGCGCCGCCGAGCCGCCCGAGAGGCTGTAATAGATGTAGCCGAGCGCCAGGATCGCCGCGATCGAGACCCGCCGCGACATCAAGACCAGCCCGCGCACATCGCCCGGCGCCTTGGCGCCCCCGGCCCGCAAGGACAGCCAGAGCGGCGCCACGACATGGTTCGACACCATCGTCGCGAGCGCGATCGCCGCCACGATCACCATCGAGGTCGCCGAGGAGAACCCGCCGAGGAAGGCGAGCATCGCGAGCTTGCCCTTGCCCTCGGCCAGGGGCAGCGTCAGCACGAAGAGGTCGGGATTGGCGCCCTCGGGCAGGACCGAGAGGCCGACGACCGCGATCGGCACGACGAAGAGGCTCATCAGCATCAGGTAGAGCGGGAAGGCCCAGGAGGCGGTGGCGAGGTGGCGCTCGTCGGAATTTTCCACGACCATGACCTGGAACATGCGCGGCAGCGTGACGATGGCGGCGGCCGAGACCAGGGTCAGCCCGATCCAGCGCCCGGGCACCAGCGGCCAGTCGCCGATCGGCGAGGCGTCGATGCGCGCGGCGACATCGGCCCAGCCGCCAGCCACGCCCCAGACCACGAAGATGCCGACCGCCAGCAATGCCACGAGTTTGACCACCGCCTCGAGCGCGATCGCCATGACCACACCGTGATGGCGTTCGTTGGCGTCGAGATTGCGGGTGCCGAAGAGAATCGTGAAGACCGTGAGCCCGGCCGCCACCCAGAGCGCGGTGGCGCTCTGGTTCGGCAGCGCCCAGCCCTCCGGCGTGCCCGAGGCGAAGACCCCGAACGACAGCGTCACCGACTGCAATTGCAGCGCGATATAGGGCGTCGCCGCGACGACGCAGATCACCGTCACGATGACGCCGAGGAGGTTCGACTTTCCGTAGCGCGACGAGATAAGGTCGGCGATCGAGGTCACGCGCTGGCTCTGGCCGATCCTGACGAGCTTGCGCAGGAGAACCCACCAGCCGATCAGCACCAGCGTCGGCCCGAGATAGATCGTCAGGAATTCGAGCCCCGAGCGCGCGGCGTAGCCGACCGCGCCGTAGAACGTCCAGGCGGTGCAGTAGATCGACAGCGACAGAGTGTAGACCAGCGGCGAACGCAGGAACCCCGCCTTGCCGCGTTCCGCCCGCCGTTCGGCCACGAAGGCGACGAGGAACAGAAGGCAGACATAGACGAGGCAGACCGCGACGAGGATGTTGAACGGCACCATCAGCGGGTCTCCCGCTCCGTCTCGCCGTCGCCGGCGTCCGGCTCGCCACGCGCGAGGATCCGCGCGACGAGGAAGGCCGCGCCGATCAGTCCGAACCAGACCGCGAAGAGGTAAAGACCGCCTAAAGCGGTGTCAGGCGCCGCCGTGGCACCCGGCCGCCACAGGATCGGCACCATGATCAGGATGAACCCAAGCACCGGCAGCAGCCGCGCGGCATCTATGAGCCGGCGCCGCCGGTAGCTCCTGCGGGCAAGGAAGCGGGGCGGGCTCGGCCTTTTCATGCCCGGTCCGCGCCGGATCTCGCCCCGCGCCCGCTCATCCGCCCGCCATCTGCCGCAGGGTCGCGACGATCTCCGAATTGACGAAGGGCTTGGCCATGAAGCACGAGGCGCCCGCCTCGACGGCCGCGGCGCGGTCCTCGGCCTGGCCGCGGGCGCTCAGAACCAGAACCGGCAGGCCCGCGAGCGCGGGGTCGGCGCGCAGGTCGCCGAGGATCTCGTAGCCCGAGCGGCCCGGCAGGATCATGTCGAGCACGAGCACATCCGGCCCCTCGCGCCGGATCGCCTCCATCGCGCCGGTTCCCTCGTCGTGGCTTGCCACCGACCAGCCGTCGCGGGAAAGCAGGAACCGGATCGCCTCGGCGATATGCGGCTCATCCTCGATCAGCAGGACCCGTCTGCCCATGTGCCGCCTGACCTCCCCGCCTCGCGCCATCCCGATCCGACTATCGCCGATGTTCCGGGCGGCTGTCAAAACGCAAGTCGCGGATCAAGGTAACGGCGTGCAGCGGGCGGCCGGACGACCACGCTCAGCCCTCCTCGGAAAGGATCGAAGGCTCCCGCCGCGCCGCGCAGCCGCCGCGCGGGCAGATCCGGCACGACGGCCCGATCGGCCGCTCGCCGCCGCGCTCCTCGGGGGCGGGCAGAATCAGCATCTGAGCCTCCACCACCTGCGGCCCGTCGAAGCCTCCGGGATGGCGCGGCTCGCTGAACGCATAGGTCAGGAACCTTTGCGGCACCCGCCCCGCCATCTCGACCGCGGATCGGATCGGCACCATCGGCCGCGCGAGCGCCTCGTAGAGCGGCCAGAGCGGACAGGCCGCGCCATGGCGCGGCAGCGCGAAGCCCGGCGCGGGCCTGCGGAAGGTGAGCGTGCCCGAGGCGTCGCAAGCGACGAGGCCGACGGGCGGCCCCATGCCCTCGGGCAGCGTGGCGAGCCGCCGGAACACCCGAGCGAGCCCCGCCCCCGTCGCCTGCGCCAGCGCCGCCGGGTCCGGCCCCGCCGCCTCAAGCGCCCGCCGGAACCCGTCGAGCGGCAGCGCCACCGCGTCGGCGCGGTAGCGCGCGATATGAGCGAGCGCGAGCTTGCGCGCTGCCCCGCTCGCCAGCTCGGGCACCCCGGCGATCAGCGCATCTCCCGGCGGCGGATGGGTGCGTTCCAGTGCGGCGAGGTGATAGTCGGATTTCTCGAGCCAGGCCTCGACCTCCTCCTGTGGCGAGGAAAGCCCGGTCTCGCTTTCCTTGGTCGCGTCGAGATAGGCCACGAGCGCCGCCGCGGCATCGCTGAGCCGGATGCTGTCCTCGTAGACGTTCCGGTGGAACCGCGCCCGCCACTCGGGGTCGATCTCCTCGGTCTCGGCGAGGATCGCCGCCGTCGAACGCACCGAGGTCGCCGCCGAGACCACCTCGTGCAGCGAGGCGAAGAGAAACGGGTCATGCGCCATCCGTTCGCTCAGTGCCTCGACCGTGCGCTCGAGCGTGCCGATCCGCGCCTGCGCCGCCGCCAGAAGGGCGGCCCAGCCGGGAAAGCGCCCGACGAATTCCTCGATCCGCACGACTTCGGGCGCGGCCTCGCCGCCCGCCATGCCGGCCGCCGCCTCGCGCAGCCCCTCGAAAAGCGCGCTCTCCGCGCCCTCGGCCAGCGCCGCCTCCTCGACGCCGAGCACCCGCGCCAGGGCGGCAAGGAGTTCCGCCCCGACCCTGCGGCGGTTGTGCTCGATCAGATTGAGATAGGCCGGCGAGATTTCGACCGCCCGCGCGAGATCGGCCTGCTTCATGCCGATCAGGAGGCGGCGCTCCCGCACCCTCGTCCCGGTCAGTGCCGACCGCGCCATCCGTTCCTCACCCGATCCGCGAAGCCCGCTTCGGCCCGCCGAGCGAGTTTACAGCTTTCACAAGTGAATTGATACCGTTGCGCAGGGATTTTCAGCGCATCAGCAGTTCGGCGGCGCGACGTCGAACGTGCGCTCCACCACCGGCGTACCGCCCACGCAGGCGGTCAGCGGCGTCTTGTCACCCGAACAGGCCGAGAGCGCCGCGATCAGGCTCAGTCCGATGGCGACAATTCCGGCCGTCCGCATGCCCCGTCCTTGCCTCGTCGCTTCCGTCATCGCCTCAGCGTCCCTTGCTCCCGTTTCCCCCGAGATAGACCGCGAACCGCCGGCGAGGGCAAGCGAAAAGGCTCCTCGCGCGCCTCAGCAGTTCACCGGCGCGATGTCGGCAACCCGGGAGATGTCCGCAACACCTTCCTCGCATTGCCCGATCGCCTGTTGCTGCGGCTCGCAGGCCGCAAGGCCGCCGATCATCGCACAAGCCAGCACCCCGAGGCGCAGGCCGCCCGCCAGTCTCGCCAGGATCAACGCCATCTTCACTCCTTTCGATCGCTCCGCAGCGCCGGACCGGCCCTCCGTCCCGGACTCCGGCCCAACGGCATGCCCTTGCGCCGAACATTGCCAGCTCTCCCGCGCCCGGGTCCTGACGCCGATCAACCGGAGGAAAAAGAACGCGCGGGGCAGAGCCCCGCGCGCCATCTGTTCCGGTTCGGGCGAAACGCTATTGTAGCGCCTTGTCGGTGATCTGGTGGGTCCAGGCCCCTTCCGGCGCCTTCGAGATCACCGGGTCCGAGCCGCCGCCGAGCAGCGTCGCCACCGTCCGCTCGTAATCGGCCTCGTCGAGGGCGCCGTTCGACCCCGCGGTGAGCTTGGCGATCTCGCCCATCATCCGCTTCTGATGCGCCTCGGTCTGAGCCCCGGTCTCGTCGTTGTCGAGGACGATCATCGCCGCGTCATCGGGATTCTCCTCGGCCCATTTCCAGCCCTTCATCGAGGCCCGCACGAACCGCACGAGCTTGTCCTCGAAGGCCGGATCGGCGAGCTTGTCCTCAAGCACATAGAGCCCGTCCTCCAGCGTCGCCACGCCCTGGTCCTCGTACTTGAACGTCACCAGATCGCCTTCGGCGATCCCGGCGTCGATGACCTGCCAGTACTCGTTGTAGGTCATGGTCGAGATGCACGAGGCCTGCTTTTGCAGCAAGGGATCGACGTTGAAGCCCTGCTTGAGCACCTCGACCCCGTCGGCGCCGCCCGTGGTCGGGACGCCGAGCTGGCTCATCCAGCTCAGGAACGGATACTCGTTGCCGAAGAACCAGACGCCGAGCGTGTGGCCCTTGAAGTCGTCCGGGCTCGCGATCCCGCTCTCCTTGAGGCAGGTCAGCATCATGCCCGACGACTTGAACGGCTGCGCGATGTTGACGAGCGGCAGCCCCTTCTCGCGCGCGGCCAGCGCGGCCGGCATCCACTCGACGGTCACGTCGGCCCCGCCGCCCGCGATCACCTGGGTCGGCGCGATGTCGGGCCCGCCCGGCTTGATCGTGACGTTGAGGCCCTCCTCCTCGTAGAACCCGTTCTCGAGCGCGACGTAATAGCCCGCGAACTGCGCCTGGGTCACCCACTTCAGCTGCAGGGTCAGATCGTCGGCCGCCTGCGCCGCGCCGCCCCCGAACCCCGCGATCATCGCCGCGGTCAAGATCTTCTTCATCTGTCCAACCTCCCTGTTGTCATTTCCGCCCTCTTTGCGAGGGATGCCAGAAGGTGACGGCCTTCTCGGCCGCCGCCACCAACCCGTAGAATGCCGACCCGGCCAGCGCGGCCACCGCGATCTCGGCCCAGACCATGTCGAGCGCGAGCCGCCCGACCTCCGTCGAGATCCTGAAGCCCATGCCGCGGATCGGCGATCCGAAGAACTCGGCCACGATAGCGCCGATCAGCGCAAGAGTCGTGGCGATTTTCAACCCGTTGAAAACGAAGGGCATCGCAGCCGGCAGCCTGAGCTTGAAAAGCGTCTGCCAGTAGGAGGCCGAATAGGTCGCCATCAGGTCGCGCTGCATCCGCTCGGTCGCGGCGAGCCCGGCGACGGTGTTCACGAGGACCGGGAAGAACACCATCACGACGACGACGGCGGCCTTCGACTGCCAGTCGAAACCGAACCACATCACGAGGATCGGCGCGATGCCGACGATCGGCAGGGCGGCGACGAAATTGCCCACCGGCAACAGCCCCCGCTGCAGGAAGGGCGAGCGGTCGATCGCCACCGCGGTCAGGAAGGCCGCGCCGCAGCCGATGACATAGCCCGACAGGGCGCCCTTGACGATGGTCTGGACGAAATCGCCCCAAAGGACCGGCACCGCCCCGGTGATGGTCTCCCAGATCGCGGAGGGCGGCGGCAGGATCACGCCCGGCACGCCGAGCCCGCGCACGATCCCCTCCCAGAGGACAAGCAGCGTCACCCCGAAGAGCGCCGGCACGAAGAACCGCACCACCCTTCGCCCCGCGAACCGGGAGCCCGCGAGCCGGGCATTCAGCGCCCAGGCCCCGAGCCAGAACAGGATTGCCCCCCAGAGCCAGCTCATCGCGCCATCCCCATCCGCCGCAGGGTGCCGCGCTCGATCCCGCCGATGATCATCACCAGTCCCGCGGCAAGGATCGCCGCCGCGAAGAGCGCCGCCCAGATCTGGATCGTCTGGCCGTAATAGCTCCCCGACAAGAGCCGCGCACCGAGACCCGACGTGGCCCCCGCCGGCAGTTCGCCCACGATCGCACCGACGAGCGAGGCCGCGACCGAGACCTTGAGCGAGGCGAAGAGATAGGGCATCGAGGCGGGCAGCCGGAGCTTCCAGAGCGTGTCCCAGCCCCCCGCATTGTAGGTCTTCAATAGATCGAGCTGCATCGCGTCGGGCGAGCGCAGCCCCTTCGCCATGCCGACCACGACCGGGAAGAACGACAGGTAGGCCGAGATGATCGCCTTCGGAATGAGCCCGGTGAGCCCGACCGAGGCGAAGACCACGATCACCATCGGCGCAATGGCGAGGATCGGGATCGTCTGGCTCGCGATCGCCCAGGGCATGACGCTCATGTCCATCGCCCGGTTGTGGACGATCCCGACCGCGAGCAGGATCCCGAGCCCGGTGCCGATGGCGAAGCCGACGAGCGTCGCCGAGAGCGTCACCCAGCCATGATAGACGAGGCTCCGCTTCGAGGTGACCTTCTGCCCCGCGAGCCCGTCCCAGAGCCCCTCGGCCACCTGGTGCGGCGCCGGCAGGACCGGGCGGTCCTGGTTCAGCGTGTCGACAACGACCTCGCCGAAACTCACCTCGACCCCGGCCCGCGCCGCCTGGTCGTAGGTCCACTGGCTGTTGAGCCAGACCGTCGCCGCATACCAGAGCGCGACGATGGCGGCGAGCACGGCGAGGATGGGCAGGACTGACCTCATTCCCCCGGCCCCCTCTTCTTTTTGAAAATATCCTCGGGGGGAGTCCCGGGCCTGGCCCGGGACCGGGGGGCAGACAGCCCCCAGTTCCCGGTCAAGACCGGCCCGACGCCGGCCGAAGACGTGCCATACACCTTGCCGACACTTCGCCGACCGCAGTCAGACCTCATCGCCATGCCCCGCCCTCAAGCCTTCCCGCACCCGGTGGGCGATCTCGATGAACTCCCTCGAATCGCGGATGTCGAGCGGCCGCTCCTTCGGCAGGGTCGACTCGATCACGTCGGTGATCCGCCCCGGACGGGGCGACATCACCACGATCTTGGTGGAGAGATAGACCGCCTCCGGGATCGAATGGGTAACGAAACCGATGGTCTTCTCGGTCCGCGCCCAGAGCTTCAAAAGCTCCTCGTTGAGCCGATCCCGCACGATCTCGTCGAGCGCCCCGAAGGGCTCGTCCATGAGAAGGATATCGGCGTCGAAAGCCAGCGCCCGTGCGATCGAGGCGCGCTGCTGCATGCCCCCCGAGAGCTGCCAGGGGAACTTCTTGCCGAAGCCCTCAAGATCCACGAGCGAAAGCACCTTCTCCACCCGCGCCGCCTGCTCTGCTCGCGAAAACCCCATGATCTCAAGGGGAAGCCTGATGTTCCCGGCGATCGTCCGCCACGGGTAAAGCCCCGCCGCCTGGAACACATAGCCATAGGCCCGCGCCTGCCGCGCCGCATCCGGCTCCATGCCGTTGACGGTGAGCGTGCCTTCCGTCGGATGCTCCAGCGCGGCGATGGCCCTGAGAAACGTGGTCTTACCGCAACCCGAGGGCCCGATGAAGGAAACGAAATCGCCCTTCTCGACCGTCAGGTTCACATCCTTCAGCGCATGGACGGGGCCGTCGCTGGTCTGGAACGTCAGCCCGAGCCCCCGCGCCTCGATTACGGTTCCGGCGGTTGTCGTGGTATCTTTCATGCGCACATCCGCCTGACGTCAGTTTCCGGTTCGGAGCGATAGATCATGGTCGCCGCCAACGCGCTGACCAACGCGGAAACAGACCCGACTGTGGCGAGAGCCGGGATACTGCGCTCCCAAGAATCGAATGCCCCGGCATTGGCCCAATCGGCGACGAACAATGCAGCCCAGAAGCCAAAGCCCGTGGCTGCCGCCGCAATCTGGGCCGCCCTGCGCCGCGACAGGCCGCGGGCAGACGCGAAACGGAAGCATGCGCTCCAGAATGCGATCGCGATGGGAAAGGCGTAGGGCGCCTTGAGGCCAATGAAAACGACGATCAGGGGCCCCCAGCCAAAGACTGCCCAGGGAAGAAACAGGAATGCACGCCCAATCTCCCCGGGATTTTGCCAAACAGCTATCAAAACAACGCACACGCTGTAGCCCAGAATGGAAAAGAACACCGAAGCGAACACCAGCCACACCAAGCGCGCGTCAAGCCCCCAGCGCATGCGGAAAGTCTTCATCACACCCCGCTCGCCGGAATGCCGGTCCGCTTCACCGGTCGTGGGCTCGTCAGCTCCTTCCAGCTCGACAGCGCCTTGTTGACCGGGTTGCCGGCCTCGCGGCGGACGAACTCGCCGTGGCCCTCGCGGGTCTCGACCTTGCCGTCGTTCACCGCGACCATGCCGCGGGTCAGCGTGTAGCGCGGCAGACCCTTCACGTCATGACCCTCGAAGACGTTGTAGTCGATGGCCGACTGCTGTGACTTGGCGCTGATCGTCTTGGTCCGCTCGGGATCCCAGACCACGATATCGGCATCGGCCCCGACAAGGATCGCGCCCTTTTTCGGGTAACAATTCAGGATCTTGGCGATGTTCGTTGAGGTAACCGCGACGAACTCGTTCGGCGTCAGCCGACCGGTGTTCACGCCATGCGTCCAGAGCATCGGCATCCGGTCCTCGAGCCCCCCGGTCCCGTTCGGGATCTTGGTGAAATCGCCCACCCCGAAGCGCTTCTGCTCGGTCGTGAAGGCGCAGTGGTCGGTCGCGACAACCGAGAGCGAGCCCGACATGAGCCCGGCCCAGAGGCTGTCCTGGTGCTTCTGGTTGCGGAATGGCGGCGACATCACCCGCCGCGCGGCATGGTCCCAGTCCTTGTTGAAATACTCGCTCTCATCGAGCGTCAGGTGCTGGATCAAGGGCTCGCCCCAAACGCGCTTGCCCTGCATCCGCGCCCGGCGAATTGCCTCGTGCGCCTCCTCGCAGGAGGTATGCACGACATAAAGCGGCACCCCGGCCATGTCGGCGATCATGATCGCGCGGTTGGTGGCCTCGCCCTCGACCTGCGGCGGACGGCTGTAGGCATGCGCCTCGGGGCCGGTATTTCCGTCCTCCATCAGCTTGCGCTGCAACTCGGCGACCACGTCGCCGTTCTCGGCATGGACGAGCGCGATGCCGCCCAGCTCCGCGAGCCGCTTGAACGAGGCATACATCTCGTCGTCATTGACCATCAAGGCGCCCTTGTAGGCCATGAAATGCTTGAAGGTGGTGATGCCCTCCTTCTCGATCACGTCCTTCATCTCGTTGAAGACCTGCTCGCCCCACCAGGTCACCGCCATGTGGTAGGAATAGTCGCAATTCGCCCGGCCCGACTTGTTGTGCCACATCTGCTTGGCATCAAGGAGCCCCTGCCCCGGCGACGGCAGCACGAAGTCGACGACCATCGTCGTGCCGCCCGCGAGCGCCGCTCGGGTGCCGCTCTCGAAATCGTCGGTGGAATAAGTGCCCATGAAGGGCATCTCCAGATGCGTATGGGGGTCGATCCCGCCCGGCATGACATAGCAGCCGGTGGCGTCGAGCACCTTGTCGCCCTTCAGGCCCTCGCCGATCTGAGCGATCTTCCCGCCCTCGACCAGCACGTCGGCCTTGTACGTCAGATCGGCGGTGACGATGGTGCCGTTCTTGATGACTGTGGTCATATTCTCGATCCTTATCTGTGCGGATTTGGTCGCAGTGCCCCGAAGTACCGCTCGTAGAGAACCGTGAGTTCGTCGGCAGTGATGTTCACACCCTTGCCCTGGCGATAGCTATTGGCCAAGCGAGCTTCTACACGATTGAGTATTGTCTCTCGAAGTTGATACGACTTCGCAGTTGGTTCGCTTGAAATCTTGGGCATGGCTACCGGACACGACGCAATTCCATAATAACAGCGATGCAAAGTGCATCGCCTCAAGTGCAGTGAGTGCATTTCTTGGTTCACCTCACGACCCCCGCCGTCTCCAGAACCGCGTGCAACAGCACATCCGTCCCCGCCGCCGCCCATTCCGGGCTGATCTCCTCGGCCTCGTTGTGCGAAAGCCCGTCGACGCAGGGGCACATGATCATCGCGGTCGGCGCCACGTCATTGATACAGCAAGCGTCGTGGCCGGCCCCCGAGACGATGTCCATGTGGCTGTAGCCGAGCCGTTCGGCCGCCGACCGCACGGCCTTCACGCAATCCTCGTTGAAGGCGGGCGGGTCGAACTGGCCGACGATCTTCGCCTCGAATCCGACCCCGATCTCCTCGCAGAGATTCGGCGCGCGCTCCATGAACTCCGCTACCATCGCGTTGAGCTTGGGAAGGATATGGGTCCGCATGTCGACCGTGAAGACGACCCTACCGGGGATGATGTTGCGCGAGTTCGGGTAGACGTCGATATGGCCGATGGCGCCCACCGCGTTCGGCTGGTTCTTCATCGCGATCTCGTGGACGAGCTCGGTCACCAGCGCCAATCCCCGGCCCGCATTCTTGCGCATGTGCATTGGCGTGGAGCCGGTATGGCTCTCCTTCCCGGTCACGGTGCATTCGATCCATCTGAGCCCCTGCCCGTGGGTAACAACGCCGATATCCTTGCCCTCGGCCTCCAAAATCGGGCCCTGTTCGATATGCAGCTCGAAGAGCGCGTGCATCTTGCGGTCACCAACCTTTTCGTCGCCGACCCAGCCGATACGCTTCAGTTCGTCGCCGAATGTCTTGCCGTCATGGTCCTCGCGGTCATAGGCCCACTGCAATTCATGCTTGCCCGCGAAGACCCCGGAGGCGAGCATCGCCGGGGCAAAGCGCGTCCCCTCCTCGTTGGTCCAGTTCACCACCACGATCGGGTGCTTCGTCTTGATCCCGAGGTCGTTCATCGTTCGGACGCATTCGAGCGCCCCGAGCACCCCCAGCACCCCGTCATACTTGCCCCCGGTCGGCTGGGTGTCGAGATGCGAGCCCATGTAGACTGGCAGCGCGTCCGGGTCCTCGCCTTCGCGGCGCGCGAACATCGTGCCCATCTGGTCGACGCCCATCGTCATGCCGGCGGCCTCGCACCAGGACTGGAAGAGTTTCCGCCCCTCGCTGTCGGCGTCGGTCAGCGTCTGGCGGTTGTTGCCGCCCGCGACGCCCGGGCCGATCTTCGCCATCTCCACGAGTGAATCCCAAAGTCGTGCGGGGTCAATCCTGAGGTTCTCTCCGGGTGCGGACATCTCTCTCCTCCTGTCGGTCGCCCCCGGGATCTTGATGCCCCTTGCGGCGACTCTCTTTCTGACCGTATGGTCAAGGTTGAGAGCACCACAACCTGACCAACCGGTCAACGAAAATATTGAGGGACATGGCCGCATCCGGACGCATCTCGAAGCGCGACGCCACGCGGCGGGAAAACGAGGCGCGGATCCTGGCGGCGGCCGAGAAGGTCTTCGCCGAGGCCGGGTTCGGCGGGGCGACGATGCAACTCATCGCCGACATGGCGGGGCTGCCCAAGGCCAACCTGCACTACTATTTCGCCACCAAGGAAGAACTCTACCGCAAGGTGGTGCAACAGATTTTCGAGATCTGGCTGCATGCGGCGGACAGTTTCGACGATGCCCCCGGCCCGGTCGAGGCGATCGGCGCCTATATCGACGCGAAGATGGAGATTTCGCGCCGCCACCCGTTCGGCTCGAAGGTCTGGGCCTCGGAGGTGATGCACGGCGCGCCGGTGATCCAGGATTACCTGGAAACCACGCTGAGGGAGTGGACAAAGGGCCGAGCGGGCCTGATCCAGCGCTGGATCGACGAGGGCAAGATGGCGCCGGTGGACCCGAGGCACCTCCTCTACATGCTCTGGGCCACGACCCAGCACTACGCCGACTTCGGCCACCAGATCGAGACGCTAAACGGCGGCAGACCCCTGAGCGACCGGCAGTGGAAGGCCGCCAAGGAGAGCGTCAAGACGATCATCCTGCGCGGGATCGGTGCGGCCTGAGCCCGGCCGAGACGTCACGATTGACTTCGATGCCGCTCCCGGCCGATGCTTGGCGCGCGGGGCGGACATATCGGAGCAGTGGTATGGCGGTAACGCGCCCGAGCGAATTTCGGTATTTCTTCGGCCGGCGGGCCAAACTCCTCTACGAATGCCTCGGCTGGCATCTTCGGAACGCGACCGACCTCAGGTTCATGAACTATGGCTTCGCCTTCGATCCCGGCGCGCCGGGACCGGACCTGCAGCGGGAAGACGAGGCCGAACGCTTCTGCGCCCAGCTCTACCATGTCGTCGCCACCCAGATCGACCTCAGCGGCAAGCGGGTGCTCGACATCGGCTCGGGCCGCGGCGGCGGTTCGGCCTATGTCCACCGCTATCTCCGGACCGGCCAGATGATCGGCTGCGACCTTGCCGAGCGCGCGGTCGAGTTCTGCCGCCGCGTTTATGACGGGATCGACGGGCTTCTGTTCCAGCATGGCGACGCGATGGCCATGCCCTTCGGCGACGGCGAGTTCGACGCCGTCCTCAGCGTCGAGAGCGCGCATTGCTATCCCGACCGGCAGGCGTTCTTCCGCGAGGCGCACCGGGTGCTCAGGCCCGGCGGCAGCCTGCTCTACGCCGATTTCACCCCCGCCCGCGTCGCGCCCGGCACGGCTCTGGTCGAAACCCGCAAGGGCCTTGCCGCCGCCGGCTTCGCTGAGGTCCGGATCGCCGACATCACGCCGAACATCGTCCGGGGGCTCGAAAACGACGCCGGCCGGCGGACGGTCGAGATCGACCGGCGCTTCCCGCCCGGCACAAGGCGCGCGGTGCGGCTCTGGGCCGGGACGCCGGGCTCGTGGATCTTCCGCGACTTCCAGGAGGGGCGGCGCGAATACCTGATGTGCCACGCGACCCGGCCCGTCGGTTGACTGGCGCGCTCACCGCGCGGCGGCGGAGCCCTGAAGGCGCAGGAGGATCGCCAACGCCTCCCCGGCGCGGTCGGCGGGGACGAAGGCATGGTCATGGTGAAAGGCCGCCACCATGTTGCAGGCGATGCTCTCCGCCGCGAGCGCCGTGGCGACCGCGGCGGTCAGCCCGACGCCCTCGAGCGACGAATGCACGTTGAGCCGGATCAGCCGCATCGGCGATGCCGTGTCGATGCCGTGTGCGGCGGCGACCGCCTCGGGCAGGATCAGTGACAGGCCCTCGTCCTCGCGAAAGACCGAAAGCGCGGCGTCCAGAAGCGCGGCGCTCGCGCTTCCGCCCGGCAGGCTGCAGAAGACGAACGATCCGGGCAGAAGCTCCGGCGACATGCCCGCGATCATGGCGCTTGTCTCAACGACCGGATCTGGCACGCTTGCCTCCTTCCCTACCGCCGGGTTGGCGGAAATGACGTTTGACCTTCCGGTCAAATACACGCTAGCTGATGAGAGGACGTCAAGGGAGAGAACCGCGTGCAGGACCGGCAGACCGCCGAGCGACCGCTGACACGGATACAGCGCAAGAACCGCCAGACCATCCTCGAAGCGGCGCTCGACGCGTTTTCCAGCTACGGTTTCCGCGGCACCACCGTCGATCAGATCGCCGAGCTTGCGGGCCTGTCGAAGCCGAACCTGCTCTACTACTTCCCCTCCAAGGAAGCGATCCACGCCGAGCTTCTGTCGATGCTGCTCGATACCTGGCTCGATCCCTTGCGGGCACTCGACCCCGAGGGCGAGCCGGTCGCGGAGATCCTTGGCTATGTCCGCCGCAAGCTCGAACTCAGCCGCGACTACCCGCGCGAAAGCCGGCTCTTCGCCAACGAGATCCTGCAGGGCGCGCCGCGGATCATGGAGGCACTCGAGGGCGAGTTGAAGGCGCTCGTCGACGAGAAGGCGGCGCTGCTCGCGGACTGGGCGGCGGCCGGGCGGATCGCCGACCTGCCGCCGCATCACCTGATCTTCTCGATCTGGGCGCTGACCCAGCATTACGCCGACTTCGACGTCCAGGTCCGCGCGGTGCTCGGTCCCGGCCACGATCCCTATGCCGAGGCGCAGGGCTTCCTCGACACGCTCTTCGGAAAACTCCTCGCGCCGGATCAGCGCAACGGATAGCGGTCGCCCTTTTCGTCGATCAGCAGAACCCGGTCGCCATTGCGGACGTAAAGATCGCAGCGCGACCAGCCGTTCAGGAACTCGACGCAGACCGAGCCGTCATCCTCGATCCGGTAGCGCCCCTCGGCACGGTCGCCGCCGTCATAGACATAGGCATAGGCCCCGTCGGCACCGTATTCGGAGCGCCCGCCATCGTAGAAGCGAATGTCGTTCCCGGCGATGAAGGCCGCGATCCCGTCCGGCGTGAAGACCTCATCGCCCGGCTTCATCGCCCAGCCCTCGGCAGCGGCCGGCTGGGCGAGGCCGAAGGCCGCGAGGATCAACAGAGGTCTCACAAGATCATCCTCTCCCCGCCGGCAGGGAGGCACCGGCGGGGAGAGGGGAACATGCGGGCGCGCCCGCTGTCAAACCACCATCCGGTGAGCCCTATTCTGCCGCCTGCGCCATCGGGTTGTTCGGATGGGTCGTCCAGTTGGCGTAGTCGCCCACCTTCTTGCCCGTTCTCGGATCGACCTCGCCCTTCGCGAGCGGCCGCATGGTGATGCAGTTCTCGACCGGGCAGACATCGATGCAGAGGTTGCAGGCGACGCATTCCTCGTCCTTGACCGAGAACACCCGGTCCTCGCCCATCGCGATGGCCTGGTGCGAGGTGTCCTCGCAGGCGGCATAGCAACGGCCGCACTTGATGCAGAGGTCCTGATCGATCTCGGCCTTGGTGACGTAGTTGAGGTTGAGATACTGCCAGTCGGTGACATTGGGCACCGCGCGGCCGACGAGATCGGCGGTCGAGGTGAAACCCTTGCCGTCCATATATTCCGACAGGCCCGAGATCATCTCCTGCACGATCTTGAAGCCGTAGGTCATGGCTGCGGTGCAGACCTGTACGTTGCCGGCACCGAGCGCCATGAACTCCGCAGCGTCGCGCCAGGTCGTGACCCCGCCGATGCCGGAGATCGGCAGGCCGCGGGTTTCCGCGTCGCGAGCGATTTCCGAGACCATCGAGAGCGCGATCGGCTTCACCGCCGGGCCGCAATAGCCGCCGTGGGCACCCTTGCCGTCGATCGAGGGTTCGGGGCTGAAGCTGTCGAGATTGACTGAGGTGATCGAGTTGATCGTGTTGATCAGGCTCACCGCATCGGCGCCGCCGCGCTTGGCGGCCGCCGCGGGCTTCCTCACATCGGTGATGTTGGGGGTGAGCTTGACGATGCAGGGCATCCGGCTGTGCTGCTTCACCCAGCGCGTGACCATCTCGATATATTCCGGCACCTGCCCCACGGCCGAGCCCATGCCGCGCTCGCTCATGCCGTGCGGGCAGCCGAAGTTGAGTTCGACCCCGTCCGCGCCGGTATCCTCGACCGCCTTCAGGATCGCCTTCCAGCTTTCCTCGTCGCAGGGCACCATGAGCGAGATGACCAGCGCCCGGTCCGGGTAGTCGCGCTTGACCTGCTTGATCTCGCGCAGGTTCACCTCGAGCGGCCGATCGGTGATCAGCTCGATGTTGTTGAGCCCCAGAAGCCGCCGGTCGGCGCCCCAGATCGCGCCGTAGCGCGGGCCGTTGACGTTGACGACGGGCGGGCCTTCGGACCCGAGCGTCTTCCAGACCACGCCGCCCCAGCCCGCCTCGAAGGCGCGGCGGACGTTGTATTCCTTGTCGGTCGGCGGGGCCGAGGCCAGCCAGAACGGGTTCGGGGATTTGATCCCGATGAAATTGGTCGTCAGATCAGCCATTGGTGCCTCCCTCAGCCCATCAGGCTCGCATGAATGTCCTCGGCCGCGTCGCGGCCCTCGGCGACGGCGGTGACGGTCAGGTCCTCGCCGCCCAGGGCGCAGTCGCCCGCCGCCCAGACGCCGGGGATCGAGGTCCGGCCCGCGCCGGTCACCGCGATCTTGCCGCCCTCGATCTTAAGCCCCTCGGGCGCGCCGTCGAGCGTCTGGCCGATCGCCTTCATCACCTGGTCGGCCTTCAACAGGAACGTCTCGTCCTTCAGCTTGAGCCCGCCCGGACCGTCCTCGGTATAGGCGAACTCGACCTCTCGCGCGGCGCCGTTGCCGATCACGCGCACCGGCGCGGCATTGTGAAGGATACGGACACCGACCGAGGTCGCGTGTTCCTGCTCGTGGCCCGACGCCGACATCTTCTCCGGCCCGCGCCGGTAGACGATGGTGACGTTCTCGGCGCCCAGAAGCTTCGACTGCACCGCGGCATCCACCGCCGTCATGCCGCCGCCGATCACCACGACATCGCGGCCGATGGCGAGTTTCGCCTTGTCGGGCTCCTGCCTGAGCCCGGCAATGAAATCGACGGCCGAAAGAACGTTCCCAAGGCCCTCGCCCTCGGCGCGCAGCGCGTTGACACCGGCCAGGCCGATGGCGAGCACCACCGCGTCATGGTCGGCTTTCAGCCCGTCAAGCGTCAGACCGCTGCCGAGCGACTTGCCGGTCTGAACGGTGATCCCGCCGATCTTCAGGAGCCAGTCGACCTCGGCCTCGGCGAAGCCACCGGGGCTCTTGTAGCTCGCGATGCCGTATTCGTTGAGCCCGCCCGCCTTCGGGCGCGGGTCGTAGACCACCACGTCGTGGCCCTTCATCGCCAGCCGGTGCGCCGCCGCCAGCCCCGCCGGTCCGGCGCCGAGAACCGCGATCCGCTTGCCGGTCGCCGCCGCGCGGTGGAAGGGATGGCTGCCCTTCTCCATCAGCGTGTCGGTGGCGAAGCGCTGCAACCGCCCGATCTCGACCGGCTTGCCCTCGGCCACCTCGCGCACGCAGACCTCCTCGCAGAGCGTCTCGGTCGGGCAGACGCGGGCGCACATGCCGCCGAGGATGTTCTGCGAAAAGATCGTCTTCGCGGCCGCCTCGGGCGTGCCGGTCGCGATCTGGCGGATGAAGAGCGGAATGTCGATCGAGGTCGGGCAGGCGGTCATGCAGGGCGCGTCATGGCAGAAATAGCAGCGGTCCGCCGCGACCCGCGCCTCGTGCGCATCAAGGCGCGGCGCGATGTCAGAGAAGTTGCGGGCATAATCCTCTGCCCCGAGGCGCCCGGGCACGATGCCCGGCGTGAGCTGGCTGTTGGTCAAGGCGGCCTCCCTCCGTCCGTTCTTGAGGAAAGGCTGCCACCGAATCATTTTTTTATCAACTGGTAAATTTTTTGGTTGCAGCCGGTTTTTGGGTGGCGGTGCGGTGAAACTCGCGGCTTTCCTCGGCCGGACCAAGCGCGTATAAGCGGCGGGAAACGGAAAGTCCGCAGAGCAAGACGGGCATCCGACAGGACCGATCGAGGACGGCAATGACCAAGAATCCCCATGAAAGTGATGTGGCCTTCATCGAGGCTCTGGCCGAGCTTCTGAACAAGAGCGGGCTCGCCGAACTGAGCGTGAAGCGCGAATACGGCGACAATGACAGCCTGAACGTCAAGGTCACGAAATACGCGGCCCAGATCGCCGCGCCAGCCGCCTTCGCGGCCCCCGCCCCGGCCGCAGCGCCGGTCGCCGCCACCCCGGCCCCGGCCGCCGCTCCGGCGGCGCAGCCCGCCGATCCCGCCAGCCATCCCGGCGCCGTGATCTCGCCGATGGTCGGCACCGTCTACCTCGCCGCCGAGCCCGGCGCGGATCCCTTCGTGACCGTCGGCGCCCAGGTCAAGGAAGGCCAGACCGTCCTCATCGTCGAGGCGATGAAGACTATGAACCACATTCCCTCGCCGCGTGCCGGCACCGTGAAGCGCATCCTCGTCGAGGATGGGAGCCCCGTCGAATACGGCGCGCCGCTGCTCATCATCGAGTGAGGCGCGCGATGTTCGAGAAAATCCTCGTCGCCAACCGGGGCGAAATCGCGCTCCGCGTGATCCGCGCCTGCCGCGAGATGGGCATCCGCTCCGTCGCGGTGCATTCGACGGCAGATTCCGACGCGATGCACGTGCGCATGGCCGACGAGTCGGTCTGCATCGGCCCCAACCCCTCGTCGCAAAGCTACCTGTCGATCGCCTCGGTCATCTCGGCCTGCGAGATCACCGGCGCTCAGGCGATCCATCCGGGCTACGGCTTCCTCTCCGAGAACGCCAATTTCGTCCAGGCGCTCGAGGACCACGGCATCACCTTCATCGGCCCGACCGCGGAACACATCCGCATCATGGGCGACAAGATCACAGCCAAGGACACCGCCAAGAAGCTCGGCATCCCGGTCGTGCCCGGCTCGGATGGCGGCGTGCCCGACACCGCGACAGCCAAGAAGGTGGCCAAGGAGATCGGCTATCCGGTCATCATCAAGGCCACCGCCGGCGGTGGCGGCCGCGGGATGAAGGTCGCCAAGGACGAAAGCGAGCTGGAGATCGCCTTCCGCACCGCGCGTTCCGAGGCGAAGGCCGCCTTCGGCAACGACGAAGTCTACATGGAGAAGTACCTCCAGAAGCCGCGCCATATCGAAATCCAGGTCTTCGGCGACGGCAAGGGTAACGCCGTCCATCTCGGCGAGCGCGACTGCTCGCTGCAGCGCCGTCACCAGAAGGTCTTCGAAGAGGCGCCCGGCCCCGTCATCACGCCCGAGCAGCGCGCCGATATCGGCGCGATCTGCGCCAACGCGGTCGCCAAGATCAACTACATCGGCGCCGGCACGATCGAGTTCCTCTACGAGGACGGCGAGTTCTACTTCATCGAGATGAACACCCGGCTCCAGGTCGAGCACCCCGTCACCGAGGCGATCTTCGGAGTCGATCTCGTGCGCGAGCAGATCCGCGTCGCCGAGGGCTATCCACTCTCGTTCACCCAGGACGATCTGGTGGTGAACGGCCATGCGATCGAGGTCCGGATCAATGCCGAGAAGCTGCCGAACTTCTCGCCCTGCCCCGGCAAGATCACCCAGTACCACGCGCCGGGCGGCCTTGGCGTGAGGATGGATTCCGCGCTCTACGACGGCTATTCGATCCCGCCCTACTACGACAGCCTGATCGGCAAGCTCATCGTCCACGGCCGCGACCGGCCCGAGGCGCTGGCGCGGCTGAAGCGCGCCCTGAGCGAGCTCATCGTCGACGGAATCGACACCACGATCCCGCTGTTCCACGGGCTCCTGCAGGAAGACGACATCCTGACCGGGAACTACTCGATCCACTGGTTGGAAAAGTGGCTGGCACGGGAATTCGGCTGAACCGGATCGCGGACCGGGCCGGGCGATGCTGACGCCGGAGGGGATGCTTGCGGGCTATGCGCGGGGCATCTTCCCGATGGCGGAAAGCCGCGGCTCGGACGAGCTGCACTGGATCGACCCGCGCCTGCGCGGGGTGATGCCGCTCGACGGCTTCCGCATCTCGCGCTCGCTCGCCCGGAGGATCCGGAGCGGGCGGTTCGAGATCTCCATAGACCATGCCTTCTCAGAGGTGGTCGCCTTGTGCGCGGCGCGGGAGGAGACCTGGATCAACGCTCCCCTCGCCGCGCTCTACGACACGCTCCACGCGCGCGGCCACGCCCATTCGCTCGAGGTCTGGGAGGAGGGCACGCTCGTCGGCGGGGTCTTCGGCCTGACGCTAGGTGCTGCGTTCTTCGGCGAGAGCATGTTCTCTCTCCGGCGCGACGCCTCGAAGGTCGCGCTCGCCTATCTCGTGGACCGGCTCCGCGCCGGGGGGTTCATGCTCTTCGACACCCAGTTTCTCACGCCGCATCTCGCCTCGCTCGGCGGGGTCGAGATTCCGCGGTCCGAGTATCGTGCACGTCTTTCGAAGGCCGTGCGCGGAATGGCCGACTTCACCGCACCCGCGGTGCCCGCGCCTCAGCTGCTCTTGCAGCGCAGGAGCCAGACGTCGTAGCGCGGATCGTCGAGCGCCGAGAGCGCCGGGCTCGACGCGACCATCCAGCCGTCGAACTCCACGGTCCCGGCCGCGCTGTCCGTGATCGTCATGTGCGCGTAGGCATTGGCGCTCGGGTCTGCGACCGGATAGCGGCAATCGGACAGCGAGACGATGAGCCGGCCGAAGGTCTTCGTTTCTCCCGCCGCGATCTCGATGTCCTCGGTCGCGCCCGAGACCTTGTCGAGACCGCGCAGGACCGCGCCCGGCGCGCTCGCGACCTCCTGGGCAGCGGCCGCGCCGCCGCCGAGAGCGAGCGCCAGAAGCAGAAGAAGGCGGGCGGTCATGGCAGGGCGGGCTCCGCCGTTTCGTCGCCGCCGCCGACGAATTTCATCATAAGGGCGATCACACTCACTGCACCTTGGGTGTTCTCGATCTCGGCACCGGGCTCGAGATCCATCGGGCTTCCGCCCGGCAGGATCTCGAGGAAGGCGCCGCCAAGGAGCCCCTCGGAAGCGATCACCGCGGTGCTGTCATCGGGCACGACGACGCCGTTGCGGACAGTGAAACGCGCATCGGCGAAGAAGGTCTCTGGGTTGAGCGCCAGTTCGGTGACCGAGCCCACCTTGACGCCGGCCATGCGGACATCGGTGCCGATCGTGATGCCCTCGACAGAGCGGAAGCTCGCGGTCAGGTCGTAGCTGTCACCGGTTTGGGTGATGCCGTTGCCGTCGCCGGCATAGACGAGGAAGCCGAGCGCGACCGCAAGCACGCCAGCACCGGCCAGAACCTCTGTCGTGTTCTCGGCCATCGCCCTATTCCGGGCTCCAGGCCTCGTAGTCGCGCCGCTCGGCCGGAGCGGCGCGGCGGATCGAACCTGCCGGCGCATAGGCAAGAGCGGTGCCGGTCAGGTTTTCCTGGTGCGGCTTTTCCCATTCCTTATGCTTGAGCGCGGCCTTGGTCGGCGGCTCGTCCCAGGTAAAATGGAGCCAGCCGTGCCAGTCCGGGCTGACTCGCGAGGCTTCGGATTCGCCGTTGTAGATCACCCAGCGGCGCTTGCCATCACGGGTCTGGTAGAAGGCATTGCCCTGCGCATCCTCGCCGACCTTCTGGCCGTTGCGCCAGGTGAAGAGCTGGGTGCCGAGCGTCTGGCTGTTCCACCAGGTCAAAAGGCGCAGCAGGAAATTCATGGACATCCTCCGGGCATTGCTGCCCCCTTATAGCGCAGGCGCGGGCGAGGTCCAGTGCCGACGGGCACCAGCGGCATATCGCCTCGAACCCTGAGGCAGAACGCTCTCGCGGCGTTTTCAGCGTGGCGACGACGCGGCAGGTTGGTAGCTACCGAAGGTGCCAACCTCGGGCTTGTCATGAATGCGCCGCACACTCTGCCGGAAAACGCAACGCCGCGGCCGGTTGCCCGGCCGCGGCGCGAAAAACGGCAAAGATTGGATCAGCCCGCCGTAGCGGCCTTCTCGCCCTTCGAGTCGGCGTGGATCAGCAGGGGTTTCGCGCCGGAATCGACGGCTTCCTCGTTGACCACAACCTCCGAGACCGAGGTCATGCCCGGCAGTTCGAACATTGTGTCGAGCAGGATATCCTCCATGATCGAGCGGAGGCCCCGCGCGCCGGTCTTGCGCTTGATCGCGCGCTTGGCGATCGCGGTGAGCGCGTCGGCGGTGAAGGTCAGCTTCACCCCTTCGAGATCGAAGAGCCGCTGGTACTGCTTGACAAGCGCGTTCTTCGGCTCGGTCAGGATCGTGACCAGCGCCGCCTCGTCGAGGTCGGTCAGCGTCGCGATCACCGGCAGGCGGCCGACGAATTCCGGGATCAGGCCGAACTTCAGCAGATCTTCCGGTTCGAGCTCGGTGAAGAGCTCGCCCACGCCGCGCGCATCGGGATCCTTGACCTCGGCGCCGAAGCCGATCGCCGACCCTTTGCCGCGCTGCGCGATGATCCGCTCGAGCCCGGCGAAGGCGCCGCCGCAGATGAAGAGGATGTTCGTCGTGTCCACCTGCAGGAACTCCTGCTGCGGATGCTTGCGCCCGCCCTGCGGCGGCACGGAAGCCACGGTGCCCTCCATGATCTTCAGGAGCGCCTGCTGCACGCCCTCGCCCGAGACATCGCGGGTGATCGAGGGGTTGTCGGACTTGCGGGTGATCTTGTCGACCTCGTCGATATAGACGATGCCGCGCTGCGCCCGCTCGACGTTGTACTCCGACGCCTGCAGGAGCTTCAGGATGATGTTCTCGACATCCTCGCCGACATAGCCCGCCTCGGTCAGCGTCGTCGCGTCCGCCATCGTGAACGGCACATCGAGGATGCGGGCCAGCGTCTGCGCCAGAAGCGTCTTGCCGCAGCCCGTCGGCCCGATCAGCAGGATGTTCGACTTCGCGAGCTCGATATCGGCCGATTTCGAGGCGTGGTTGAGGCGCTTGTAATGGTTGTGGACCGCGACCGAGAGCACGCGCTTGGCATGCTCCTGGCCGATCACGTAATCGTCCAGCACCTTGCAGATGTCGCGCGGCGTCGGCACGCCGTTTGCCGACTTGAGCCCGGTGGACTTCGTCTCTTCACGGATGATGTCCATGCAGAGCTCGACGCATTCGTCGCAGATGAAGACCGTGGGGCCGGCGATCAGCTTGCGCACTTCGTGCTGCGACTTCCCGCAGAAGGAGCAGTAGAGCGTGTTCTTGCTGTCGCCGCCTGAATTCGTTGCCATCGTCATCCTCTGAGGCCAGTTCGCCTGTCGTCCATCATTTTATGGCGGCCCTTTCCGACAAGATTAGGGCAGCCCCCGGATCACCACAATGCAAAATTGCCCGCCACCGCCTGGCGATGGCGTGCAGACCACTTACTTCGAATCGCCCTCACCCGGACGCGCGTCGAGGATCTCGTCGATCAGACCCCAGTCCTTCGCCTCCTCCGGCGACATGAAGTTGTCGCGTTCGAGCGCCGCCTCGACCTTTTCCAGCGGCTGATCCGTGTGCTTCACGTAGATCTGGTTCAGCCGGTCCTTGAGCTTCTGGGTCTCCTGCGCATGGATCATGATGTCCGTCGCCTGACCCTGGTAGCCGCCAGAGGGCTGGTGCACCATCACCCGGCTGTTCGGCAACGAGAACCGCATCCCCTTTTCGCCCGCCGTCAGGAGAAGCGAACCCATCGAGGCCGCCTGGCCGATCACCAGCGTCGAGACCTTCGGCCGGATGTACTGCATCGTGTCGTAGATCGAGAGACCCGAGGTCACCACGCCGCCGGGCGAGTTGATGTACATCGCGATTTCCTTCGAGGGATTCTCGGCCTCGAGGAACAGGAGTTGGGCGCAGATCAGCGTCGACATGCCGTCATGGACCGGCCCCGAAAGGAAGATGATCCGCTCCTTGAGGAGGCGCGAATAGATGTCATAGGCCCGTTCCCCGCGCGAGGTCTGCTCGACCACCATCGGCACGAGGGTGTTCATGTAGATGTCAAAGGGGTCTTTCATGCTCGTCCGCCTGTCGCTGTTCCCGGGGTGAATGCTTATGCACATAACCTTGCGCAAGTCTTAGAGGCGCGCACCGGGGCCTGCAAGGGCCGCGGGCGCACTTCTGGCGCTTGCCGGCCCGCAGGATGCGCGCCCGAAAGCGCCGATCGGGCCGCGACTGCCTTGCCTCATTGGCCGGCGCGCGCCACCGCCGGGCCGCCGCCGCCCGATATTTCGAGGATGAGCTTGCGCCTGACCGCCGCCGCGAAAGCCTCGCCGCCGTCCGCGGTCACGACGAAGGCGCCCTGCCCGCCGATGATCCTGTCGGCGAACTCCGTCTCCAGATCGCCCGAGCCCGACCGGCCCGACGCGCAGATCCGGCACAGCACCGCTAGGCCGTTGATCGTGATTCCGGCCTCGAGCGCGGCCCGGCGCCCCTCGGCGATGGTCGGCCCGTTGAAGTTGCCCGCGGAATCGCCCGAGAAGTCGATGATCCGTCGCCAGCCCGCGATCTCGTTGCCCTCGATCAGGTCGCGCCCGAAGATCAGCGCCGCCCCGATCGCGTTGCGGCCCCGCGCGCGGCGCGGCGGTCCCGTCAACGCCGCCGCGAAGCGTTCCGCCGCGGCCTGACCGTCGATCACCGTCCAGGGAACGACCACGTCCTGGCTGTCGAACCTCCCCCATTCGACATAGGTGACCGCGATGCTGCCATAGGCCGTGCGGCGGATCGCCGCGACGACGGCCGGGTCGGTGATCGCCCGCGCATAGCCCTCGCGCTGGAACAGGATCTCGCCGTCGTCGATCGAGCCCGAGCTGTCCGCCAGAAGCACCAGCTCCAGATCCACGTCGGTCTGCCCCAGGACCGGCGCGCCCCAGAGCGCGGCAAGACAGGCCAGCACACGCAGCATCGCTTCACCCTCCGAGCGCCCCCACGGCCCGGAGACTAGCACGCCGAACGCCCCGGCCACAGCCCGCCCACGCTTTCGCGCGGCGCGGGCGGCGCCTAACATGCACACCGATCGCGAGGATTCGTCATGCCCAAAGCCTCCCGCCTCTCACCCGGCCTCAAGCTGCGCCTCGTCGTCGAGGGCGGCGAATGGCTCGGCCCGGGCAAGGCCGACCTCCTCGAAGGCATTGCCGAGACCGGCTCGATCTCGGCCGCCGGCAAGCGGATGCGGATGAGCTACAAACGTGCCTGGAGCCTCGTCGAGGCGCTGAACGCGATGTTCCGCGAGCCGCTGGTGGCCGCGAGCCGCGGCGGCGCCGGCCACGGCGGCGCCGAACTGACTGACGCCGGGCGCAGGGTGCTCGCGCTCTACCGGCAGATGCAGGAAAAGGGCGCCGCCGCGCTCGCCTCGGAGATCGAGGAAATCCACCGACTCTCCGTTATGTCCGAAAAGAAATAACGCTTGCCACACCGCGCGAAACGCCGTTACCTCCAGACAGACACAACGCAAGGAGTGCCGATGCGCCGCGCCGTCCTACTGGCCCTGCTCGCGCTGCCGGGCCCCGCGGCCGCGGAGAGCGCGCTCGTCGCCGTTGCGACCAATTTCCGTCCCGTGGCCGAGATCCTGGCCGAGGAGTTCACCGCCGAGACCGGCCACGAGATCCGCCTCGCCGCCGCAGCCACCGGCAAGCTCGCGGCCCAGGTCGCCTCAGGGGCACCCTTCGACGTCTTTCTCTCGGCCGACGAAGCGACCGTCGACAAGTTGATCGCCGAGGGACAGGCCGATCCCGAGCACCGTTTCACCTACGCGATCGGCCGGCTCGTGCTCTGGACAAACGACGACCGTGCGGATCTTTCCGACCCCGGCGCGTACCTTGCGACGCTGAAACATGTGGCGATCGCCAATCCGGACCTCGCGCCCTATGGCAGGGCCGCCCTGCAGACCATTGACTCACTGGGGTTTTCTGACGCCGTTGAAGGCAAGATCGTGCAGGGCGAGAACATCGGCCAGACCTTCGCGATGGTGCGCAGCGGCGCCGCCGGGGCCGGCTTCGTCGCGGCCTCGGCGCTCCATGCCGATCCGACTCTGGCAGGCAGTTCCTGGCCGGTCCCGGAAAGCGCACACGATCCGATCCGTCAGGACGCTGTGCTGCTCGCCCGCGCCGAGGGCAATGCCGCCGCCCTCGCCTTTCTTGACCACCTGCGCGGCGCCAAGGCGCGCGCCGTGATCGAGGCGAATGGCTACGAAACCCTGCCATGAGCCCCGGCGACCTCGCCCCTTTGTGGCTCACGCTGCGCCTCGCCGCGCTGGTGACGGCAATCCTGATGCTGCTCGGCACCCCGCTCGCCTGGTGGCTCGCCCATACGCGTTCACGCCTCGCCCCGGTGGTCGAGGCGGTGACCGCGCTGCCGCTCGTTCTGCCGCCGACGGTGCTCGGCTTCTACCTGCTCCTCGCCTTCAACCCCTCGGCGCCGCTCGGCCAGCTCTGGCTCTCGGTCACGGGCAGCACGCTCACCTTCTCCTTCGCCGGGCTCGTCATCGCCTCGCTGCTCTATTCGCTGCCCTTCACCGTCCAGCCGCTCCAGGCCGCCTTCACGGCGCTCGGCCGCGCGCCGATGGAAGCGGCGGCAAGCCTGAGCGCGTCCCCGCTTGACGCCTTCCTCACCGTCGCCGCCCCGCTCTGCCTGCGCGGCTACCTGACCGCGGCCGTGCTCACCTTCGCCCATACGCTCGGCGAATTCGGGGTCGTCCTGATGGTTGGCGGCAACATTCCGGGCGAGACCCGCGTCATCTCGATCGCGATCTACGAAGAGGTCGAAACCCTTGACTACGCGGCCGCGCATGTCCTCTCCGGGATCCTGCTCGCGCTCTCCTTCGCCATCCTGCTCGCCCTCTACTGGATCAACGGCCGGCATCGGCAAGAGGCGCGGCGATGACCGAAATCGACCTGAAAATCAATCTCCAACACCCTGATTTCTCTATTGCAATGGACAGGCGCATCGCCCTGTCCGGCCTCACCGCGATCTTCGGCCCGAGCGGCGCGGGCAAGAGCACGCTCCTGCGGATCATCGCCGGTTTCGAGCGCGGCGCGGGCCGTGTCGCCTTCGGGGACGAGACCTGGGAGGACGGGCGCCGCTTCGTGCCGCCGCACCGGCGGCGAGTCGCCACGGTGTTCCAGCAGCCGCGGCTCTTCGCCCATCTCGACGTTGCGGCCAACCTCGCCTATGCCGCCCGCCGCAACGGCCAGGCGGCGGCGCAGGGCGCGCTGATCGACCGTTTCGACCTTGGCCCGCTCCTGCGGCGCCGAACCGAGGCGCTCTCGGGTGGCGAGGCGCAGCGCGTGGCGCTTGCCCGCGCGCTCCTGACCCGGCCGCGCCTGATCCTGATGGACGAGCCGCTCGCCGCCCTGGACCACGCCCGGCGGGGCGAAATCCTGCCCTATATCGAAACCCTGCGCGACGAGGCGCGGATCCCGATCCTCTACGTCAGCCATTCGCTCTCCGAGGTCGCCCGGCTGGCAACCCAGGTTCTGGCGCTCGACCGCGGCCGGGTCACCGGCCTCGGCCCCGCCGCCGAGATCCTTGCCGAGGCCGCCGCCCGGCCCGGCGTCGTCGGCACCGAGCCCGGCAGCCTGATCGCCGCGCGCGTCACCGGCATGACCGACGACGGGCTCTGCGAACTCGGTTTTTCCGGCGGCACGATCCTTACGCCCGAGGCGATGGGGCCCACCGGCGCGCCGGTTCGCCTCTTCATCCGCGCCCGCGACGTGATGCTCGCGCGGACCCGGCCCGACGGCCTCAGCGCGCTCAACATCCTGCCCGCACGGGTCGAGGCCGTAACGCCCCTTGACGACGCCGCCGCCGAGGTCGCGCTCGATTGCGGCGGCGCGGCGCTGCGCGCCCGCATCACCCGCCGCTCGGTCGCCGCCCTCGACCTCGCGCCCGGAACCGAATGCCACGCGATCCTTAAGACCGTGGCGCTCGCCCGCGACTAGTTGCGTTCCGCCGCCCATCCGCTAGGCTCCGACCCCATGTCCCGCACCGCGCTCATTGTCGCCCATGGCCAGCCCTCCGATCCCGAGCCCGCCGAGGCCGACCTCACCGCCGTTGCGCAAGCCGTGGCTCGCGAACTATCGGGCTGGACCATCGTTTCGGCCACGCTCGCCGAGCCAGACGCCCTGAAGAACGCGCTGAAAGGCGCTGATAACCCTGTAGTATTTCCGTTCTTCATGGCTGATGGCTGGTTCATTCGAAGCCTCCTGCCGCGCCGCCTTTCCGAAGCCGGCGCCGGGCATCTGCGGATCCTCTCTCCCTTCGGCGTTCTACCCGAAACAGCAGACCTCGCGATCCGCATCGTCCGCGACGCCTGCGCCGCGGAGGACTGGCTGGAAACCGACACGACGCTGATCCTTGCCGCGCACGGATCGGGACGCAGCCGCGCCCCCGCCGAGGCGGCCCGCGCGACCGAGGCCGCCATCGCCGGCGCCCTTCCTCTGGCCGGGCTCCGCACCGGCTTCATCGAAGAGGCGCCAGACCTCGCCGGGGCCGCGCGCGACGCCGGCCCGCGATCGCTCTGCCTGCCGCTGTTCGTGGCGCGGTGGGGCCATGTCATCTCCGACATTCCCGCGGCGCTCGATGACGCCAGCTTCGCCGGACGGCTCCTCGACCCGATCGGAACCCATCCCGACGTACCCGCGCTGATCGCCGGCAGCCTTCGGTCGGCATGAGCCGCACGGCGCTCGCACCACTGTCACGGATCGGCAATACCGCTATAGTCCCTGCGATCCGGTTGCGAATGGCCATTGTGTCCGCCCCGGCAATGTGAAGGTTTTGTGACAGTTTTGTAACGGCCGCGACTCGCAGCCACGCCCCGGAGGACCGCCGCTTGCCTGAAACCTCGCCGATGCTGTTCGTCCTGCATGTCGCGGGCGCCGCCGCGCTTCTGATCTGGGCCGTGCGACTCGTGCGGACCGGCGTGGAGCGCGGCTGGTCGGTCCAACTCCGGCGACTGCTGCGGCGTGGCTCGGATAGCCGCTGGCTCGCCGCACTCTCCGGCACCGGGGCGGCGGTGGTGCTGCAAAGCTCGACCGCCGTGGCAATCCTGACCTCGAACTTCGTGGCCGGGGGCACGCTCGCGGCGGGGGCGGGCCTCGCGATCCTGCTCGGCGCAGATCTCGGCTCGGCGATCGTGGCGCAGATCCTGCTCACCCGCGCCGACTGGCTGGTGCCAGTCCTGCTCGTCGCCGGCGTGGGGATGTTCCTGAAATCGTCGAGCCGCGATTTCCGTATGGCCGGACGGGTGCTGATCGGGCTCGCACTCATCTTCGTCTCGCTGACGATGATCCGCGATGCGACCGAACCCCTGCGCGACAGCACTGGCCTGGCAAGCGCGATGCGCTATCTCGGCGGCGACCCGGTCACCGCCTTCGTTATCGGCGCGCTCTTCGCCTGGGCGGTGCATTCCTCAGTCGCCGCGGTGCTCCTTTTCGTCACGCTCTCGGCGCAGGGCATCCTGCCGGTCACGGCGGGCGTCGCGATGGTGCTCGGCGCCAACCTCGGCGGTGCGGTCATCGCCTATGTGCTCACCCTCGGCTCCGAGATCGCCGCCCGCCGGGTCATCGTCGCCAATCTCGCGCTCCGTGGCGGCGGTGCGGCGGCGGCGCTGATGGCGCTCTCGTCGTTCGCGCCCTCGCTCGACCTGCTCGGCGCGACGCCCGCGCGCCAGGTCATCAACCTGCACCTTGCCTTCAACCTCGCGCTAGCGCTCGTTGCCCTGCCGCTCACCGGACCGGTCCTCGCGCTCGTCGGGCGCTGGATCACGCCCCCGCCGGAGGCGGCGAGCCTCGCGCGGATCAGCGCGCTCGATCCCGCCGCTCTCTCGCAGCCCGACCGCGCGCTTGCCTGCGCGGCACGCGAGGTGCTGCAGATGGGCGAAGGCGTCGAGGCGATGCTGCGCACCGTCGCGGGCCTATACGAGACCTGGGACGACGGGACCGCCGCCGCGATCCAGGCCAAGGAGTCCGACGTCGACAAGATGCACATCGCGACAAAGCTTTATCTCGCGAAGTTGCAGCGGTCGACCGCCGACGAGGATGTCAGCCGCCGCGGGCTCGAACTCGCCGACATGGCGGTCAACCTGGAAAGTGCCGGCAACGCCATCGCCGACACGATGCTCGGTCTCGCCCGCCGCCTCGACCAGAGCGGGGCGAGCTTCTCGGAAAGCGGCTGGAAGGAGATCAAGGACTTCCACGACCGGGTACTCGCCAACGCGCAATCCGGGCTCAACGTGCTGATGACGCTCAATCCTGACGCCGCCCGCGCGCTGGTTGAGGAAAAGGACCATGTCCGCGACATGGAGCAGCGCCTGCAACGCTCGCATCTCGACCGGCTGAAACAGGGCCTGACCGAGAGCATCGAGACCTCGAACATCCACCAGGAAACGCTCCGGGCGCTGAAGCAGGTCAACTCCGCCTTCACGATGATCGCCTATCCGATCCTGTCGGAGACGGGCGATCTTCTGGCGAGCCGACTGACCCGGCAAAGCGGTTGAAGTCAGGCCGCCACCGCCTTGAGATGGCGCGAGAACTCCGGATCGGCCATCAGCGCCTTGCAACGCCCGAAACGACCGTCGGCATAGGCGCGGAAATCCTCGGCCGGGTTGCCCGCGGCAAGCTGGATGAGGCCCCAGAGCGTCCAGAGAAGGTCGCACATCGCCTTGTAGATCACCATTCGCCCCCGGTCGCGCGGCGAGGGTTCACCGCCGAAATAGGCCCGCAGCATCTCTTCGTCCTGATCGGCCCCGAATCCGCCCTCGACCGAGAGATCGCCGAGATCCCACATCGGATCGTTCATGCCGGAATATTCCCAGTCGACGATCCACATCCTCTCCCCGGTATCGAGGAAGTTCTCGCACAGCGGATCACAGTGGCAGGGCGCAAGCGGCAGCGGCCTCGCGGCCAGTGCGGCGCGCACCGCGCCCGCCTCGGCGACGACGTCGTGATAGCCCTCCGGCAGGGCCACGTCCTTGGTCGCGAGCACGCCGAGATAGTCGTCGATCATCGCGAACAATTCGAAGCGGAACGGGAAGACCGCACCCGAGCCATGCAGCTTCGCGAAGGCCGCGCCCGCGCGCCCCGCGGCGCCGGAGCGGGAGCGGAAAGCCTCCGGGCTCATCGTCACAGTGTTCGCGATGAACTCGGTCACCATGATCCCGGTGGCAGGATCGGCATGGATCACCGTCGGGCTCACCCCCGCCCGCGCCGCCTCGCGCGCGGCGACCGCCTCGTTGGCGCGGTCGATATATTCCTCGGTTCCCGCGCCCGGCAGCCGCAGGCAATGGCTTCCCACCCGGTAGACCCGGTTGGTGAGCCCGCCAAGTCGCTCGACCGCCCCGCCCTCGCCTGCAAGCACCGGGATCGCCGCGATCGCCGCCCTCAGTTCCTCGTCCTCACGCATCGGCCCTCCCTTCCCGTTCCCGCACAAAGGATTTCACATTCCATGCCCTGCGGCTATCATCCGCCCGACCTTCAGGGGATCCGATCCATGGGCGAGAGCAAGCATCAGGGCCATCTCGGCGCGGTCTACGGCGCGGCGAACGCAGAGGAGGTCGCGCGACTCTATGACGGCTGGGCCGAGAGCTACGAGGCCGAGATGGCCGCCGCCGGCTACCGCCACCCGACGGTTTGCCTCGCGCTTCTCGCCCGCCACCTGCCGCGCGGCGCGGCCCCCCTGCTCGATGCCGGCGCCGGCACCGGGCTCCTCGGCGAATGGCTCGGGATTCTCGGCTATCCCGAGGTCGAGGCGCTCGACCTGTCCGAAGGCATGCTCGCCATCGCCGCGCGCAAGGGCGTCTACACCAGGCTTCACCGCCTCGCCCTCGGCCAGTCCCTGCCCTTCGCCGACGGCGCGTTCGCGGGCGTCGTCTCCGCCGGCGTCTTCACCTCTGGCCATGTCGGCGCCGAGGGCCTCGACGAACTCGTCCGCATCTGCCGGCCGGGCGGCGTCATCGTGCTCACCGTCAAGACAACACTCTGGACGGCGGGCTTTTCCCAACGCGTAGCCGCTCTCGCCGCCGCCGTCTCCCTCGCCGAGGAAACCGCGCCCTACGTCTCGATGCCCGGCGAGGCCGGCACAGTCCCGAGCCTCGCCATCGTCCTGCGCCGCGAACCCTGACCCCTTCATCTTGCCGAGAATGTCCCCGCCGGAGGCAAGCAACACCCGCCTCATGCGCGCACCCTGAGATTGCCGGGATCATGGAAGGGCGCGAGCCCGATCTCTGCCGGAAAGACCTCGTTCGCGACGACAAGTTCGTAGCGCCCCAACATCAGGAAATCGTCGGTCACGCCCCCCGAATGGCGCACATAGCCGTAGCCGATACTCTTGCCGACCGTGTAGCCATAGCCCCCCGAGGTCAGATAGCCCACCGCCTCACCATCCCTCAGAATCGTCTCGCGCCCCACGAGAACCGCCGCCGGATCGTCGATCGTGAACCCCGCGAGCCGCTTCGCCGGCACCTGCCCCGCCAGCGCCTCCAGCGCCGCCCGGCCGATGAAATCGGTGTTCCGGTTCAGCTTCACCGCCCAGCCGAGCCCAGCCTCGAAGGGCGTGTCGGCCGGCGTGATATCGGCCGACCAGGCGCGGTATCCCTTCTCAAGCCGCAGGCTCTCGATCGCGCGGTAGCCCACGGGGCGGATCCCCGCGCCCGCGCCCGCCGCCATCAGCGCGTCGAAAACCGCGACGGTCGCGTCGATCGGCACATGCAATTCCCAGCCAAGTTCGCCCACATAGGTGATGCGGAGCGCGCGGACCCTGGCCCCGGCCACCTCGAGCTCTCGCACATGGCCGAACGGGAAACCCTCGTTCGACACATCCGCATCGGTGACCCGCGCCAGCACGTCACGCGCCTTCGGCCCCATCAGCGACAGCACCCCCCAGTCCTCGGTCACGTCGCGGATCGCGACATCGCCCTCCGGCAGATGCTCGGCGATCCAGGCGAGGTCATGGGCCCTGAACCCGGTTCCGGTGACGATGTAGAACCGGTCCTCGGCAAGCCGCGCCACCGTGAGGTCGGCCTCGATGCCGCCACGCGAGTTCAGAAGCTGGGTATAGGTCAGCCGCCCCGGCGCCCTGGCCACGTCGCCCGAAGAGACATGATTCAGCGCCCGCGCTGCGTCCGGGCCCGTCACCTCGTATTTCGCGAAAGAGGACTGGTCGAAGATTCCGACCGCCTCGCGCACATGGCGATGCTCGGCGCCGACATGGGGGAACCAGTTCTGCCGCCCCATCGCATAGACATCGCGCGGCTCCACCCCCTCGGGCGCGAACCAGTTCGGCCGCTCCCATCCGAGCTTCGAGCCGAAGACCGCCCCATGCCGTTTCAGCCGCTCATAAAGCGGCGAGACGATGCGCGGCCGGCCCGAAGTGTATTCCTCGTGCGGATAGGCGATGGTGTAATGCTTGCCATACGCCTCGCAGGTCCGCGCCGAGACCCAGTCACGGTCCCGGTGCAGCCCCGAGAAGCGGCGGATATCGACCGACCAGAGATCCAGGGGCGCCTCGCCCCGGATCGCCCATTCCGCAAGCACCCAGCCGGCACCGCCGCCCGAGGCGATGCCGAAGGCGTTGAAGCCCGCGCCGACGAACATGTTGGCGCATTCCGCCGCACGTCCGAGAATGAAATTCCCATCCGGCGTAAAGCTTTCCGGCCCGTTGATCATCTGCTTGACGCCGACCTCGGCCAGCGCCGGAACGCGTTCGATCGCCTGCACCAGATGCTGCTCGAAATGGTCGTAGTCATCCTCGAAGAGGTGGAACTGCCAGTCGTTCGGGATGTCGCCCGTGGACAGGGGCTGCGGGTTCGGCTCGTAGCCCCCCATGACCAGCCCGCCGACCTCCTCCTTGAAATAGGTCCGCCGGTCGGGGTCGCGCAGGGTCGGCGCGTCGGCGGCAAGCCCCGGCACCGTCCCGGTGACGATGTACTGGTGGCGCACCGCCTGCAACGGCACGTTGATCCCGGCCATCGCGCCGACCTGCCGCGCCCATTGCCCGGCGCAATTGACCACCGTCTCGCAAGCGATCGCGCCCTGGTCGGTCTCGACATGGGTGATCCGCCCCCCCGCCATCCGGAAGCCCGTGACCCGCACCCCTTCGAAGATCCTCGCACCATGCATCCGCGCCCCCTTCGCGAGCGACTGGGTGATGTCGGAGGGCGAAGCCTGCCCGTCGGTCGGCAGCCAGCTTGCGCCCACGAGGTCGGAGACCTCCATCAGCGGCCACATCCGCTTCACCTCCTCGGGGGGGATCAGATGCATTTCCATCCCGAAGGACCGTGCCGTGGTGGCGAGCCGCTTGTACTCGGTCCAGCGGTCCGCGTTGGTGGCAAGGCGCAGGCAGCCGGTCATCTTCCAGCCGGTCTCAAGCCCGGTCTCGGCCGCGAGCCCCTTGTAAAGCTCGACCGAGTATTTCAGCACCCGGGTGATCGCCGCCGAGGAGCGGAGCTGGCCGACGAGCCCCGCCGCATGCCAGGTGGAACCGGAGGTCAGCCGCCCCTGCTCCACAAGCACGACCTCGGCGCGGTGATCGCGGGCGAGGTGATAGGCGGTCGAACAGCCGATGATGCCGCCGCCGATGACGACGATCCGGGCGTGAGAGGGAAGCGTCATAGCGGCACCTTTCCGTGGCGGCCCTGATAGCGGTCGAGCGCGGCGTCGAGCCGGCCGAGATAGTCGCGCGCATGGGCGTCGTAATCGGCCCCCGGTGCGGCAAGGAAGATCTCAGACACCATCGCCCACATAGCCTCTCGCGCGAGCGAGGCGCATTGCATCGCGTCGAAGGCGCGGATCATCGCGACCTCCGGCACCGCGCCGAAATAGGCGCCCAGCAAAGCCTCCGCCGCCTCCGAACCCATCCCGGCATTGGAGGCCGCCCCGGCAAGGTCGAACATCGCCGTTCCGAAGCCCGCGTATTCGTAGTCGATGAGCCAGAGCCGCCCGTCCGCATCCTCGAGGAAATTCGCGGGCAAGAGATCGTGATGGCCGTAGACGATCGGCAGGGGCAACTGGGCCGCCTCCATCGCCGCCGCGAGCCCGGTCAGGCGCGGCAGGTCCGGCGCGAAGCGGCTCTTCCGCTCGGCGAGCACCCGCGCATAGTCGCGGATCACGTGGAAGACCCAGAAAAACGCTGCCGCGCCGGAGACTTCGAACGGCATCTTCGCGTGGAACTCCCGCAGGTAGCGCCCCACCCGGCCGGGATCGTCCGCAACCTCCGCCTCGCCCCAGGTCCGCGCCGCGACGAAAGCCGAGACCATCACACCGGGCCCTGCGAATTCCACCTCCGGCGCGAAGCCCGCCCGGTGCGCCGCCCGCGCAGCCATCACCTCGTTGGCGCGGCTCACGTGGTGAAAGGGGAAATCCTCGCCGAACCGCACGACATGGGAACCGGCCGCGTCCACCACCTTCCAGCTCTCGTTCGACAGCCCCCCGACCAGCGGCTCGGCAACGATCTCGCCCCGCCAGCAGGGCAGCGCCCGGATGCGATCAAGTGCCACCGCCCGCCCCTTCTTCATTGTCCCAAATACCCCAGCCGGAGGCTCCCGCACCCGCCACACGTGCGCCGCCCGCAAGCCTCATGCCGCCCCCTCCTCGAGCCCGAGCCGCGCCCGCGCGGCCCGCGCCCCGGCATGGATCAGCCGGTCGGTTATGATGGCGATGAAGGCGACCGCGAGCCCGGCGACGAGCCCCCGCCCCGGATCGGCCTTGGTGAGCGCGATATAGACCTCCTGGCCGAGGTCGCGGGTACCGACGAGCGCGGTGATCACCAGCATGGACAGCGCGAACATAACGGTTTGGTTCAGCCCCAGAAGGATCTCCGGCGCCGCGAGCCTGAGCTTGATGCGCCAGAGGATCTGGCGCGGCGTGCAGCCCATTGCGCGACCAGCCTCGAGAAGCCGCGGATCGACGCCCTGGAGCCCGAGCACCGTGTAGCGGATTGCCGGTGCCACCGCATAGGCCACGACCGCGATCATCGCGGTGAAGTCGCCGACCCGGAAGAGCATCACCGCTGGCATCAGATAGACGAAGGACGGCAGCGTCTGGAGCGTGTCGATCACCACCCGCACCACGGTCCAGAGCCGCTCGCGCTCGGCCGCGAGGATGCCGATGGGCACCCCGATCAGCATCGCGAACATCACCGAGATGCCGCAGAGATAGACGGTGATCATCGCCTTCTCCCACTGCCCGGTCGCGGCGATGAGACCGGCGAGGACCGCGACCAGCGCCGCAAGCCGCCAGCCGCCGAGCCGCCAGCCGGCGTAGCCGAGTAGACCCGCGACGCCGAGCCAGGGCAAGCCGAGCAGGAACCGCTTGAACGGCACCAGAAGGTTCAGCAGGACCGCGTTCTTCACCGCCTCGATCGTGTCGAAGAAGTTGACGTTGATCCAGGCCACGACGTCGGACCAGAAGCGCCCGGTGGAAAGCTCCGCCGCTTTCGGGTAGCTCTGCACCGCCGGCAGGACGAGCCCTACCAGCCCCGCGATCAGGATCGTCGCGAGCGCGCCCGCCAGATAGGGGTGACGCTCGACGATGTTCCCCGTCGCGACCGTTCCCGCCTTGCTCACCGCGAACGCCTGGCTCAGCCGGTCGAGCGCCACGGCGAGCGCCACGATGGCGAGCCCGGCCTCGAGCCCGGCGCCGAAATCGAGCCGCCGCAACGCCGCCAGCACGTCGAAGCCAAGCCCGCCGGCGCCGATCATCGAGGCGATGATGACCATGTTGAGGGACAGCATGATGACCTGGTTCACACCCACCATCAGCGCCGGCATCGAGGCCGGCACCATCACCCGCCAGAGCATCTGGCGCCGCGAGCAGCCGACCATGCGGCCGAGATCGGTCAGCTCTCCAGGCACCCGCGTGAGCGCGAGATGCGTGATCCGCGTCATCGGCGGCATCGCGTAGATCAGCGTCGCCACCACCGCCGCGGTCGGTCCAAAGCCGAAGAGAAAGAGAATCGGTACCAGATAGGCAAAGACCGGGATCGTCTGCATGAGGTCGAGGACGGGCCGGATCGCCCGCTCGAACACCGGGCTCCGCCAGGCGAGGATGCCGAGCGCGCCGCCGCCGAGGACGCCCAAAGGCACCGCGACAAGGATCGAGGCGAGCGTCACCATGGCACTTTGCCACTGGCCGAAGACCGCGATGAAGCCGAGGCAGGCCGCGACCAGGGCCGCAAGCCGCCAGCCGCCCGCGCGAAGTCCGACGAGCGCGAAGACGACGATCACCGCGACCCACGAGAGGGGCGGCGTGATCTGCACGGCCGCCGAGCCCTCGCCCTTGAGGAACCCGGTCGAGAGAAGGCTGAGCACGATCCGGTAGGGAAAGTCGATCACCGCGGCGATGAACCGGGTGAACTCGGCGAAGGTGAAGAGGCCGAAGGTCGCCTCGTTCAGGAGCCATTTGGTGAAACCGGTGATCCAGCGCGCCGCCGGGACGGTCCAGCCGCGCGGATAGTCGAAGGCCCAGGGCACGAGCCCCGCCCCGAACTTCCAGAGAATAAGGAACGCCAGAAGCGCCACCGCCCAGCCGGACCAGCGCGGCAGAAGGGGGCGGGCAGGAAGGGCGGCGGTCTCCATCTCAGCCCCCGAGCATCAGGTCGAGGACGTCGGCCCGGTGCAGGTGGCCGAGCGTCGCGCCCTGCCCGTCCGTGACCCGGAGCCGCTCGGTGCCGTTTAGGAAAAGCGGCGCGGCCTCGGCCACGGTGAGCCCGGCGGCCACCTCCGAGACCGGCTCCTCGCCCTCGGCCGCGCGCATCGCGCTTGCCACCCGCACCACCTTGGCGCGCGGCACGGCGCGGGTGAACTCGCGCACATAGTCGGTCGCGGGCGATACGACGATCTCCTCCGGCGTGCCCTCCTGAACGATCGCCCCGTCCTTCATGATCGCGATACGGTCCGCGAGCCGGATCGCCTCGTCGAAATCGTGGGTGATGAAGACAATGGTCTTTTGCAGCACCGATTGCAGGCGGATGAACTCATCCTGCATCTCGCGCCGGATCAGCGGATCGAGGGCCGAGAAGGGCTCGTCGAGAAACCACAGTTCCGGCTCCACGGCGAGCGAGCGGGCGATCCCCACCCGCTGCTGCTGGCCGCCCGACAACTCGCGGGGAAAGGCGCCCTCGCGCCCGCCGAGTCCGACGAGCTCGATCATCTGCCGCGCCCGCGCCTCGCGCTCGGCGCGGGGCGCGCCCTGCACGTCGAGCGGGAAGGCCACGTTGTCGAGCACCGTGAGATGCGGCAGCAGCGCGAAGTGCTGGAACACCATGCCCATCTTGTGGCGCCGGATCATCGTCATCTCGGCCTCGCTCGCGGCGAGAAGGTTCTGGCCGTTGAACAGCACCTCGCCCGAGGTCGGCTCGACGAGCCGCGACATGAGCCTGACGAGCGTCGACTTGCCCGATCCCGACAGCCCCATGATGACGAAGATCTCGCCCGCTGCGACCGAGAGCGAGACGTCGCGCACCGCCGGCACGACGCCCGCCGCGATCAGACGCTCCGGCGCGGGATCTGGTCCGAGCGACGCAAGCACCTCGGCCCCGCGCGCGCCGAAGAGCTTCCAAAGATGGCGGCAGACAAGCTTGGCGTCGCGGGTCTCGGGCGTCTTATCGGTCATGTCCAGTCCGCTCGAAGGATGGCCCCGCCCGCGCCGCAGCCTGGCGCGGGCGGAGTAGTCTGACACCTACTGGCCGATCCAGCCTTTCCAGCGCCCCTCGTTCTCTGCCATCCAGCCGGCCACGACCTCCGAGACGGACTTTCCGTTGAGATCGACATCGGTGATCATCGCGCCCATCTCGTCGTTCTCGATCGTAAAGGCCTGGATCGCCGCGTAGGCGCCCGGCCACTTGTCCTTCACGCCGGCCCAGCCGACCTTCCAGATCTCGCCGAAGGGCTTGCCGCAATCATAGGCCATGTCGGGGTTCCCGCCCCAGGCCGGGTCGTTGTAGCACTCGGCCGTGTATTCCGGGAACTCGACCCATTCGCCCTCGTATTTTGCCGGGGCCCAGTGCGGCGCGTAGATCCAGAGCATGATCGGCGCCTGGCGCTGATAGGCGCTTTCCAGTTCGGCGAAGAGCGCGGCATCGGTGCCCGCATGGATCACCTCGAACGGCAGGCCGAGCGATTCCGCCCGCTCGTCGTCGAACCCGCCCCAGGTCACCGGCCCGCCGAGATAGCGGCCCTTCGGCGCGGTCTCGGCGGTGGAGAAGGCCTCGGCGCAGGCCGCGTCCAGAAGCGCCTCCCAGTTCGGCAGGCCGGGGCATTTCTCCTTCATGTAGGTGGGATACCACCATTCCTCCTTGGCCTTCATGCCGGTCGGGCCGATATTCTCGACCTTGCCGGTCGCGGTCGCGGCATCCATCGCGTCGCGGCCCGTCGTCTCCCACATCTCCATCGCGACATGCAGATCGCCGGTCTCGAGCCCTGCGAACTGCGCGAGATAGTCGGCCTGGACGTACTCCACGTTGTAGCCCGCCTGCTTCAGGATCTCGCCCATCAGTTCGGTGGTGATGAGCTGGCCGGTCCAGTCATGCAGCGTGAGCTTGATCGGGTCGGTCGATTCCTGCGCCATCGCCAGCGTCGCCAGCGCCGAGGCGGCCACCCCGCCGATCAGGCCGCGGACCAGAGCATTCGATCGTGTCTTGAACATCGTGAACTCCCTGTTCTGCCGGCCGTGCTCGAAGCCGGCCGGTCTCATGGAACGGTCGTTCGCGGGCGCCGTCGCAGCCGCCTGCCCCGTCCCCTTCCCCAAGTAGGCGGCGGATTGGCGATTCGATCAATCCGCTTTGTGGTTTTTTGTGTTTTTAGTGCCCGCATTGCGCCCGTTTCTTGCGCGCTTCCCCGCACTCGCCTAGACTCTCGGCAGAGCCGGAGCGCCGAAGATGCTGTCCAAACGCCATGCCGACATCCTGAAGATCCTCGAACACGAGGGCTCGGTGACGATCGCGGCCCTTGCCCGTCAGCTCGGCGTGTCGCTCGAAACCGTGCGACGCGACGTGAAGCCCTTAACCGAGACCGGCGCGCTGGTGCGCGTCCACGGCGCGGTCGGGCTCGCCGGGCAGCTCGGCGAGGCACCGTTCCAGAAGCGGATGCGCGAGAACGCCGAGGCCAAGAAGGCGATCGCCCGCACGCTCGCGGCAACGATACGCGACGGGGAATCGGTGATGTTCGACACCGGCACAACGACAAGTTACGTAGCGCGCGAACTAACCGGCCACCGGCGGCTGACGGTGGTGACCAACTCCTCCGACATCGCCCGCACGCTCGCCACCGTGAACGGCAACCGGGTCTACATGGCGGGCGGAGAGCTGCGCTCCGATTCCGGGGCGGCCTTCGGCAAGTCGGCGCTCGACTTCATCGCCAGTTTCACCGTGCACCACGCGGTGATCTCGGCCGGCGCGGTCGATGCCTCGGGCGTGATGGACTACGCGCTCGAGGAGGCGGAGTTCGCCCGGCTCGTGCTCTCGCGCGGAGAGCGTCGGGTCGTCGTGACCGACCACACGAAGTTCGGCCGCCGCGGCCTCATCTCGGTGGCGGGCTTCGCCGATATCGGCGAGATAGTCACCGACCGCGCACCGTCCTCCGAGATCTCGTCCGCACTGGAAGCAGCGGGCGCCACGCTGACCCTGGCACGCTAGGCAGTCATAAGGTTTGATCGCGAACGAAAAAGCCCGGCGCCGAGGCGCCGGGCATTCTCATGTCTGCGGTCTTCCGCTCTACTTGATGACCGTCTCCGGTCCCATGACCTGCGTCGGCAACCAGGTCGAGAGTCCGGGAACATAGGTCACGATGATCAGGAAGACGAAGAGCACCACGAGGAAGGGCAGCGCCGCCTTCACGACCCGCATCATCGACATCCCGGCGACGCCCGAGGTGACGAAGAGGTTGAGGCCCACCGGCGGCGTTATCATCCCGATTTCCATGTTCACAACCATGATGATGCCGAGATGGATCGGGTCGACGCCGAGCGAGATCGCGATCGGGAACACCAAGGGCGCGACGATCAGGATGAGGCCCGAGGGCTCCATGAACTGGCCGCCGATCAAGAGGATCACGTTGACGATCACGAGGAACATGATCTTGCCGAAACCCGCGCTCAGCATCGCTTCCGCGACCTGCTGCGGGATCTGCTCGTCGGTCAGAACATGCTTCAGGATCAGCGCGTTGGCGATGATGAACATGAGCGTCACGGTGAGCTTGCCGGCCTCGAAGAGCGTCGCCTTGGTGTCGCGGTGGAAGAAGGCGGTGACCAGAGAGATCGGCTTCTGGATCAGGCTCAGGTTGCCGCCCTCGCGGGCAAGCGGCCCCATGTCGCGGTAGATGAAGGTCGCGACGATGAAGGCCCAGATCGAGGCGACGGCGGCGGCTTCCGTCGGCGTGAAGATCGCCGAGGTGATGCCGGGGATGCCGTAGAGACCGACCATGATGATCACGATCAGCATCAGGCCCCAGAACGCCTCGCCGAAGCTGTCGAAGACCTCGCCCCAGCCCTTCCACTCGCCCTTGGGCATCTTCTTCCAGATCGCCCAGACCAGGATCGTGGCCATCAGCATGCCGCCGGCGAGAAGCCCCGGAAAGACGCCCGCAAGGAACATCCGGCCGACCGAGACGTCGGTCGCGGAGGCATAGACGACCATGACGATCGAGGGCGGGATCAGGATGCCGAGCGTGCCGGCGTTACAGATCACGCCCGCCGCGAAGTCCTTGGAATAGCCCACCTGCCGCATCGCCGCGATGACGATGGAGCCGATGGCGACCACGGTCGCGGGGCTCGACCCGGAGAGCGCCGCGAAGAGCATGCAGGCGAAGACGCCGGCGATGGCGAGGCCGCCCGGAAGATGGCCGACGCAGGCGATCGAGAAGCGGATGATCCGCTTGGCCACGCCGCCCGTCGACATGAAGGACGAGGCAAGGATGAAGAACGGGATCGCCAGGAGCGTCGAATGGCCCTCCATCGCGTTGTAGAGCGTCTGCGCGATCGAGGCGAGAGAGGTGTCGGAGAACCACAGGAGGAACAGCGTGGACGACAGGCCGAGCGAGATCGCGATCGGCACGCCGACCAGCATGAACCCGATGACCATGAAGAATAGCAGGACGACTTCCATGGCCTTATTCCTCGTAATTCATGTGGCGGACATCCTCGACGGCGTCCTCGGCTTCGTGGCTCACGATCAGGCTTTCACGGGTGCCCGTGACGATCCCCCAGGTCGCCTGGATCAGGCGGAAGAGAAGGAGCGCACAGCCGATCGGCAGCATCGCGTAGGGAATGAAGCGGGGCAGCTTCTCGTAGGTCTCGCCCTGATTGAACATCGGCTCGATGAAGCGAAGCCAGTCCGGCATCGGGATCTGCTCGGTCTCGTACCAGGCCTGGTCGCGGGTCTTGATGAAGCCCTCGGGGAACCAGCGTCCGCCGGTCTGCTCGAAGCCGCCGAACGGCGCCCAGTAGTCCCAGGCGCCCTTCATCAGAAGGAACGCATAGGCCAGGCAGCAGGCGGCGGCGACCAGCGCCAGGATTCTCCGGCCGCGATGCGGCAGAAGGTTGATGATCGCGTCGACGCCCAGATGGGCGGTGACCTTGACGGCATAGGACATGCCGAAGAGCACCAGCCAGGCGAAGAGCGCCGTGGTCAGTTCCAACCCCCAGATCAGCGAGGAGTTGAAGACGTATCTCAGGATCACGTTGATGAAGGTGATCACCGTCATCAGGCCGAGAAGCACCGCGATCACGGTCTCCTCGAATTCATGCACGACGCGGCCGAGCGCCGTTGCGGGTTCGTACTTGCCGCTCATCGTCTCCTCCCCCTTTGAAAATGGGCCCGGCCATCCCGTGCCGGGCCCTGTCGTCACCGCTCGCGAGTGGTGGCTCAGCTGCCGGCGTTGAAGGCCAGCGCGGCGTCGATGTTTTCCTGGCCGATGCCCTCGACGAACTGCTCCCAGACCGGCTTCATCGCGTCGACCCAGGCCTGGCGCTGCGCGTCGTCGAGCTCGCGGATCACCCCGCCGTTGTCGAGGATCGCCTGGCGCGCCTCGGCATCGACCTGGGTCACGGCCGCGTTCCGCTCCATCGACACTTCGTGCAGGATCGTGGTGAGCTGGGTCCGCACGTCCTCGGGCAGGCTGTCCATCCAGTCGACCGAGGTGACGACGAGGTAGTCGAGCACGCCGTGGTTGGTTTCGGTGATGCCGTCCTGGACCTCGTAGAACTTCTGGCCGTAGATGTTGGACCAGGTGTTCTCCTGTCCGTCGACGACGCCGGTCTGCAGCGCGCCGTAGACCTCGGCGAAGGCCATCGGCTGGGGCGAGGCGCCGAGCGTCTCCATCTGCGCCACGATCACGTCCGAAGGCTGAACGCGGATCTTCAGGCCCTTCATGTCCTCGGGCATCACGACCGGCTTCTTGGCCGACATCTGCTTCAGGCCGTTATGCCAGAACTCCATGCCGAGAAGTCCGCGGCGCACCATCGATTCCTTCATCGCCTGGCCCTGCTCGGAAGCTTGGAACGCATCGACCGCCTCGATGTTCTTGAACACGAAGGGAAGGTCGAAGATCTGGAACTGCTTGGTGAAGGCTTCGAACTTGGACAGCGACGGCGCGGCGAACTGGACGTCGCCCTGCAGCATCGCCTCGAGCACCTGGTCGTCATCGTAGAGAGTGGAGTTCGGATAGACCTCGACACAGGCCTTGCCGTCCATCTCGGCGTTCACGCGGTCGGCGAACATTTGGGCGGCGATCCCCTTGGGATGCTTGTCGGAGTTCGTCACATGGGCGAACTTCATCACGATCTCGCCCTCGTCGCAGCCCGCCGAGGCAAAGGCGGCGCCGGCCGAAAGCGCGAGCGCGATCGCGGTCATGGTGGTGGTGATGGTCTTCATCGGTTTCCTCCCGTTTTGACAATCCAGTGCAGTCACGCCGCGAAAACGGCGCCCGCATACAGGGAAGCGGCGGAAAGCCGCACCCGCAACAGATTGTTTTTCGAGGGGTATTGAAGGCGTTTTACTGATTTTTATTAATGCCTTAAACCCCAGCTCTAATTCAGGGAAAATCCACACCGGGCGGATCGTCACACAACTGTTACCGCCGACTGTGCGGAAATCCGCACAGTCAGCTCCGGTAGTCCTCGGCGCGAATCCCGTGCCGGGTGAGCTTGTCGTAGAAGGTCTTGCGCGGCAGCCTGAGTGCCGCCGCCGCCTCGGTTGCGTTGCCGCCGTGGCGCGTCAATGCCTCGATCAGGAGCGAGCGCTCGACCCGCGCCATCTGCCCGGCGAGGCCGGGATCGCCTTCGTCCTCGTTGCTGTCGCTGAGGCCCATCGCGAAGCGCATCGCGGCATTCATCAGCGCACGGGCGTTGCCGGGCCAGTCCTCGGCCATCAGGCCGGCGATGACCTCGGGCGTGATCGCGGGCATCGGCAGGTCGGACTGCTCGCAGGCCAGCGCGACATAGTGACGGAAGAGCACCGGGATATCCTCGGGCCGCTCCTTCAGCGCCGGAATCCGCACCCGGATCACGTCGAGCTTGTAGAAGAGGTCGGGATTGAACCGCCCCGCCGCCGCCTCGCCCGCGAGATCGCGGTAGGTCCCGGCGATGACGCGGGCGCCGGGATGAGCGTCGATGAGGTCGAGAAGCACAAACTGCGCCGCGGGCGGCAGGACCGCGACCTCGTCGAGGAAGATCGAGCCGCCCTCGGCGCGCCCGAAGGCCGCGGCAAGTGTCTCTGGCGTGGCGGAAGCGGCCGAGATCTTCTGGAAGGGGCGCATCGCGGCGGCCGAGAGCAGGTGGATCACCTCGGCCATCTTCGCGGTGCCCGCGCCCGGCGGGCCCGAGATCAGCACCTCGGCCGAGGTCCGCGCCGCCGCCCGCGCCGCCTCGCGCATCTGTTCGGAGAGGGCCGAGGTTCCTACCAGCATCCGCGCCGCCGCGTCGCCCTGGCGGATCTCGCGCTTCAGCGCGCGGTTCTCGAGAACCAGCGCGCGGGTCTTCAGCGCCTTGCCGACCACGGCGAGGAAGTCCGAGGGGCTGCACGGCTTCTCGATGAAGTCGAAGGCGCCGCCGGCCATGCCCTTGACCGCCATCGGCACATCGCCCTCCCCGGTCAGGAGGATCACCGGCAGGTCGGCGTCGACCTTGCGCGAATGGTCCAGCAGCGCAAAGCCGTCCTTTCCGGGCATGCGGATGTCGGAGACCACGATGCCCTGGAACTGCGGCGAGATATGGTCCTTGGCCTCGATGTAACTCGACGCCAGCACCGGCCTCAGCCCCGCAAGTTCCAGCGTCTGGCCCAGGGCCTCGCGCACCGCGCGGTCGTCGTCGACAAGAAGTACCCGGTCCGTCATGCCGCCTTGGTCCCCGGTTCGGCCGCGTCAAGCTCGACGACGAACTCCGCACCGCCTGTGTCGCGGTTGCGCCCGGCGATCGTGCCGCCGAAGCTCTGGACGATGCCGTAGGAGATCGAGAGACCAAGCCCCATCCCCTCGCTCGCGCCGACCTCCTTGGTCGAATAGAACGGGTCGAAGATCCTGTCCGGCTCGGCGATGCCCGGCCCGGTATCGGCGACGCCAAGCCGCACCCGCCCTGCGACGGGGGTGATCGTGATCGAGACGGTCCCGCCTTCCCCCATCGCGTCGGCGGCATTGGCCAGCAGGTTCATCACCACCTGCTGCAACCGCACCTCGCCGCCGCGCACCCAGACCGGCCGCGCCGGCGGCTTCCAGTCCACACCCACGCCGTTCGCCCTGAGCCGCGCCTCGCTGAGTTCCAGCGCATCCGCGACGACCTGGACGAGATCGACATCGCTCATGCCGTCATGCTCCTGCCGGGCGAAGGCGCGCAGGTTCTTGATGATCCGACCCATCCGCCGCGCGAGATCGTTGATGCGGCCAAGGTTTTCGGCTGCCTTCTCGGGCTGGGCGCGGTCGAGGAACAGCCCGGCATTCTCGGCATAGGAGCGGATCGCCATCAGCGGCTGGTTGAGCTCGTGGCTGATCCCGGCCGACATCTGGCCAAGCGCCGAGAGCTTGCCCGCCTGCACCAGTTCGGCCTGGGCGCGGTGGAGCTGCTCGTTGGCCTCGGAAAGCTCCCGCGTGCGCTCCTCGACGCGGGTTTCGAGCCGCGCATTGGCCTCAGCCTCAGCCGCGAGCCGCATCGCGAGCGCGCGCCGCCGCTCCAGCAGCGCGAAGCCCCCGGCCCCGATCACCAGACAGGCCGCCGCCGCCACCAGCGCCTGCAAGAGCGCCTGGCGCTCCGCCGGGGCGATGTCGACCAGCGCCTCGCCGGTCATCTCGATCACCGGCAGGGGCCGCGTCAGATGCAGCGCGCGGGCCGGCAGGTAGGGGCCGCCGTCGAGGTCCCAGACCTCGTGGCGGTCGATGTGGCGCACCTTGCGGCGCAGAAGATCAGCCGGCACCTCGCCTTCGCCCTCGGGCATGAGGTCGAGCCGCACCAGCACCAGTTCGTCGCGGTTCGACACGAAGGCGATGCCGTCGCTGTCGGTGAAGAACACGATCATGGGCTCGCCGCGCCAGATCACCTCCACCGCCTCGGTCTCGATCCGCACCACCAGCGCGCCCGCGACCGGGCCATCCGGCGAAAAGACCGGCGCGGCATAGACGAAGAGCCGCCGCCCGGTCTCGGGTTCTATCTCGTGATAGAAGCCGAGTGCGCCTTGCATCGCGCGGCGCACATAGGGCGCCGCGGAGCGGTCGCTGCCGCGCCCCGGTCCCGACGAGGCGATGACGCGGCCCGCGCCGCCAACGAGCAGGAGTTCGTCCGAGCGCGTCATATCGGCGGTGCGCCGCAAGAGCGCGTCGACCGGTTCGGCCGGCGCGGATGGGTCGAGGGCGAAGCGAAGGATCTCCGGATGGTCCGCCATCAGCACGGTCATCTCGCGGTAACGCTGGAGTTGACCAAGCAAGCGGTCGCCCGCGAGCGCGAGATCGGCGCGCCCGCGCTCCTCGAGCCGCGAAAGCGCGTCGTCGAGCGCACGCCACCAGGTGCCGGCGATCACCGCCCCCGCGAGGCTCAGAAAAATGGCTAGCGCCAGCGCGCGTCGGATCATGCCGTTCCTCCTCCGGTCCGGCACTTTACCGAAGTGCTCGCTGCAATGGCCAGCGCAATTCGTTTGCCATGCGTTCGGCCGGGCGGGCGAAAACTCGACAGGGCTTACGTTACGGAAAGAAAACTTTTTTGGCTGACAAAAATTTTTTTACTAATACAGTAGTTCCCGCCCGACTCGGAGTCGACGACTTGCCCAAACCGCAACCGCAGACGACCACCAGCATCGGACCGCTCATCCGCGCCCGTCGCCGGCAGCTGTCGATCACGCTGCAGGAGCTGGGTGAAAAGTCCGGCGTTTCGGTCGGCTATCTCAGCCAGCTCGAACGCGACAACGCGACGCCGACCCTCGGCACGCTGGCGCAGATCGCGCAGGGGCTCGGCGTCGGGCTCGACTACTTCATCGCCGCGCCGCGCCCGGCCGACGCACTCACCGTCGCCGCGGATCGGCCGCGCTTCTCGATCGACGGCTCCTCGGTCGTCTACGAGCGCATCGGCGCCGAGTTTCCCGGCAGCGAATTGTCGTCCTTCATCCTGCATGTTCCACCCGGCTATCGCTCGGAAACGGTGAGCCACGAGGGCGAAGAGATCGTCTTCGTGCTTGAAGGCAGCGTCGTTCAGGTACTCGAGGGCGAGGAGTTCCGGATGAAGCAGGGCGACAGCCTGCATTACCGCGGCAACCGCCCGCATGGATGGTACAATGACAGCGGCAGACCGGCGAAGATCCTCTGGACCGGAACGCTGGAGCTATTCCGCGGCCCGACCCGTGCCGCGCCGGTCCTGCCCTCGCTCGCCTCTGGCATGCAGGAGGGCGAGGCATGACCGGCCGTCACGGCGACCGCAACCAACACCGAAATTCCCCGGCCATCGGCCTCGCCGACAACCGGACCGGGGATGAGCCCTGCCATTCCGTATCGCGGAACGGCAGCAACGACTGAAAAAACGAACTTCAACCTGGGAGTAACAGATGAACCTGAGATACCAACTCGCCACCGGCCTCGTGCTCGCCGCCCTGATGGGCGGCGCGGCCTCGGCCAAGACGCTGGTCTATTGCTCGGAAGGCTCGCCCGAGGGCTTCGATCCGGCGCTCTACACCTCCGGCACCACCTTCGACGCCTCTGAACACACGATCTACGACAAGCTCGTGCTCTTCGAGACCGGCACCACCAACGTCATTCCCGGCCTCGCCGAGAGCTGGGAGACCTCGGAAGACGGGCTGGAGTACACCTTCAACCTGCGCCAGGGCGTCAAGTTCCACTCGAACGACCAGTTCACGCCGACCCGCGACTTCAACGCGGATGACGTGATCTTCTCGTTCGAGCGTCAGGGCAAGGCCGACAACCCCTACAACCAGGTTTCCGGCGGCACCTGGGAATACTTCAACGGCATGTCGATGCCCGACCTGATCAAGGAGATCGTCAAGGTCGACGACTACACCGTGAAGTTCGTGCTGAACCGGCCCGAGGCACCGATGGTGTCGAACCTCGCGATGGGCTTCGCCTCGATCATGTCGAAGGAATATGCAGACGCGATGCTCGAGGCGGGTACGCCCGAGATGGTGAACCAGGCGCCGATCGGCACCGGGCCGTTCAGCTTCGTCGCCTACCAGAAGGACGCGGTGATCCGCTACAAGGCGAACGCGGACTACTGGCGCGGGGCTTCCCCGATCGACGATCTCGTCTTCGCGATCACGCCCGATGCATCGGTGCGCTACCAGAAGCTGAAGGCCGGCGAATGCCATGTCATGCCCTATCCGAACCCGGCTGACGTCGAGGCGATGAAGGCCGACCCCGACGTGCAGCTTCTGGAGCAGGAAGGACTCAACGTCGGCTACCTCGCCTACAACACCAAGGTCGCGCCCTTCGACAACACCGCCGTGCGCAAGGCGCTGAACATGGCGATCGACAAGAAGGCGATCATCGACGTGGTCTTCCAGGGCGCCGGCCAGGCCGCGAAGAACCCGATCCCGCCGACCATCTGGTCCTATAACGACGCGGTCGAGGACGATCCCTACGATCCCGAAGCCGCCAAGGCCGCGCTGGCCGAAGCGGGCGTTTCGGACCTCTCGATGAAGATCTGGGCGATGCCGGTGCAGCGCCCGTACAACCCGAACGCGCGGCGCATGGCCGAACTGATCCAGGCCGACATGGCCAAGGTCGGCGTCACCGTCGAGATCGTCTCCTACGAATGGGGCGAGTATCTCGAGCGCTCGAAGGCCGAGGACCGCGACGGAGCGGTGCTTCTGGGCTGGACCGGCGACAACGGCGATCCGGACAACTTCCTCGCCGTGCTGCTCGGCTGCGACGGGGTCGGCGGCTCGAACCGCGCTCAGTGGTGCAACGAGGAGTTCGACGGGCTGATCCAGAAAGCCAAGGTGACCTCGAACCCCGAGGAGCGCACCAAGCTCTATGAAGAGGCGCAGGTCGTCTTCAAGCGCGAGGCGCCCTGGGCCACGATCGCCCATTCGGTGGTCTTCATGCCGGTGCGTCCGGAAGTGACCGGATACAAGGTCCATCCGCTCGGCGGCCACATCTTCTACGGCGTCGACCTGACGGAATGATGCAACGGGGCGGGGCCGCATCCGGCCCCGCCCGCCTCTCGGGGGGGAGTTCAGCACATGACTGACCGTTACGCCGCGCATCGGGCGATCGCGCGCGATCTCGGTGCCGAGGCGGTGGCTTTGGTGCCGGGGCCGAATTTCGAGCGCCTCTACCGCGCGCCCTTCGGCACCAACGAACGCCCCCTCGTCGTCGTGATACCGGTCGAGGGAGCGCCCGCCGCGGTCGTTCCGAACCTCGAACTCAGTTCCTTCGCCAAGCTCGGCTTCGAGGGCGAGGTCTTCGACTGGCGCGACCAGACCGGCTACGCGGATGCCTTCGCGGCCCTCTCCCGCCACCTGCCACTTCGCTCGCTCGCGGTCGAAGGCCAGGTGATGCGGGTCTTCGTCCATCACGCGCTCACCGCCGCCACTCCGGGGCTCTCGGTTCTCGACGCGGAGCGCGAGATTTCCGGCCTCCGACTCAGGAAGACCGGCGACGAGATTGCCGCAATGACGGAGGCGATCCGCATCTCCGAGGCGGCACTTGGCGAGACACTCGACCAGGTAAAGCCCGGCATGACCGAGGCCGCGGTCGAGCGCCTGCTTGTTGCCGCGCTCTTCGCCCACGGCGCCGACGATCAGGCCTTCGGCGCGCTGGTCGCGGCCTCCGACAACTCCGCCCATTCCCACGCCCATGCCCGCGCCGACTACGCGATCCGGCCCGGCGACGCGCTGCTTCTCGATTTTGGCGCGAAGAAGGGCGGGCTCTGCGCCGACATCACCCGTACCGTCTTTGTCGGCCACGCCACGGACGAGGCCCAGGCGGTCTACGACACCGTCCTGCGCGCCAACCTCGCGGGCTTCGCCGCGAGCCGCCCCGGCGCCACGGCGCACGACGTGGACGACGCGGTGATCTCGGTCCTCGAAGCCTCGCCCTATGCCGACCGGATCCGTACCAAGACCGGGCACGGGCTTGGCCGCGACGTGCACGAGGCGCCCTACATCATGCGCGGCAATCATCAGGTGCTGGAGCCCGGCATGGTCTTCACCAACGAACCCGGCCTCTACCGGACCGGCCCCGGCGGCTTCGGCGTCAGGATCGAGGACGACGTCCTCGTCACCGAGAGCGGAAGCCGCTCGCTCACCACATTTCCCAAAGAACTGAAGGTCGTCGGCTGATGCTCAGATATCTCCTCTCGCGCCTCCTGACGTTCCTGCCGACCTTCTTCGGCGTGACGATCATCTCGTTCTCGTTCATCCGGCTCCTGCCGGGCGACCCGATCATCGTCATGGCCGGCGAACGCGGCGTCAGCGCGGAACGCTATGAAGAACTCGTCCAGCAGTTCGGCTTCGACCAGCCCTTGTGGCGGCAATACATCGACTATCTCGGCGGCGTCATCCAGGGCGACCTCGGCCAGAGCTTCGTGACCAAGAAGCCGGTCTGGGACGAGTTCTTCGCGCTCTTCCCGGCGACCCTGGAACTGTCGATCTGCGCGATGATCTTCGCGGTGGCCCTCGGCCTTCCGGCGGGCGTCATCGCGGCGGTGAACCGAGGCAAGCTCTTCGACCGGACGCTGATGTCGACCGCCCTCGTCGGCTACTCGATGCCGATCTTCTGGTGGGCGCTCCTTCTGATCATCGTCTTTTCCGGCATGCTCGGGCTCACGCCCGTCTCGGGCCGGATCAGCCTGCTCTACTATTTCGACAACACCACCGGCTTCATGCTGATCGACGCGCTCCGCTCGGGCCAGTCCGGCGCCTTCGCCTCGGCCGTCCACCACCTGGTCCTGCCGACGATCGTCCTCGGCACCATCCCCCTGGCGGTCATCGCCCGCCAGACCCGCTCGGCGATGCTGGAGGTACTCTCCGAAGACTATATCCGCACCGCCCGCGCCAAGGGCCTCGCGCCGTTCCGGGTGAACGGGGTCCATGCGCTCCGAAACGCGCTCATCCCGGTCGTGACCGTGATCGGGCTTTCGGTCGGCACGCTTCTCGCCGGCGCGATCCTGACCGAGACGATCTTCTCCTGGCCCGGCATCGGCAAGTGGATGGTCGACTCGATCTTCCGCCGCGACTACCCGGTCGTGCAGGGCGGGCTTCTTCTGATCGCGGTCATGGTGATGATCGTGAACCTGACCGTGGACGTGCTCTACGGCTTCATCAACCCCAAGATCCGGAAGCGCTGAGATGGCCGAGACAACCATGACCGCCGCCGCGACCACCGCCGCCCGCCCGGGCCGGCTGAAGGAATTCTGGTTTTATTTCCGCGAGAACAGGGGCGCCGTGATCGGGCTCTGGTTCTTCGCGGCCTTCATCCTTGTCGCGATCTTCGCGCCGCTGATCGCGCCGCACGACCCGACCCAGCAGTTCCGCGACGCGCTCCTGAAGCCGCCCTTCTGGGAGGAAGGCGGCAGCCTCACCTACCCCTTGGGCACCGACGCTGTGGGCCGCGACATGCTCTCGCGGCTCGTGCACGGGTCGCGCTACTCCTTCTACGTCGGCATCATCGTCGTCACCTTCGCGGCCTCGGGCGGCATCGTCATCGGCCTCATCGCCGGCTTCGCGCCGAAATGGCTGGATACGATCATCATGCGGGTGATGGACATCGTCCTCGCCTTCCCCTCGCTTCTCCTTGCCCTGGTGCTGGTGGCGATCCTCGGCCCGTCGCTGACGAACGCGATGATCGCCATCGCCATCACCTACCAGCCGCATTACGTCCGCCTGACCCGGGCGAGCGTGCTGTCGGAACGGTCGAAGGACTACGTTACCGCCGCCCGCGTCGTCGGCGCGAGCAAGTCCCGGCTGATGTTCACGACCGTGCTGCCGAACTGCCTCTCGCCGATCATCGTGCAGGCGGCGCTTTCCTTCTCGACCGCGATCCTCGACGCGGCCGCGCTTGGCTTCCTCGGCATGGGCGCCCAGCCCCCCACCCCGGAATGGGGCACGATGCTCGCCGAGGCGCGCGAGTTCATCCTGCGTGCCTGGTGGGTCGTCACCTGGCCCGGCCTCGCGATCCTGATCACGGTCCTTGCCATCAACCTGATGGGCGACGGCCTGCGCGACGCGCTTGACCCGAAACTGAAGCGGAGCTGAGCCGATGCCCCTCCTCGACATCCGCAACCTCTCGGTCGATTTCGCCACCGCCTCGGGCCAGTTCCGCGCCGTCGACGGCGTCGACGTCAGTGTCGATACCGGCGAGATCCTCGCCATCGTAGGCGAGTCCGGCTCCGGCAAGTCGGTCTCGATGCTCGCGATGATGGGGCTCCTGCCATGGACCGCCACCGTGACCGCCGACGTGATGAGCTTCAACGGCCAGGACCTGCGCGGCCTCTCGCCCCGCCAGCGCCGCGACATCGTCGGCAAGGACATGGCGATGATCTTCCAGGAGCCGATGTCCTCGCTCAACCCCTGCTTCACCGCCGGGTTCCAGATCAAGGAGGCGCTGAGGCTCCATCTCGGCCTCGACAAGAAGGAGCGCCACGACCGCGCGGTCGAACTTTTCGAGATGGTCGGAATCCCCGCCCCCGAGGACCGGCTCAAGGCCTTCCCGCACCAGCTTTCGGGCGGCATGAACCAGCGGGTGATGATCGCGATGGCCATCGCCTGCAACCCGAAGCTCCTGATCGCCGACGAGCCGACGACCGCCCTCGACGTGACCATCCAGGCGCAGATCCTCGACCTCCTGACCGGCCTCCAGAAGGATACCGGCATGGCGCTCATCCTCATCACCCACGACATGGGGGTGGTGGCAGAGACGGCCGAGCGCGTGCAGGTCCAGTATGCCGGCCAGAAGGTCGAGGAGCAGCCCGTCGCCGACCTCTTCGAGACACCGCACCACCCCTATACGGCGGCACTCCTCGCCGCGCTCCCGGAACGCGCGACCTCGCGCCACCTGCCGACGATCCCGGGCGTGGTGCCGGGCCAGTTCGACCGGCCGAAGGGCTGCCTCTTCTCGCCGCGCTGCAAATACGCGGACGACCGCTGCCGCGAACAACCGCCCGCGCCGGCAGGCACCGAGCTTGGCGTCGCCCGCTGCCACTATCCCCTGAGCGCGAAAGCGGAGGCCGAAGCATGAGCACCCCCGTCGTCACCGCCGAGAACCTCACCCGCCATTACGCCGTGAAGGGCGGGCTCTTTTCCAAGGGCGGCACGGTGCGGGCCGTGTCCGAGACGAGCTTCACGCTCGAACCCGGCAAGACCCTCGCCGTCGTCGGCGAGTCGGGCTGTGGCAAGTCCACCCTCGCGCGGCTGATCACGATGATCGAGGAGCCGACCTCGGGCACCTTCTCGATCGGCGGCAAGCCGGTGACGCCCGAGACCTGGATCGACCACCGGACCGACGTGCAGATCGTCTTCCAGGACCCCTACGGCTCGCTGAACCCGCGCCAGAGGATCGGCTCGATCCTCGAGGAGCCCCTGAAGATCAACCGCCCCGACCTCTCCGCCGCCGTCCGCGAGGCCAAGGCGCGCGAGATGCTGAAGCTCGTGGGCCTGCGCCCCGAGCATTTCGACCGCTACCCGCACATGTTCTCGGGCGGCCAGCGCCAGCGCATCGCGGTCGCCCGCGCGCTGATGCTGGAGCCGAAGGTGCTGGTGCTCGACGAGCCGGTCTCTGCGCTCGACCTCTCGATCCAGAGCCAGATCCTGAACCTCCTCGTCGATCTCCAGGACCGGCTCGGCCTCGCCTATCTCTTCATCAGCCACGACCTCTCGGTGGTGAAGCACATGGCCGACGACATCATCGTGATGTATCTCGGCCGCCCGGTGGAGATCGGGCCCAAGGTCGAAATCTTCGCGCATCCGAAGCATCCCTATACCAAGGCGCTCCTCTCGGCGACGCCGATGGCCGACCCGAAGGCGAAGAAAACGCGGATCAAGCTCGAGGGTGAACTGCCCTCGCCGCTGAACGTGCCGGCGGGCTGCGCCTTCGCGCCGCGCTGCTGGAAGGTGAAGGACAAATGCCGCGCCGAACGTCCCGCGCTCGACGCGGCGCGGCACCGTGCGGCCTGCTTCTACCCCGAGGGCTGAAGCGGGCGTCGGGGCGGCTCCCATCCCGCCCCGACGCGACCCCGAAACCGTTTGCCTGCTAACGGATCTTGTGGGACCATCCTCGGGCCTCAGGCAAGGAGATGCCGTCATGTCCGATCCCGCCACCGCCCCCGCCACCAGGACGAAACTCGTCATCCGCAACATCGGCCAGATCCTCTCCGGCCGGATCGAGGAGCCCCTGATCGACGGCGACTGCGTGGTCTGCGACGGCGACCGGATCACCGCGGTGGGCTACGAAAAGGATCTCGACACCGACCGCGCGACGACTGTGGTGGATGCCAAGGGCGTGACCCTCTGCCCCGGCCTCATCGACAGCCATGTCCACCCGGTGATCGGCGACTACACGCCGCGCCAGCAGCAGCTCAACTGGATCGACAGCTGCCTCCACGGCGGCGTCACCACGATGATCTCGGCCGGCGAGGTCCACGCCCCCGGCCGCCCGAAGGACATCGTCGGCCTCAAGGCGATGGCGATCGCCTCGCAGCGCTGGTACGAGAACTTCCGCCCCTCCGGCGTCAAGGTCCATTCCGGCGCCCCGGTCCTCGAGGAGGGCATGGTCGAGAGCGACTTCAAGGACCTCGCAGATGCCGGCGTGAAGCTATTGGGCGAGGTGGGCTTGGGCTCCGTCAAGGCCGGGGAGACCGCCGCCCAGATGGTCAAATGGGCGCGCAAATACGGCATCCAGTCGACGATCCATACTGGCGGCCCCTCGATCCCGGGTTCCGGCCTCATCGACAAGGACGTGGTGCTCGCGGCCGATGCCGACATCATCGGCCACATCAACGGCGGCCACACGGCGCTCCCCGACGACCAGATCACCTGCCTTTGCGAAAGCTGCCTGCGCGGCATCGAGATCGTCCACAACGGCAACGAGCGCGCCGGGCTCCTCGCGATGCGCACCGCCTTCGAGCTCGGCCAGCCCGACCGCGTGATCCTCGGCACCGACGCGCCCGCCGGCTCCGGCGTCCAGCCCCTGGGCATCCTCAGGATGATCGCGATGCTCTCGTCACTCGGCGACGTGCCGCCCGAGATCGCCTTCTGCTTCGCCACCGGCAACACCGCGCGGATGCGCGACCTCGACTGCGGCATCATCGAACCGGGCCGCGCCGCCGATTTCGTCCTCATCGACATGGCCCAGCACGCGCCGGGCGGCTCGATGCTCGCCTCGGTCCACCAAGGCAACCTGCCCGGCGTCGGCATGACCGTGATCGACGGCGTGGTCCGCACCGCCCGCAGCCGCAACACGCCGCCCGCCACCCGGCTGCCGGAAATCGTCGAAAGCTGATCCCACCACTTTCTGTCCGAAAATACTCCCGCCGGAGGCGAACCCGAGTGTCCGCGGCGCAAGCCGCGGATGCGAGATCCATCTTGCGCCCGGAACGGGCGCTCGATCTGATAACCTACCGCCCCCGCCTCACCGAAACCCGCCGCTCGATCTCGCCGGCGATCTCCTCGACCCGCCGCACCTGGCCCATATGCCCGCCCAATGAGGCATAGTCGGAAAGCCGCATCGTGAACTCGATCGGCGCCACCAGTGCCGGCGTCGGCACATAGCCGAAGGCGTTCGACGGCATCTCGGTCACGTCAGCCATGAAGGTGATGCCGCCGCCAGGCCAGACGTAACACTCCGCCCCGCCGCAGGTGACCCGCGTTACCGCCTCGCGCACCGACCGCGTGAGCCGCACCGGGTTCTCCGTCACCCCGGCCCGCAGCGATCCGCCCGCCCCGCCCATGAAGAGGACCGAGGTCACCGAGGGCTCACAATTCTCCGCGATCCGCTCGACCGAGGTCCGAAGCGCCTCCGGCAGGTCGGCGCGGACCGGCTTCAGGTCCTCGTCGAGCACATAGTAGCCCCACTGCTCCCCGGTCGTCGAAACCATCAGCAGGGTCAGCCCCGGCCGCGCCGGTTCGCGCCAGGGCCCGAGGATCGTCAGCGGATCCTCGATATCCGTCCCGCCCCAGCCGGTGCCGGGCTCGGCGACGCGGAAATAGCGGCCCGGCGTCGACTTGTGGCCGAGAATCTTGATGCCCGTAGGCTCGACACCGAGGAGCTTGCCCGCCTGATGCTCCGAGAGGACCCCGGTGATGTGATCGTCCACCACGACGACCTCGTCCACGAGCCCATGCCACTGCCTGGCAAACATCCCGATCGTCGCCGACCCGCAGCCGACCCGCATCAGATGCTCCTCGACCCCGTTCACCACCGGCGGCCTGCCGGCCTGCAGCACCACCCCGGCCCCGCCGTCGATCGTCACCTCGACCGGCTCGCGGTTGCAAAGCCTCAAAAGCGCGTCGCAGGTGACGCGGCCCTCCTTCTTGCCGCCGCCGGTGAGATGATGCACCCCGCCAAGCGACAGCATCTGCGAGCCGTATTCGGCCGTCATCACATGGCCGACGGGCTCGCCATCCACCCGCACCGCCGCCGCCTCCGGCCCGAGGAAGCGGTCGGTGTCGATCTTCACCTTGGCCCCGCAGTAGGAGAAGATTCCCTCGGTCACCACCGTGACCATGTCCACGCCGTCATGCTCCTGCGCGACGATGAACGGGGCCGGCTTGTAATCGGGATAGGTCGTGCCAGCGCCGATCGCGGTGATGAAGGGCCGCTCGGTCCTGAGGATGTCGCCGTCCCACTCGCCCGCTTCAAGCTCCAGGAACGGCACCACCTGCCCGTCGCCCTCCCTGGCCGCCTGCAGCACGGTGAACGGATCGAGCCGCACCAGCTCCCCTCCCTGGTTCGCATAGCGGTCGCAGGCCCCGGCACGGCCGTCGGCGATGTAGCACATGACCGGACAGGCATCGCAGCGGATCTTGTCTTTCAATCTGGATTCAACGCGTTGCTTGACCATCCTAACCTTCCTTCGCGGCCCGGATAGCCGCCAGAACCCGGTCCGGCATCGCCGGCAGCCGCGTCACCCGCGCGCCCGTCGCATGCCGGATCGCCGAGAGTATCGCCGGCGCGGTCGGGATGAGGACATGCTCTCCCAGCCCCTTCGCCCCATAAGGCCCATGCGGATCGGCGACCTCGATGATGTGGCTGGTGATCGGCGGCACGTCCCCGATCGTCGGGATCAGGTAGTCGTGCAGGTTGTCGGTGCGACCGGGAATGTATTCCTCCATCAGCGCGAGGCCGATGCCCTGCGCCACGCCGCCGTGGATCTGCCCTTCGACAAGCACCGGGTTGATCGCGCGACCGACGTCATGCGCGGCATGGATATGGTCGAGCGTGACCGTCCCGAGCCCGGTGTCGACCGTCAGTTCCACCATCTGCGCCGTATAGCCATAGACCGCGTAGGGCACGCCCTGCCCGTTCTCGTCGAGCGGCGCGGTCGGCGGATCGTAGGTCTCCGCTGCCTCAACGACATATCTGTCCCCGTCTGGCAGCACGGCGCGATGGACCCGGCCATCGGGCGCGGTCACCGTTACCTCGCCCTTGGCGATCTCGATCCGGCCCTCTGCCGCGTTGGTCAGCCGAAGGATTTCCGCCCTCAGCGCAAGTCCGGTCAGCCGCGCCGCGTTGCCGGAGACATAGGTCTGCCGCGAGGCCGAGGTCTTGCCCGCATCCGGTGTCACGCCGGTATCGGGGCCGATGATCTCGACCCGGCCCACGTCAATTCCGAGAGCCTCGGCGAAGATCTGGGCGACGACAGTATTGGCGCCCTGGCCGATATCCATCGCCCCCTGGTGCAGCATGACGCGCCCCCCGGACGTGATCCCGGCCCGGATCGTCGAGGGGTTGGGCAGCGAGGTGTTCCCGCAGCCATACCAGCCGCAAGCGATCCCCACACCCCTGCGAAGAACGCCGCCTTCTCCGTTGAATTCATGCGCTTTTTGAAGACCATAACGCCATGCGGGTCGCAGCGCGGCGAGACAGGGCCGGATCCCGACCGCGCCGTCGAAGACCTGCCCCGTCGCGGTCGGAAAGCCGTTATCGAGCGCGTTGAGGTAGCGGAACTCCAGCCGGTCCATGCCAAGTTCCAGCGCGAGATCGTCGAACACCGCCTCCTGCGCGATAGCGGCCTGCGGCACTCCGAAGCCGCGGAAGGCGCCGGCCGGCACGCAGGTCGTGTTGACCGCCTCGGTGCGCGAGCGGATGTCGGCATGGGCATAGGGCCCGCCGGCATGGACCGGCACCCGGTTCGCCACGGTCGGCCCCCAGGAGGCATATGCGCCGGTGTTGAACGTGCCCTCGAAGATGAAGCCGGACAACCTGCCGTCCTGCGTCGCCCCCGCCCTGACCCGCATCGAGGCCGGGTGCCGTTTCGTCGTGGAAGCCATTGATTCCGAACGTGTATATGCAACTCTTACCGGACGTCCGAGCCGCATCGCCGCCAGCGCCACATGCGGCTGGAACGACAGGTCGAGCTTCGAGCCAAAGCCGCCGCCCACCGCCGACGGCACCACCCGGACCGCCTCGACCGGCAGCCCGAGAATGGCCGCCAGCGAGTCCCGGTTCATATGCGGGGCCTGGGTGCCGCCATGGACCTCGACGCCGTCGACGGTCCAGTCGGCATATCCCGCCTCGGGCTCGATGTAGGCATGTTCGATGAAGCGGGTCTCGAACACCCCCTCGGCCGTGACCGCGGCCTGCGCAAGTGCCGCCTCTGCATCGCCCCGCTGCACGAGGCCGCGGCACATGGTGTTGCCGGCGCGGTCTGGATGCAGCTCCGGTGCAGCTTTCGCGGCCTGCGGCTCAAGGCACGCAAGCTTTTCCATCCAAGACACTGGAAACGTGGAAAGATCGAGCACTGACATCACCTCGGCCGGGCCGACCACGGTCGCCACGGCCTCGCCCCGGAACCGGGCGACGGTTTCGGCATAGACCGGCTGGTCGATGAAGCCCGGAATGACTCCGAACCGGTTCTCGCCGGGCACGTCCTTCGCGGTCAGGACCAGGTCGATCCCGGACGCCGTCCGCCAGCCATCGAGGTCGCCGAAGTGGAATCCGCAATGGTCGTGCGGCGCACGAATTACTTTCAGAATCAATGCATTGCCGGGAGAAACGTCGTCACCGAACATCTCCTCTCCGGCGATCTTCCGGGCGCCGTCGAGCCGCGCGATCCCGGCGCCGACCGCGCCCTTTCCGGGGTCGGGCGCGGGTTTGCCCATGACCGCGTCGATGATCTTGCGATAGCCGGTGCAGCGGCAGAGCACGCCTCCGAGTGCGTCCGCGACCTCGGCCTCCGTCGGCGCGGGAGTGGCGCGCAGGAGCGCCACCGCGGAGACCATCATGCCCGGCGTGCAGATCCCGCACTGCGCCGCGCCATGCGCGAGGAACGCCGCGGAAAGGCTCGCAAACATGGGATCATTTTCACGCAAACCCGCGAGCGTTTCGACCTTCCGACCGGCCACCCGGCCGGACGAGGTGATGCAGGCGCAGACCGGCGCGCCATCGAGGAGGACGGTGCAGGCGCCGCAGTCGCCGGCATCGCAGCCGACCTTTACCTCGCGGCAACCGAAGTCGCGGCGCAGCACGGCGGAGAGCCGCTCCAGCCCGGCCCCGTCATGGCGGACCTCGTTTCCGTTCAGCGTGAAGGTCAGACCGCTCATCCTTCCGTCCCCCATCCGTGCAGCATCCGTACAGCCATCGTGCACACTGCGTCCCGACGATAGGCGGCACTGGCGCGCACGTCGTCGATCGGCGTGAGCGCCGCGAAATGCTCCGCCCGGACCGCCGCGCCGAGTGTTCCGGCCCCCCGCCCGACCAGCTCGCGTTCGAGCGCCGCGAGCCGCAGCGGCACCGCCGAGCAGGCGCCGACCGCGATCCGCGCATCCGCCACGCGTCCGTCCTCGCAGCGCAGGACCGCCGCCATGGAGACGATCGAGATCACGAGGTAGGCGCGGCTGCCGAGCTTGGCAAAATCCGAGCGGACCGCGCCGTCGAGATGCGGCACGCGGATCGCGGTCACGACCTCGTCCGGCCGAAGCAGGGTCCGGCGGTTGCCGGTCACGAACCCGGCGAGCGGCACCACGCGCCGCCCGGCGGCCGAGGCGAGGTCCAACTCGGCGTCGAGCGCCATCAGCACGGGCACGCCATCGGCTGCCGGGGAGGCGTTGCAGATGTTCCCCGCGATCGTCGCGGTGGTCTGGATCTGCACCGATCCCACCTGCCGCCCGGCGCGCTTCAGCGCGTCGAACTGCGGCGGAAGATCCGCCCGGCAGAGTTCGGCCCAGGTCACGCCGGCGCCGATCCGCCAGTGATCGCCCTCCCGCGCGATGCCGCGCATCTCGGCTATCGCGGTCAGGTCGAGAACCCGCCCCGGCGCCGGACGGTCGCCGAGCGCGGGGAACACATCCGTCCCGCCCGCGAGCAGCACGGCCGGCGCCTCGGCGAGAAAGCCCAGGGCCTCGTCCAGACGGCCAGGCCGGAACACCGTCATGCCGCGCCCCTCACCTCAGCCCGTCCTTGCCCTCGGCCTCGTCATGGGTGAGACCGCCGACGCGCGGCAGCGGCCGGCCGCTGTCGGTCACCGCGACCGCGACGAGGATCTCGTCGGCGCGCGGCGCGTCGTTGACGCGAACCTCCATCCCGTCGAAATGCGAGCGCACGTAAGCCGCGTCCTTGTGGCCGAGCGGCACGTCGAGCGGATGTCCCATCGGCCCGCGCTTCTTGTTCGAGGGGACCAGTGCGGCCCCCTTCTCCACCGCCTTGCGCAGGGGCGCGCCGAGCCGGGGATGCAGGATCGCGGCGGCGTGCTCCAGCTCGCCGTTCTCGCCCACGAGCGCGGCCTTGCCGTAGCTCTGCGCCGCCTCCGGCGCGATCCCGAGCGCCTTGACGCAGGCCTCGCCCAGAAGCCCGCCAAGCTCCTCTCCGATCGCCATCAGCGGCTCCAGATCGGCCTCGTAGCGGCCGGCGAAGGGGTTCTCGATCACCGCGATGGCGGCGGCGCGGCGGGTCGGCGGGTCGATTGCCTGCCCCATCTCGCTGCGCACCTCCTCCACCACGGTCACGATCTTGCGGATCTTCGCGGTTCCCATCACGGCACCTCCTTTCCTTGTGCGACCTCACCCACGGCGCGGCTCGCGCCCTGCAACGCCAGGAACACGGCCCGCGCGCGGCCCATGGCGATGACCTCGCGCGCCCGCGCCGCGCCGGCATCGAGTGCCCGCGCCTTGTCTTCCTCGGTCAGCTCCGCGACCGCCAGCGTCACGAGCCGGTCGCCGAGGTCGCTGTCAGGCGCAAGCATCCGGGCCGGGCGGCGGGTCACGCGGGCCGAGCCCGGCAGGTCCACCGCGTTGGCGATCATCGTCGCCGCGGCATCCGCCTCGGCCGCCGTCGCCGCGAGCACGGTGACGGCGTCGGCGATGCCGAAAGAATGGCTGCGCCCGCGCCAGCCGCTCGTCGCGATGCCGCCGACCCCGTCACTCGCGCCGATCTCCAGCAACGCGGCATGGCCCGCCGCCGGCAAGCCCCCCGAGATGCCGATGCGGTAGCGTTCCCCAGGTGCGAGGCCGAGCGCGATATCGCCGCCATTGTTGACCGCGGCCCGGCTCAGACCGGGTTCGGACAGGATCGCGGCGAGAAGGTGGTCGGCGACCGCGCCCGCCACCGCCGCCATCGGCGTGACGAACCAGGGGGCGAAGGGCGCCACCGCCGCCGCCATCGCCCGTGCGACCCGCCCCTCGGGCAGCGGCCTTCCGGGTCCGGCCGGAGCGCGCAGGACCGCGAGTTCGCCGACCAGCGCCTCGAGGAGCCCGTCGAAGGCCCGCGCGGCGCGACGCTCGGCCATCGCCACGGCCGCCGCGGGGCCGGAGAGATCGAGGATCACGTCGATCGGCCCGTGCGTCAGCCGCAGCCGGCCCTGCCCTGCGCTCCGGCTTGACGAAGGCCGCTCGCGCCCCGGTGGCCTCGCGGCCGATCCGGACCCGGCAATCATTTGTGCAGGAGCACCCGGCGCCACATCCGCTCCTTTCGCCGCCCCGCCGGGCGGCATCTGTCGATCTTCGGATTACGAACCTGGATTCGTTTGTTGTCAAACGAATTTTCTTGGTCGCTCCGGGCTTTCGGCGCAGGACTTGTCTTTGACGTCCGAGCCCTTACAGTGCGCGTTTGACACCGGAAAGCGAGCGGAGCGCGACCGAAGGGGATGACAGGGTGAGCGACGGGCCGGAATATCGCCTCGACGAGCAGATCGGATTCAAGCTCCGCGTCGCCAACCAGCGGCATCTGGAGATCTTCGCGTCAGAGATGCCGGAGCTCACGCCGCGCCAGTTTGCGGTTATGGCCAAGCTCGACGAAGAGGGGCCGCTGTCGCAAAACCACCTCGGCCGGCTCGTGGCAATGGACGCCGCGACCACCAAGGGCGTGATCGACCGGCTGGTCAGGAAGGGGCTGGTCGCGACGACGCCCTCGCCCACCGACCGGCGGCGGGTGGAGATCTCGCTGACCGCGGAAGGCGCAGAACAGATCCGCGAGGCGGTCGTCGTGGCGGCGCGGATATCGGAACGCACCGCGCGCAACCTCAGCCCGCGCGAGCTGGCGCGGTTGATGACGCTGCTCGACAAGCTCTGAGGGGAGCCGGTTTCGGGTGTGGCCGGTCCGGTGGCGGTTCCGGGTCGCGTTACCCCAGCCGGTCCTTCACCATCGGGCCAACCGCGCCGAAATCCATCTGCCCGGCGTATTTCGACTTCAGGACCGCCATCACCTTGCCCATGTCGCGGATCGAGCTGGCGCCGATCTCGGCCACGGCGGCGTCGATCGCCGCGCCGATCTCGTCTTCGGCCAGTTGGCGCGGCAGGAATTCCTCGATCACCTTGACCTCGGCAAGCTCCTTCTCGGCCAGTTCCAGCCGCCCGCCCTCCTCGTAGGCGCGCGCGGATTCCTGGCGCTGCTTGACCATGCGGCCGAGGATCGCCAGCACCTCGGGATCGCCGACCGTGGCATCGCCGCCCTCGCCCCTGAGCGCGATATCCTTGTCCTTGATCGCGGCATTGATCAGCCTCAGCGTCGACAAACGCTCGGCATCGCGCGACTTTATCGCGTCCTTGAGCGCCGCACCTATCCGGTCACGCAGTTCCATCGGGTCTCCATCCCCTGAGCATCCGAAGCCCCACAATAGCCGAGCGGCGGCGCGGACACAACGGCCCAAAATGCCACTAAGTAATTGATATCGCTACGTAAGCTAAATCACACCCGGCCCCTTGACCGAAACCCCCGGCCCCCGTAGGTTCCCCGGGATTTATGCCCCGGGGAGTCGCGCCATGCCCACCAAGCCAGAGCCTTCGGTCAAAGCAACGGCCTGCCTCGCCCTCGCCGACGGCTCGGTCTTCTACGGCCACGGTTTCGGCGCGACCGGCGAGACGGTGGCCGAGCTGGTCTTCAACACCGCGATGACCGGTTACCAGGAGATCATGACCGATCCCTCCTATGCCGGCCAGGTCGTGACCTTCACCTTCCCGCATGTCGGCAATACCGGCGTCAATCCCGAGGATGACGAGACCGCCGATCCCGTCGCCGCCGGCATGGTGGTGAAATGGGACCCGACGGAGCCGTCGAACTGGCGCGCCACCGAAGATCTCGCCGCCTGGCTCGCCAAGCGCGGCCGGATCGGCATCGGCGGCATCGACACCCGCCGGCTGACCCGCGAGATCCGCCAGCAGGGCGCGCCGCATGTGGCAATCGCCCACGATCCCGAGGGCAAGTTCGACATCGCGGCACTCGTGGCCAAGGCGCGCGCCTGGTCGGGCCTCGTCGGGCTCGACCTCGCCAAGGACGTGACCTGCGCGCAGAGCTACCGCTGGGACGAGACCCGCTGGGCCTGGCCCGAGGGCTACGGCAAGCGCAAAGGCGACGGCTTCCGCGTCGTCGCGATCGACTACGGCGCCAAGCGCAACATCCTGCGCTGCCTCGCGAGCGTGGGCTGCGACGTCACCGTGCTGCCGGCGACGGCCACCGCCGAAGAGGTGCTCGCGCACGATCCCGAGGGCGTATTCCTCTCGAACGGCCCCGGCGACCCGGCGGCGACCGGCGATTACGCGGTGCCGATGATCAAGGGCGTGCTCGCGCGCGACCTGCCCCTCTTCGGGATCTGCCTCGGCCACCAGATGCTGGCGCTGGCGCTCGGCGCCAGGACCGTCAAGATGAACCACGGCCATCACGGCGCCAACCACCCGGTCAAGGACCTCGACACCGGCAAGGTCGAGATCACCTCGATGAACCACGGCTTCACGGTCGACAGCCAGACCCTGCCGGCGGGCGTCAAGGAGACCCATGTCTCGCTCTTCGACGGCTCCAACTGCGGCATCCGCATCGCCGACCGGCCGGTGTTCTCGGTCCAGTACCATCCCGAGGCGAGCCCCGGTCCGCAGGACAGCTTCTATCTCTTCGAGCGCTTCGCCGAGGCGATGCGGGCGCGCCGCGCCGCCTGAGGCGGTGTTTCGCGAAGAATCGCGCGGGCGACCGTTTTTGCCCGCGTGACTTAACGCGCCATTAACCCAGTTCGGCGGAATGTCGGGGCACGTTCTTGCCCCGGATCCCGAATGTCCTCCGCCGCCCCGCATCTTCGTCTCGTGACCCCGGCCCCGGTGCCGGCCGCGCGCCCGGCCGCGCAGCCGGGCGGATTCGCCCGCCGTGCCGACCGGGCGGCGCGGATCGGCCGCAAGCCGCTCGGCCAGATCCTGCTCGACATGCGGGCGGTCGACCCCGGCAATCTCCTGAAGGCGATCGCACTGCGCGACCGGCAGGCGGTACGGCTCGGCGACGTGCTCCTGGCTCACGGCTGGGTCGGCGAGGCCGAGCTGATGGCGGCGCTCGCGTTGCAATGGGGCGCCAAGGTGGTGGACCTGCGCGCGGAGCCGCCCGACCCGCGGCTCATCGACCGGCTCGGATGCGACACCTGCCTCGCCGAGGCGGCGCTGCCGTGGCGGCGGATCGGCGGCGCGACGGTGATCGTGACCGCGCGGCCCGAGGAGTTCGCGGCGCTGCGTGCCCGGCTGCCGCAGGGATTCGGCCCGGTTGTGATGGCTTTGGCGCCGGAACAGGGGATCCATGAAGCGATTCTCGCCGCGCGCCGCAGCTCGATGGTCCACCGCGCCGAGACCCGGACGCCGGCGACCGAGAGCTGCCGAGCGCAGGACGGCACGGTGATCGCCCGCGCCGCCGCCGCCGTGCTCGCCGCGCTGGCCTGCGGCACGCTCGCGGCGCCGGCCGCGACCTTCGCTCTACTCACGCTCTGGGCCGTGATCTCTCTCGCCTCCGGCACCGGGCTGAAGCTCGCCTGTTTCCTCTCCGAGTACCGCGCCCGCTCCGCGCCCCTGCCCGCTCCCCGGCCCGGCCAGGCGCGGCTGCCAGTCGTCTCGGTCATGGTGCCGCTTTTCCGCGAGAACGACATCGCGCCGCGGCTGATCCGCCGCATCGGCCGCATCGACTATCCCAAGGAGCTGCTCGACATCCTGCTCGTCGTCGAGGAAGACGACCACCAGACCCAGGAGGCGCTCGCGCAGCGCGACCTGCCGCGCTGGATGAGGGTGATCGTGGTGCCGAACGGCACGGTGAGGACCAAGCCGCGGGCGCTGAACTACGCGCTCGACTTCTGCCGGGGCGCGATCGTCGGGGTCTGGGACGCCGAGGACGCGCCGGAGCCGGGGCAGATCCGCAAGATGGTGCGCGGGTTCCACGACCACGGGCCGGAGGTCGCCTGCCTCCAGGGCATCCTCGATTTCTACGACGCGCGCCACAACTGGCTGACGCGCTGCTTCACTATCGAATATGCCGCCTGGTTCCGCGCGGTGCTGCCCGGCCTCGCCCGGCTCGGCTTCGTCGTGCCCTTGGGCGGCACCACGCTCTTCTTCCGCCGCGAGGCGATCGAGGCGCTCGGCGGCTGGGACGCGCACAATGTCACCGAGGATGCCGATCTCGGCCTCAGGCTGGCGCGGCGCGGCTACCGGACCGAGATGATCGACGCGGTGACCGAGGAGGAGCCGAACGCGCGCGTCCGGACCTGGATCCGCCAGCGGTCGCGCTGGCAGAAGGGCTACGCGATGACCTGGGCGAGCCACATGCGCGACCCGGCCCGGCTCTGGCGCGACCTCGGGGCCAAGCGGTTCTGGGGGGTGCAGATCCTGTTTCTCGGCTCGCTTTCGCATTCGCTCATGGCGCCGGTGCTGTGGTCGTTCTGGCTCCTGACGCTCGGGCGGTCGCATGTGTTCGCGGGTGCCTGGCCGGCCGGGCTCACGGCGGCGCTGATCGCGCTTTTTGTGGCCGCGGAGGGCGTCAACCTCGCGGTCGGGGTCTGGGCGACGCGCGGCCCCGGCCACCGGCACCTGATGAAATGGGTGCCGACGCTGCAGCTATATTACCCGCTCGGCACGCTCTCGGCCTTCAAGGGGCTCTACGAATGGGTGGCGCGGCCGTTCTTCTGGGACAAGACCGCCCACGGCGTGCTTGCTGCGGGCGCCGACGTGCCGGAACTGCTGCCGATCCTCGTGCTGACCCGCCCGGTGCACCTGCCCGCACCGGACGCCGAGGCGGTGCCGCTTGGGCCACGGTGCGGCACGCTGGCGACGACGAAGGCGCGGATCACGCTGTCCGTTGCGGCGGGCTACGGGGACGAGGCGGCCGAGCGGCCGGTGCTGCCGCCGCCCGCGCTGGTCGCCCCGGCGGCGGACGCACGGCCGTGCTGACCGCCGGGTGTCAGGGTTCCGGGGTCAGCCTTCGCCGACGTCCCGCGCCGCGCCGGCGTCGAGCTTGAGCCGGGTCTCGAAGGCTTTCGATATATGGGCGCGCAGGGCCGCCTGGGCCGCCTCGCCGTCGCCGTCGGCGATCGCCTTGACGATGGCGGCATGTTCGGCGAGCGCCGTCTGGCCGCGCCCCTCGGCGGCGAGCGAGGTCGTCGCCAGAAGCGCCATCGAGCGGTGGACGAGGTCGAGCTGCTGGACGAGGTAGCGGTTGTGCGAGGCGAGGTGGATCTGCTTGTGGAACCGCCGGTTGGCGCGTGACAGGGCGGCGGGGTCGCCGAGATGGGCGCGGTCGGCCTCGACCATGTCGGCCAGAACCTTGACCTCCTCCGGCGTCGCGTGCTTGGCGGCGAGCCGCGCCGCAAGGGCCTCGAGCTCGGCGCGCACGACGTAGAGCTCGGCGAGCTGGTTGTGGTCGAGCGAGGCGACGATGAGCGAGCGGCCGTCGCGCGCCAGCATCGACTGGGTTTCCAGCCGCTGCAGCGCCTCTCGCACCGGCGTGCGCGACACCCCGAACCGTTCGGCGAGCTCGGCCTCCACGAGCCGGTCGCCGGGGCGGTAGACCCCGCCGTCGATCGCCTCGAGGATCAGCGTATAGGCGTCCTTCTGCATCTTCCCTCCCTCGCCCGGCCGCCCGTTGCCCGGCCGGAGCGCGAGCCTAAGCGGCAGCCTGCCCGGAAGGCAAGCGCCTCCGTTGCGGGGCGCGCGCCGAGCGCGTAGTGTCGCGGCCATGCACCAAGCCGACTTTCCCCATGTGCGGTCCTGGGTCTTCGACCTCGACAACACGCTCTACCCGCCCGAGGCGCGGCTCTTCGACCAGATCGAGGCGCGGATGACCGCCTATGTCATGCAGCTTCTCGGCGTGGCCAGGGGCGAGGCGGACCGGCTGCGGAGCGAGTACTGGCGGCTCTACGGCACCACGCTCGCCGGACTGATGCACGAGCATGGCGCCGATCCCGCGCCCTATCTCGTCGATGTCCACGACATCGCCTTCGACCGGCTCACGCCAGATCCCGCGCTGCGCGCGGCGATCGCGGCACTTCCGGGGCGTCGGATCGTCTATACCAACGGCTCGGCGCCCTATGCCGAACGGGTGATCGCGGCGCGCGGGCTGAGCGGCATCTTCGACGCGGTCTACGGCGTCGAACATGCCGGCTACCGGCCGAAGCCGGAGCGCGGCGCCTTCGAGACGGTCTTCGCGCGGGACGGGATCGACCCCGCCCGCGCGGCGATGTTCGAGGACGATCCGCGCAACCTCGCCGCGCCGCACGCAATGGGGATGCGCACCGTCCATGTCGCGCCGGTGGCCGAGCCCGCCGACCACATCCACCACCATACCGACGACCTCGCGGGCTTCCTCTCGGCGCTCGGGCGCTGAGGCTTGACGCTGCGACATTTCGTCCATTGCGGCATTGCGGGCGCAGCCCTATGCCGCACCGCAGCGAACAGGAGATTCCCATGACCCCGATGCCACTGGCCCCGCGCCTGCCCTGGTACTATTCCGTCCCCGTCCTCGGCTGGATCGCCCGCGATCTGGTGCACGGGACGCCGGACAACCTCTGGTACTTCCTCACCATCCTCGCGACGCTGATGGTGCTCGCGGTCAAGACCTGGGGTCTCGTCGCGCTCGGCCTCACCGCGCTCACGATGGTGCCGGTGATGTTCGTGGTCCTGATCATGATCACGCTCGGCAACTAGGCCGGGACAGCTTGCCGCTTGGACGCGGGGGCCCGTCCGGTCTATCTTCGCGCCGCGAACGTGGGGCGAAGACGATGCGCGAGACGACCGATATCCTGATTTCCGGCGGCGGCGTCGCCGGGCTGACCGCGGCGGCGGCCTTCGGCGCCGCGGGGTTTCGCGTGATCTGCGTCGATCCCGCGCCCCCCGTGACCGGGGCCGAGGAGGACGGCGCCGACCTGCGCACCACCGCCTTCCTGCAGCCCGCCCGTGCGGTGCTGGAGGCGGCCGGGCTCTGGGAGCGGCTCGCGCCCCATGCCGCCGCGCTGAAGGTGATGCGGATCGTCGATGCCGGCGGCGAAGCGCCCGAGCCGCGCATCGTCAAGGATTTCGACGCGGCCGAGATCGGCGAGGAGCCGTTCGGCTGGAACTTTCCGAACTGGCTTCTGCGGCGCGAGACGGTGGCGCGGATCGCCGAGCTGCCGAACGTGAGCTTCCGCCCCGGCGTCGCCACGGCGGGCGTGCTGACCCGCACCGATGCCGCGCTGGTGACGCTCTCGGACGGCACCACGGTTTCGGCCCGGCTTCTCGTCGCCGCCGACGGCCGCGCGAGCCCGGTGCGCGAGGCGGCGGGCATCGGCGTCAAGACCACGCGCTACGGCCAGAAGGCGCTCGCCTTCGCGGTCACCCATCCGATCCCGCATGACAATGTCTCGACCGAGATCCACCGCACGGGCGGGCCGTTCACGCTGGTGCCGCTGCCGGACCGCGACGGCAGGCCCTGCTCGGCGATCGTCTGGATGGAGACCGGGCCCGAGGTGCTGCGGCTAGCCGCCCTGCCGGTGGCGGAGTTCGAGGCCGAGATGCTGGCGCGCTCGGCCGGGCTTTTCGGACCGCTGACGCTGGTCACGCGGCGCTCGGTCTGGCCGATCATCAGCCAGATCGCCGACCGGTTCGAGGCCGAACGCATCGCCCTTCTGGCCGAGGCGGCGCATGTGGTGCCGCCGATCGGGGCGCAGGGGCTGAACATGTCGCTCGCCGATCTCGCCTGCCTCGTCGATCTGGCGAAGGCGGCGCCCGACCGGCTCGGCGAGCGGGCGATGCTTCTGGCCTATCACCGCCGGCGCTGGCCCGAGGTGAAGGCGCGGGTGACCGGGATCGACCTTCTGAACCGGACCTCGATGCTCGGGGCGCGGCCCCTGCGCGACCTGCGCGCGGGCGCGCTGAATGCGCTCTATTCGCTGGCGCCGGTGCGCAGGACGCTGATGAAGGCCGGGCTCGGGATGCGCTAGGCCTCGCAGAGGAAGCTCACCGTGCGGATCCGCCGCTCGGTCAGGTTGCGCACCTGATTGCGCACCATCTCCTCGAAGCCCTCGCCGAGAATCATGCCGCTTGACGCGGCGCGGGAGCCCGACTGCGCGATCCGAGCCGACAGCGCCTCGAACCAGGCCACGCTCTCGTCGCTCGAATCGGTGCGGTCAAGCACCCGGAACCCGGCGCCGGTCAGGAGCGTGTCCACCTCGTCGGGCGTGGCGACGAAACTGATCGAGGCATCCTGCGCCCAGGGCACCGGATAGTGGATCGCCCCGCCCTCGCCCTGCATGACGTCATAGACGAGGAACCGGCCGCCCGGCTTCAGGACCCGGCGCGCCTCGGCGTAAAGCCGGTCCTTGGCTGCGATGTTCATCGCGACGTGGAAGGTCAGCGCCGCGTCGAAGGCGGCGTCCTCGAACGGCAGCGCGGTGGCGTCGCCTTCCACGAAGGTCACGCGGTCGGTGAGGCCGAGCCAGCCGCTGATCTCGGTCGCGGCCCGGCAGAATTCGGGCGTGAGGTCGATGCCGGTGACGTGGCAGCCAAAGGTCTCGGCCAGCGTGCGCGCGGGCCCGCCGAGCCCCGAGCCGAGGTCGAGCACCTTCGACGCGGGGTCGAGCTTCAGGCCGGGGGCAAGCTCCAGCGTCGCGGCGCGGCCGCGGATGTGGAACTCGTCCACCGGCCCGAGATCGGCGGTGGTGATCCGGGCGAGGTCCTTGCCGGCCCCCTCAAGGCTCGCCGCGATGCGCGCGGCGAGCCCCTCGCCCCTTGTATAGTGACTTGCGACGTCGGTCATTTCACCCTCCTTCCGGCCCCTTGAAGGGTAACGCCGGGAGGCCTGCGCGGCAATTCCGGTCAGAGCGCCGCGTCGAGCGCCCGCTTGACCCGCGCCACCGTGCCCTCGACGTCATAGAGCTTGTCGAGCCCGAAAAGGCCGATGCGGAAGCTGCGGTAGGAGTCGCCCTCGCCGACCTGCAGGGGCACGCCGGCGGCGATCTGAACGCCTTGGGCTGCAAACTTCTTGCCGGTCTGGACCTCGGGATCCTCGGTGAAGCTGACGACGACGCCGGGCGCGCCGAAGCCCTCGGCGGCGACCGACGTGATGCCGCGCGACGCGAACTCGGCCCGGACCGCGTTGCCGAGCTTCCACTGGGCGTCGCGCAGGCGCTCGAAGCCGTAGTCTTTCGTCTCCTGCATCGTGTCGCGGAAGGCGCGGAGCGCGTCGGTCGGCATGGTCGCGTGATAGGCGTGGCCGCCCGCCTCGTAGGCGGCCATGATCGCGCGCCACTTCTTGAGGTCCATCGCGAAGCTCGACGAGGTCGTCTCCTCGAGCCGCTGCAGGGCCGCGGCGGAGAGCATCACGAGCCCGGCCGAGGGCGAGGCCGACCAGCCCTTCTGCGGCGCCGAGATCAGAACGTCGACGCCGATCGCCTTCATGTCGACCCAGACGCAGCCCGTGGCGATGCAGTCGAGGACGAAGAGCGCTCCGACCTCATGCGCGGCCGCGGCCAGCGCCTTGAGGTAATCGTCGGGCAGGATCATGCCGCTCGCGGTCTCGACATGGGGCGCGAAGACGGCGTCGGGCTTCGTGTCGCGGATCGCCTGGACGACCTCGGCGATCGGCGCGGGGGCGAAGGGCGACCGGGCGGAGTTGCCGGTCTGGCGCGCCATCGCGACGACGGTCTCGCCGGCGAAGCCGCCCATGTCGAAGATCTGGCTCCAGCGGAACGAGAACCAGCCGTTGCGGACGATCAGCGCCTTCTTGCCGCCCGCGAACTGGCGCGCGACGCTTTCCATCGCGAAAGTCCCGCCGCCCGGCACCAGCGCCACGGCCTCGGCACTGTAGACCTCCTTCAGGAGGGCGGAGATGTCGCGCATCACGCCCTGGAAGGCCTGGCTCATGTGGTTCAGTGAGCGGTCGGTGAAGACGACCGAGAATTCCTCGAGCCCGTCCGGGTCGATGTTCGGCAGAAGCGCGGGCATGGGGACCTCCGTTGTTGGCTGCCTTCCGGGTAACCCATGGGCGCGGCAAAGGCAAAGCCGGTTGCGACATCCACGCGCCGGTTTCGCGCGCGGCGGCGGTGGCCGGGGGCGTCCCGCCCCCGGACCCC
>NZ_JAWQFN010000001.1:318560-416638 GCF_033436765.1 Defluviimonas sp. D31
GGGGGCGTCCCGCCCCCGGACCCCCCGGGGGTATTTGGGCAATGAAGAAGGGTCAGCCGAGCGGGCCGGGGCGGCGTTCTTCCGAAAGGAGCACGTTGGCCTCGACATTGCCGAGACCGGGCAGGGTCATGATCCGGCGCCGCAGCACGCGCTCGAAATCGGCGAGGTCGCGGGCAGTGACGCGCAGGCGGTAGTCGTAGAGGCCAAGGACGTGCTGGACGGTCTGGACCTCGGGGATCGCGGTCGCGGCGCGTTCGAAATCCTCGAGGCTGACGCGGCCCTTGGTGGCGAGCTTCACGCCGAGAAAGACGGTGACGCCGAAGCCGAGCCGCTCGGCGTCGAGGTCGATGCGGCGGCCGGCGATCACACCCGCTTCCTCGAGCCGGCGGATGCGGCGCCAGGTGGCGGGTTGGCTGAGGCCGAGGGCGCGGCCGATCGCGCCGGCGCTCCGGGTGGCGTCGGCCACCAGCGCCTTGAGGATCGCCCGGTCGGTGTCGTCGAGCGCGATCATAAGGCGAGGCTCCCGGTTTCCTTGATGGTGGAGACGAGCATCAGGCTCTCGATGTCGGCGATATGAGGCAGCGTGAGGATGCGCTCGCGGTAGACCTCCTGGTAATGGCCCATGTCGCGGGCGATGACGTTGAGGCGGATGTCGACGCGGCCGAGGAAGGTCTGGATCTCGATCACCTCGGGCACCGCGCGGGCGGCGGCGAGGAACTCGTCGAAGGCGTGCGGATGGGTCTTGTCGAGGGTGAAGCGCAGCGAGACCTCGACCGCCCAGCCGAGTGCCCGCCAGTCGATGACGGCGTGCTGGCCCCTGAGGATGCCGGCCTCGGTCAGCCGTTCGAGCCGCCGCCACGCGGTCGCGGCGGTCACGCCCGCCCGCTCCGCGAGCTCGGCGGTCGCGAGCCCCGGCTCGGCCAGAAGCTGGCGCAGGATGCGGCGGTCGGTGTCGTCGATCTGCATGAATATTCCCGGCTTTGCAGAATTGGCGAATGATTTTTCGCAGAAAAATCGCGGGTGGTCAAATTTTGCACGGGTATTCCGGAAAATCTCCCTATGCTCGCCGCCAGAAACGAAGAAAGGACCGCATCATGCGCGTTTATTACGATCGCGACTGCGACATCAACCTCATCAAGGACAAGAAGGTCGCCATTCTCGGCTACGGCAGCCAGGGCCACGCCCACGCGCTGAACCTGCGCGATTCCGGCGCCAAGAACGTGGTCATCGCGCTCCGCGAGGGCTCGGCCTCGGCCGCCAAGTGCGAGAAGGAAGGCCTGAAGGTCATGGGCATCGCCGAGGCGGCCGCGTGGTGCGATGTCATCATGTTCACCATGCCGGACGAGCTGCAGGCCGAGACCTACAGGAAATACGTCCATGACAACCTGCGCGAGGGCGCGGCGATCGCCTTCGCCCACGGCCTCAACGTCCATTTCGGCCTGATCGAGCCGAAGCCCGGCGTCGACGTCATCATGATGGCGCCGAAGGGCCCCGGCCACACGGTGCGCGGCGAATACGTCAAGGGCGGCGGCGTGCCCTGCCTCGTCGCGGTCCACCAGGACGCCTCCGGCAAGGCGATGGAAATCGGCCTGTCCTACTGCTCGGCCATCGGCGGCGGCCGCTCGGGCATCATCGAGACCAACTTCCGCCAGGAATGCGAAACCGACCTCTTCGGCGAGCAGGCGGTGCTCTGCGGCGGTCTCGTGGAACTGATCCGCATGGGCTTCGAGACGCTGGTCGAGGCCGGCTACGAGCCCGAGATGGCCTATTTCGAGTGCCTCCACGAGGTGAAGCTGATCGTCGACCTGATCTACGAGGGCGGCATCGCCAACATGAACTACTCGATCTCGAACACCGCCGAATACGGCGAGTATGTCTCGGGGCCCCGCATCCTGCCCTACGACGAGACCAAGGCGCGGATGAAGGCGGTTCTGAGCGACATCCAGACCGGCAAGTTCGTGCGCGACTTCATGCAGGAGAACGCGGTCGGCCAGCCGTTCTTCAAGGCGACCCGCCGCCTCAACGACGAGCACCAGATCGAGCAGGTGGGCGAGAAGCTCCGCGCGATGATGCCCTGGATCTCCAAGGGCAAGATGGTCGACAAGTCGCGGAACTGACCTTCCTTCTGGACCGAAGCAATTGCAGGGGGCAGCATCCATGCTGCCCCCTTTCATTTTGCGGAGCCCCGATGCCACAACCGACCCTGCGTGACTGGCTGTCGATCGGGGCCCTCGGCCTTATCTGGGGCGCGACCTTCATGGTCATCGCGCTGGCCTTGCGCGGATACGGGCCGGTCACGATCGCGACGGCGCGCACCACTCTTGGTGCCGTGACGCTCTGGATCGCCGTTCTGGCACTCGGGCGCCCCCTGCCCCGCTGGTCGGCACGGCTTGGCGCCCATGTCCTCGTCATCGGGCTGTTCTCGACCGCCTTTCCGTTCTTCCTGCTGTCCTGGGGGCAGCAAAGCGTGCCGTCGGCCTTCGCCGGGCTCTCGATGGCGGCCGGGCCGCTCTTCGTCCTGCCGCTGGCCCATGCCCTTGTGCCCGGAGAGCAGTTGAGCTGGCGCAAGGCGTCAGGCTTCTCGCTCGGGTTTATCGGGGTGTTGGTGTTGATGGGGTCGGACGCGCTCAGCGGCAGTGCCACCGCGCTGCCGCGTCTCGCCTGCCTTTGCGCGGCGCTCTGCTACGCGGTGGCGTCCATCACCACCCGGCGCTGTCCGCCCATCGATCCGATCCTGCTGGCCGCGTTCGCGTTGCTCGTGGGCGCCTTGGCCCTGATCCCGGCGATGCTGTGGAGTGAGGGATTGCCCCGCCCCGCCGGTGCCGTGCCAATGGCGGCGATCGTGATCCTCGGCCTCGTGCCGACGGCGCTCGCAACGCTGATCCGTGTGCAGGTGATCCGCGCGGCGGGTCCAAGCTTCATGGCGCTGACCAGTTATCAAGTCCCGCTCTGGTCGTTCTTCTTCGGCGCGCTGGTTCTGGGCGAGGTTCTGGCGCCGCGCTTCTTTGTGGCGCTGGGGCTGATCCTCGCCGGCCTGACGTTGAGCCATCGGCGGCGCTGACAGAGGGTCAGACCGCCGCCTCGACCGCCGCGACGATGTCGCTCACGACCTCGGCCAAGAGCGCCTCATCCTCGCATTCGGCCATCACCCGGATCAGCGGCTCGGTGCCGGACTTGCGGATCAGGAGCCGGCCGGTGCCGTTCAGCCGCGCCTCGGCGCCGGTGATCGCGTCTTTCACCGTCGGAGCGGAAAGCGGTTCCTTGCCAGCGCCGTAGCGGACGTTCTTCAGAAGCTGCGGCACGCTCGGGAACTGGTGGACGAGCTCGGAGGCGCGGCGCCCGGTCTCGGCCATCGCGGCGAGGAACTGCAGGCCCGCGATCAGCCCGTCGCCGGTCGTGGCGTAATCGGTCATCACGATATGGCCCGACTGCTCGCCGCCGAGGTTGTAGCCGCCCTCGCGCATCCGCTCGACGACGTAGCGGTCACCGACGGCGGTGCGTTCGAGGCGCAGGCCCCTGCCCGTCAGGAAGCGTTCGAGCCCGAGGTTGGACATCACGGTGGCGACCAGCGCCCCGCCCTTCAGCTTCTGCGCCTCGGCCCAGCGGGCGGCGAAGAGCGCCATGATCTGGTCGCCGTCGGCGACCGCGCCGGTCTCGTCGAGGATCATCACCCGGTCGGCGTCGCCGTCGAGCGCGATGCCGAGATCGGCGCCGTGGGCCACCACCGCCTCGGCGGCGGTCTCAACATGGGTCGAGCCGCATTTCTCGTTGATGTTGAAGCCGTTCGGCGCGACACCGACCGGGACGACATCGGCGCCAAGCTCCCAGAGCACCTCGGGCGCGGCCTTGTAGGCGGCGCCATTGGCGCAATCCACGACGACCTTGAGCCCCGAGAGCGCGCCCCGCGCCGGGAAGGTGGTCTTGGCATATTCGACATAGCGGCCAAGCCCGTCGTCGATCCGCTTCGCACGGCCGATATTCTCCGGGGAGGAGAGTTCGATCTCGGCGCCGAGGATGCGCTCGATCTCGATCTCGGCCTCGTCGGAGAGCTTGAAGCCGTCGGGGCCGAAGAACTTGATGCCGTTGTCGTGGTGGGGATTGTGCGAGGCCGAGATCATGATGCCGAGATCGGCGCGCATCGAGCGGGTGAGATAACCGACGGCAGGCGTCGGCACCGGGCCGAGGAGGAGCACGTTCATGCCCGTCGAGGTGAGCCCCGCGGTCAGCGCGTTCTCGATCATGTAGCCCGAGAGCCTTGTGTCCTTGCCGATCACGACGCGGTGGCCGTTGCGGCCGTCGGTGCGGAAGTAGCGCCCCGCCGCCGCGCCGAGTTTCAGCGCCATCTCCGCCGTCATCGGATGGGAGTTGGCCGTGCCCCGAACGCCGTCGGTGCCGAAAAGCTTCCTGCTCATGTTTCTTCTCCTTGGGTCGCGGCCAGCCAGAGCCGCAGCGCCTGTTTTGCCTCGACGATATCATGGACCCGGTGGATCTGCACTCCTTGCGCCACCCCGGCGAGCGTCACCGCGAGCGTGCCTGCCACGCGGCAGTCGGCCTGGCTTTCGGCCTCGCCGCCTGCGAGCACGCCGATGAAGCGCTTGCGCGAGGCGCCGAGGAGCACCGCAGAACCGAGCCCGTGAAAGATGGAAAGCCCCCGGAGCAGCGCGAGGTTGTGCGCCACGGTCTTGCCGAAGCCGATGCCGGGGTCGACGATGATCCGCTCGCGCGGGATTCCCGCCGCCTCTGCCGCCGCGACGCGTTCGGAAAGGAAATCATAGACATCGAGGAGGACGTTGTCGTAGCGGGGATCGGCCTGCATGGTCGCGGGCGTGCCTTGCGCATGCATGAGACAGACCGGCACGCCGCGCCGGGCGACCAGCGTCGCAAGATCAGGATCGTAGCTCAAAGCCGCGACATCGTTGACGATTTCCGCCCCGGAATCGAGCGCCGCGACGGCCACGGCGGATTTGCGGGTATCGATCGAGACCGGCACCCGGAGGCCGCCCTCTTTCAGGGCGGCGATCACCGGCGCGGTGCGGGCGATCTCCTCCTCGCGCTCGACATCCGCCGAGCCGGGCCGCGTGCTCTCGCCGCCGATGTCGAGGATCTCGGCCCCGGCCGCTTCCATCGCGCGGGCATGGGCGAGCGCGCGGTCCGGCGCGTGGAAGCGGCCGCCGTCGGAGAAACTGTCGGGGGTGACGTTGAGGATCCCCATGAGCCGCGGCGCGTCGAGCGAAAGCCCGGCGAGCGGCGAGCGGGGCGCGGTGAGGCGGGCGCGCGCCTCTTCAGGCAGGTCGGAGGCGGCGACGAGCCCGCGCGAGCCCGCGCGGGTCAGGCGTTCGGCGCGGTCGAACCAGCACCAGCCGCCCGCCAGAGTCAGGGCGCCTTCGGGCCGGGCGGGGTCGGTCATCGCGATCGGGCGAAAGTAATCCATGACCGGGTTTTGGGCGCTCGCGGCGGCGAAGGCAAGCGGTCGCGTCAGGCGGGCTCGACCGGCACGCGACAAGCCGCCGGAACTGAAACAGGGCCGTGAACGACGAGACGGAGGGCGGCAAGCTCGCCCGCGAGCCAGGCCGCGAGGGCGACGCCGTCCTCGCCCGAAGCCGGCGCGCCGGGGGTGTCGAGCACGAGCTTCGCGGGCGCCCAGACCACCATGTTGCCCTGCTTCATCGCCCAGTCGAGCTCGGTCCGCGTCGCGACCACGTTGAGGCGGGGATCGCGCGAGGCCAGGACCCAGGCGTTCTGCTCGATCGCGAGAAGGTCGATCCGGATCTGGCAGGGTCCGTCGCCGGTCGCCGGACGTGTCGTGTCGGGCAGGCCGACCGCGAGCACGACGGGTGCCGCCGTCGCGGCGAGCCGGTCGAGCCGGGCCGAGAGGTCGGGCGCGGCGATGGTGGCGTTGTCGAGATATGCGACGACCGGGTGCGGCGCCTCGGCGGCGGCCACCGGCGCGGCCTCGGCGCGGCTGCGCACGATCTCCACCCCGAGCGCGCCGGGGCCGCGGTCGAGCTTCTCGATCCGGAGGAAGACGCGGGTGGGCTGCGGCTCGGCGAGGATCCGCGCGGCGATGTTTTCCGCGAGCGTTTCGAGGAGGTTGAGCCTCTCGGCCGCAAGCTCGGCCGCGATCGCCTCGGTGAGGCGGTCGTAGGAGAGAATCTGGTCGACATCGTCACCGGCGTCGCCGCCGCCGCGCGCAAGCTCCACCACCACGCTGAAGCGCAGGCGCTGTTCCTGGCCGCGCTCCTGCTGGAAGGCGCCTATATCGGCCGCGACGATGTGGTCGCGCAAGGAAAGCCGGTCAGGCGGATCGGCCGGCGCCATCGCCGCCGCGCGGTCCTCGGGATGGGCGAAGGCCTGGTGGATCTCGTCGGTCATGTCGCATCGGCTCCGGCGCTGGGTCGCGCGCATCATAGCGCGCGCGCCCGGCACCGAAAGCCCGAACGCGGCGCTTTGCGCCGCGCCCGCGCCGCAGGTTCAGTTCAGTGCGGTACGCACCGGCGCGCGGTAGAAGATATGCGAGCCGATCATCGCCGTGCGGTCGAATTTCTTCGACCACGACGGCCGCACCGACGGGGTGTGGAAATAGGTCGCGCCATCGGTGAGCTGGCGCGGCGCGCCGTCCATCATTGCGCGCGCGACCTTCCGCGCGGTCTTCCAGGCGCGCTTCTCGCTGATCCGCTCCGGACGGCCGTCGCAGGTATAGGAGAACTGGCAGCCGTTGGCGTTGCCCTGGTTCACCACGCCGCAGATGGTGCGCGGGAAGGACTTGCTCTCGACCCGGTTGAGGATCACCTCGGCCACAGCGGCCTGGCCCTTGATGCCCTCGCCGCGCGCCTCGAAGTAGAGTGCGGTTGCGAGGCATTCGAATTCCGGCCCGCCCTTCGGGGCCGGCTGGCTCGCGAGCCAGTCCGCGTCGTAGGAGATCGCGGCCGTCCTGGCTTTCGCTTTTGGCTTCGGCGGCGTCACGATCGCCTCGAGCCGCTCGCCGTCGACGGCGCCCAAGGCCGCCCTTTCCTGGCCGAGCAGTGTCGAGAGGTTGACGCCCAAAGCTGCGGTCGGATCGTTGGATTGGCTCACCGTCATCTCGGCATGCACGCCTCCGGTGAGGGCGAGGAGCATAGCCATGCCCCCGGTCCAGCACTTCAGCACTGACATATCACTATCCCGAATTGCTTCGTCGAGCCCCAGCCCCCAAGGCTTTAGGACGGAGGGTGACATAACGGAAACCTTGCGAAAGGTCTAGACGAGCGACAATTCGGCAACAGTATAGTGGCGAATCTTAGCCTATGGCGCAGGTTCGGAAACAATGGCGATCACTGCGCGCGGCCAATAAGCCCGCACAAGACTCTGAATTCAATACGTTTTCTCTGCGTCACGCTGGTCGATCAGCGCAAATTGGGCAGCCGCCAGTCGCGCGACGGGAACCCGGAACGGAGAGCAGGAAACGTAGTCAAAGCCCGACCTGCGACAAAATGCGATCGACGCGGGGTTGCCGCCATGCTCCCCACAGACCGAAAGCGTCACATCTTGTCGTATTTGTCTTCCGCGCGCGCTGCCGATGAGCAAAAGTTCGCCGACGCCGTCTTCGTCGAGGACGTGAAAGGGATCCTCTGGGTAGACTCCCTTCTGGACGTAGTCGCTCATGAAGCGACCGGCATCGTCGCGCGACAGGCCATAGGTCATCTGCGTCAGGTCGTTGGTCCCGAACGAGAGGAAGGCCGCGTGCTGGGCGATCTCGCCGGCGCGGAGGGCGGCACGCGGGGTCTCGACCATGACGCCGAGCCGGTAGTCGAACTCGGCCCCGGTGGCGTTGCGCACGGCTGCGGCCACGGCGTCGACGCGGGTCTTCACCAGCTCGACCTCGCGCTTGGCCGAGACCAGCGGGATCATCACCTCGGGCACCACGGCGGCGCCGCGCTTCGAGGCTTCGACGGTGGCCTCGAAGATGGCGCGGGCCTGCATCTCGTAGATCTCGGGCACCGTGACGCCGATCCGCACCCCACGCATCCCGAGCATCGGGTTGAATTCCGACAGCGCCTCGACCCGGCGCATCACCTCCGAGAGCGGCCGGTCGAGCGCCTCGGCCAGCTCGCGCATCCCCTCGCGGTCGTGGGGGAGGAATTCGTGCAGCGGCGGGTCGAAGAGCCGGATGCAGACGGGCAGCCCGGCCATGATGTCGAAGAGCGCGGTGAAGTCGGCGCGCTGCATCGGCAGGAGCCGGTCGAGCGCCACCTTCCGGTCCTTCGCGGTGTCGGCGAAGATCATCTCGCGCATCACCGTGAGCCGGTCCTCGTCGAAGAACATGTGCTCGGTGCGGCAGAGCCCGATGCCCTCGGCCTCGAACATGCGCGCGGTGCGGGCGTCGTCGGGCGTGTCCGCGTTCGCCCGGACGCCGATGTCGCGCACGTTGTCGGCCCAGTGCAGGAGCGTGGTGAACCACTTGTCGAGCGCGGGCTCCAGCATCTCGGCCTGCCCCGCGAGCACCTCACCCGAGGTTCCGTCGACGGTGATCACGTCGCCCTCGCGGAAGACCCGCCCGCCCTTCGCGGTCAGGGTCTTGTCGCGCAGGCTGATGCTGATGTCGGAGGCGCCGACGATGCAGGGAAGACCAAGCCCGCGGGCGATGACGGCGGCATGGCTGGTCATGCCGCCGCGTTCCGTCACGATGGCGACGGCGGCATGCATGCCGCGGATATCCTCGGGCGCGGTCTCGCGTCGGACAAGGATGCAGCGCTCGTCGCGCGCGGCCGAGGCCTGGGCGTCGGCGGCGGAAAAGACGATCCGGCCCGAGGCGCCGCCGGGGCTCGCGGCGATGCCGGTCACGATGCGGTCGCGCGGCACGCGGGGGTCGACCTGGTAGTGCAGAAGCTCCGACAGCGCGCGTGGCTCGACCCGGAGGATCGCGTCGTCGCGGCTGATGATGCCGTCTTTGGCGAGCGTCACGGCGACCCGGACCGCGGCGCGCGAGGAGCGCGGCACGGTGACCGCGTCGATCACCTTCAGGGCGCCGTTTTCCAGCGCGAACTCGACCTGCATCTCCTCGCGCAGGCGCGCGCGGCAGGTGAGGCAGTGTTTCTGCAGCTCGGCGAAGACCTCGGGCGCGGCCTCCTCCAGCGAGTGGCCGCGCTTGTCCTTGACGAGGTAGAGCGTCTCCTCGGCCTTGCGGTTGGCGGGGTTGAGGCCGCGGAAGCGCCCGGTAATCTGCGGCGCACCCGTCACCCCCTCGATCATCTGGATCGTGCCGCGGCCGGAGAGCGCCGGCCCCATCGCCTGCGCCATCTCCTGCACCACGAGCCCGAGGGCGGCGTCGGCCGGTGCGCCCTTGGCCTCGCGCAGGAGCCGCGCGGTCGTGCCCTCCCAGGCGCGCGCCATCGAGCGCATGACCTCGGTGAGTTGCTTGGCGCGCGACTGCGGGAACTCCTCGTCCATTTCCGCCTCGTAGGCGGCGAGTGCCGCGGCGAGTGCCGTGGCGGACGGTTCGGCCGTGAACATGTCGGGATCGAGCCGGGCGACATGGATCGCGTAGGACTGAATGAAACTGAGATAGATCGCGTCGGCGAAGGCGGCGCCCTGCTCGCGGGTGAGCTGGGCGTGTTTCTCGGCGTTCATCCCGACATTGAGCACGGTTCCCGGCCCGCCCCAGGCCGGATTCGCGGGCGAGGGCCGGATCGAGACGAGCACCCCGTCGAACAGGGCTGCGAGACGCTCGACGTCCGGAAGCTGGCCGGCGGCGATGGCGCGGACCGTGTCGCAGGGCAGCGCCGCGGTGCGCGGCACCGGCAGGTCGAGCCGGATCAGCCGCTGCAGGCATTTCGCACGCCAGCCATGGCGCGCGGGATCGATCCGCGCGGTCGGCGTAATCTCGATGAACTCGGCGAAATCGGTATGTTTCTGCACTGCGGCATTCCTCTGTCGGGCTGCAGGATAGCGTGGTTCCGTTGCTTGGCAAGAAAAAGCGGCGTCCCGGCCCCGTTACGTCGCGCGAGACGGACAAGGTCGTGCCGCGCGCGCCGCCATGCGCGGCTTGCGTGCCGCCGCCGCTTGCGCCATGACTGGCCCGACACGGGAGATCATCATGGCATTGCCGGTCCGGCAGCAGGCGGCATACTGGGGCATCGCGGCGGCATTGTTCTTTGCCGTGCTTTGGGGCCTGGGCAACGTGATCCTGCCCTTCGTGGTGGGCGGCGCGCTGGCCTATTTCCTCGACCCGGTCGCCGACCGGCTGGAGCGCGCGGGCCTGAGCCGCGCCGCGGCGACCTCGGTCATCTCGATCGCCGCCCTTCTGGCCTTCGTGCTTCTGGCACTGCTGATCGTGCCGATGCTGGTACGCCAGCTCGTCGGACTCGTGAACGCGGCGCCGACGATCTTCTCCCAGCTGCACGAGTTTCTCGCGACGCGATTCCCGGTGCTCCTGAACGACGAAGGCGTCGTGCGCGACACGCTCGACGCCATCGGGCAGACGATCAAGGCGCGGGGCGGAGAGCTGGCGCAGGGGCTCCTGACCTCGGCGCTCTCGGTGATCAACGCCATCGTCTTCATCGTCGTCGTGCCGGTCGTGACCTTCTACCTCTTGCTCGACTGGGACAACATGATCGCCAAGATCGACGGCTGGCTGCCGCGCGACCATCGGGGCACGGTTCGGGCGCTCGCCCGCGACATCGACCGGGTGCTCGCGGGATTCGTGCGCGGACAGGTCTCGGTCTGCCTGATTCTCGGCACGTTCTACTCGGTCACGCTGATGCTCGCGGGGCTCGATTTCGGGCTGATCGTCGGCGCCATCGCAGGGCTCATCACCTTCATTCCCTATGTCGGCGCGCTGATCGGGGGGGCGCTGGCCATCGGGCTCGCGCTCTTCCAGTTCTGGGGCGACTGGGTCTCCATCGCCATCGTCGCGGGGATCTTCGCGGCCGGCCAGTTCCTCGAAGGCAACATCATCACGCCGCGCCTCGTCGGCAAGTCGATCGGGCTGCACCCGGTCTGGCTCCTGTTCGCGCTTTCGGCCTTCGGCACCGTTTTCGGCTTCGTCGGCATGCTGGTCGCCGTGCCGGTCGCCGCGGCACTCGGCGTGCTGGCGCGGTTCGCGGTGTCGCAATATCTCGAAAGCCGCCTCTACCAGGGACTCGCGGGCAGGGACGAGGAATGAGATGGCCCGCCAACTGACCTTCGACCTGCCCGTTCGCCCGGCGCTGGGGCGCGAGGATTTCTTCGTCTCGCCCGCCAATGCGCTGGCACTGGCGGCGCTCGATGCCGCGGCGGACTGGCCGCAGGGAAAGATGCTGCTGATCGGCCCGGAGGGCGCGGGCAAGAGCCACCTGGCGCAAGTCTGGGCCGGGGCGGAATCGGCGCGGGTCATCGCCGCGGCCGAGCTTGCCGCCCTGCCCCTGCCCGATCCGGCGCCGCTTGTGGTCGAGGATGCCGACCGGATCGCCGGCGACCGACCAGCCGAGGTGGCGCTCTTCCACCTCCACAACCACATGCTGTCGGGCCGCGCCCGGCTGCTCATCACCGCGCGCGCGGCGCCGCGGTCCTGGGGGCTGACGCTGCCCGACCTCGCAAGCCGGATGGAGGCGACGGCGAGCGCGCAGCTGCTGCCGCCCGACGACGCGCTGCTCGCGGCGGTGCTGGTCAAGCTCTTCGCCGACCGGCAGATCGCGGTGGCGCCGGCGCTGATCCCCTGGCTGGTGCAGCGGATGGACCGGTCCTTCGCCGCAGCGCGCCGGCTCGTCGCCGAGCTCGACGCCCGCTCGCTCGCGCGAGGCGGCCCGGTCACCCGTGCGCTCGCGGCCGAGATTCTGGACTCCGCCATCCTGGACGCGCCATGATGCGGATCAGTCATAGAACCGTCATATGAGCATTAGATAAGCCGAGCATGACACAGGCAGATTTCCTCAAAGCCCCGTTCCCGAAACCGGCCGTCCTGCCGGAGGCGGAGATTTCCGGCCCGAAGCGGTTCTTCAACCGGGAACTGAGCTGGCTCGCCTTCAACTGGCGCGTCCTCGACGAGGCGCGCAACCCGCGCGTGCCGCTCCTCGAGCGGCTGCGGTTCCTGTCGATCTCGGCCACCAACCTCGACGAGTTCTACACCGTGCGCGTCGCGGGCCTGCGCGAGCTTAGGCGCGAGGGCAACGTCCTGCATTCGGACGACGGGCTGAGCCCGGCCGAGCAGCTTGCGCTGATCAACGATGACGCGCGGCGCCTGCTGCAGATGCAGCAGGCCGTGTGGAACAAGCTGAAGAAGGAGCTGGAGGCCGAGGGGATCGCGCTTCTGACGCGCTCCAAGCTGACCAGGAAGGACGAGGCGTTTCTTGCCGACTACTTCCTGAACAAGGTCTTCCCGATCCTGTCTCCGCTGGCGATCGACCCCGCGCATCCGTTCCCGTTCATCCCCAATACCGGCTTTTGCCTCGCGCTCGCGCTCGAACGGGCCTCGGACAAGCGACGGCTCCAGGCGCTTTTGCCGATCCCGCAGCAGATCGAGCGGTTCGTGGCACTGCCGGGCGGCAAGCGGTTCGTGCCGATGGAGGAGCTTCTGCTTCTGCATCTCGGCTCGCTCTTCCCCGGCTACCGCGACACCGGCCACTGCGCGTTCCGGGTGCTGCGCGACAGCGACATCGAGGTCGAGGACGAGGCCGAGGATCTGGTGCGCGAGTTCGAGACCGCGCTGAAGCGGCGGCGGCGCGGCCAGGTGATCCGCATGAAGATCACTTCCGGCGCACCGGAGGATCTTCGCGCCCTGATCATGGAGGAGCTTGCCGTCGCGCCCGACGAGGTGGTCGAGGTCAAGGGCATGGTCGGCATGGCGGATCTGAAGGAGCTGGTGCTCGACAGCCGGCGCGACCTCCAATGGCCCGCCTTCACGCCGCGCGTGCCCGAGCGGGTCCAGGACCACGAGGGCAACATGTTCGCGGCGATCCGCCAGAAGGACATGCTGCTGCATCACCCCTACGAGACCTTCGACATGGTGATCCGCTTTCTCAACCAGGCGGCGGCGGATCCGAACGTGCTCGCGATCAAGCAGACGCTCTACCGCACCTCGCAGGACAGCCCGATCGTCGCCGCGCTCTGCGACGCGGCCGAGAGCGGCAAGTCGGTGACCGCGCTCGTGGAGCTGAAGGCGCGCTTCGACGAGGCCGCGAACATCCGCCAGTCGCGCAGGCTCGAACGCGCGGGCGCCCATGTCGTCTACGGCTTCATCAACTACAAGACGCACGCCAAGATCTCGACCGTGGTGCGGCGCGAGGGCGAGAACCTCGTGACCTACACCCATTACGGCACCGGCAACTACCACCCGATCACGGCGCGGATCTACACCGACCTGTCGTTCTTCACCTGCGATGCCCAGCTCGGCCGCGACGCGACCAAGGTCTTCAACTACCTGTCGGGCTACGTGCAGCCCGAGGGGCTGGAGAACATCGCGATCTCGCCGATCAGCCTGAAGCCGCGGCTTCTGGAGCTGATCGCGGCTGAGGCGGAGCATGCGCGCGCCGGCAAGCCGGCGGAAATCTGGGCCAAGATGAACTCGCTGATCGAGGCCGACATGGTCGATGCGCTCTATGCCGCGAGCCAGGCCGGGGTGAAGATCAACCTCGTCGTGCGCGGCATCTGCGGCGTGAGGCCGGGCATCAAGGGCCTGAGCGAGAACATCCGCGTGAAATCCATCGTCGGCCGGTTCCTCGAACACAGCCGCATCGTCTGTTTCGGCAACGGCCACGGATTGCCGTCGAAGAACGCGCGGGTCTTCTTTTCCTCGGCAGACTGGATGGGCCGCAACCTCAACCGCCGGGTCGAGACGCTGGTCGAGGCGACCAATCCGACCGTGAAGGCGCAGATCGTGAGCCAGATCATGGCCGCGAACCTCGCAGACGAGGCGCAGAGCTGGGTTCTCCAGCCGGACGGCCGCTACGTCCGCGACCTTCCCGAGGGGCGCGACGATCTCTTCAGCTGCCACCGGTTCTTCGTGGAGAATCCCTCGCTTTCGGGCCGCGGATCGGCCGGGGCGAAGGACGTGCCGAAACTTGCCCACGCGGCCGATTGAGGGAGCGGTCATGCCGGGCGGAATGGAATCCAGAAAGACCAAGGGCGGCAAAACCAAGATCCGCGGCGAGGCGCTGGCCGAGGAATGGGGGCCGTTCGGCCGGCCGCTCTTCGACGATCCCTCGGCCCGTGCGCTGGAGCGCGTGGGCGTGGTCGATGTCGGCTCGAACTCGGTCCGGATGGTGGTCTTCGACGGCGCGGCGCGGAGCCCGGCCTATTTCTACAACGAGAAGGTGATGGCGGGCCTCGGCCAAGGGCTGGCGCAGACCGGGCGGCTCAATCCGCAGGGTCGCGAACGTGCGCTGGCCGCATTGAAGCGCTTCGCGGCGCTCGCCGAGGGCATGAGCCTGCCGCCCCTCTCCTGCGTCGCAACGGCGGCGGTGCGCGAGGCCGTCGACGGGCCGGAGTTCCGCGCCGAGGTGGAGCGCGAGACCGGGCTCAGGCTCTGGGTGATCGACGGCCAGGAGGAGGCGCGGCTCTCGGCGCAAGGCGTGCTTCTTGGCTGGCCCGAGGCGGAAGGGCTGGTCTGTGACATCGGCGGCAACTCGATGGAGCTTGCGGAGGTTTCCGGCGGCAGGGTCGGGCGCCGCGTGACCTCGCCGCTCGGCCCGTTCCAGTTGCAGCAGGTGCCCGGCGGCAAGAAGGGCATGGCGAGGTTCATCAAGGACACGGTCGAGGCGCTGGCCGCCGAGCTTGGCACCGGGCACGAGCGGATCTATCTCGTCGGAGGCTCGTGGCGGGCGATCGCGCGGCTCGACATGGAGCGGCGCGCCTATCCGATGACGGTGCTGCACGAATACCGGATGGGACCGCAATCGGTCCTGCAGACGGTGAACTGGATCGCCGAGAGCGACCTCAACGCGCTGCGGGCCCGCACCGGCACCTCGGCGGCGCGGATGGAACTGGTGCCGATCGCCGCGCAGGTGCTGCGCCAGCTTGTGCTGAGCTTCCACCCCAAGGAGATCGACGTCTCCTCCTACGGGATCCGCGAGGGGCTTCTCTACGAGCAGATGCCGGAGCGGCTGAGGATGCGAGATCCGCTGATCGAGGCCTGCCGCCATGCCGAGCGGACGATGGCGCGGATGCCGGGCTTCGGCAAGAAGCTCTACCAGTTCCTGCTGCCGCTCTACAGGAACGCGAGCTACGAGAAGCTGCGCATGGTCCGTGCCGCCTGCCTCCTGCACGACACGACATGGCGAGCGCATCCCGACTACCGCGCCGAGGTCTGCTTCGACAACGCCACCCGCGCCAACCTCGGCGGGCTGTCGCATCAGGAACGTGTGTTCCTCGGGCTCTCGCTCCTGCACCGCTACAAGAACTCGCGCGCCGGGTCGCGGCTGGAGCCGCTCTTCGCGCTCCTGAACGAGGACCAGATGCGGGAGGCCGAAGTGCTCGGCAAGGCGATGCGCTTCGGCGCAATGTTCGCGGTGAAATCCCCCGAGGAGGCGGGAGAGCTGACCTGGCGGCCGAAGAAGAAGGTCCTCGGTCTGCGGCTCAACGCCCATGCCGAGCCGCTTTTCGGCGAGGTCGCACAGTCGCGGTTCGGGGCGCTCGCGGAGGCGCTCGGGGCGCAGAGCGAAGTGAGCGTAGTCTGAGCGTCGTCTCCTAAAGCTCTATCTCGCCATCCGTTTTCGGAACGGCAAGTTCGGCGGGCGACTTGCGGCGGATGATGATGTCGCCGTTCGGCAGCATCTCGGGCGCGTGGTAATTGCGGATGTCGCCGATCATCGCGGCGAGATCGCGGAACGCCGGCTCCATCTCGGCCAGTGCGCGGCCCATCTCCTCGTGCAGGTCCTTCAGCGCCGGTTCGACCTCGCCGATCATCGAGCGCAGGATGATCCGCGCGCCCTCCTCGAGAAGGCTCAGACCTTCCTCGGCCGACTTTTCGCCGGGTTCGCCGCCGGATTCGCCGCCGGATTGACCCGCAGCGGGCGCGGCGGCGATCAAGAGGACGGCAAGGGCATGGGCTATGCGTCTCATGCCCCTAATATAGGAGATGCGGCGCCTTATTCACAGGTCCGCTCAGAGGTCGATGTCGAGCGTGACCGGGAAATGGTCCGACGCGGTCAGGAGCGCCTCGCGCAGTTCCGGCACCCGGTAGCTGCCGGGGTCGTCGAACGGGTGCCAGATCCGCCATTTCGGCTTCATCGCCTTCAGGTCCGGCGAGACCATCATGTAGTCGAGCAGCGCCGAGAAGTAGCAGCCGCGGTCATCGAGATAGAACCGCGCGGTGGCGGGTGCCGCGGCAAGCTTCTTGCCGAAGGCGACCCGCGCATGGGGGTCGTAAAGCCGGGTCTCGTGCGGCTCGTCCCAGCCGAGCACGATCTCCACCCCGGAGCGGCCAAAGAGCTTTTCGTATTCATCAAGGCCGGGGCCGTCGTTGAAATCGCCCATCACCATCAGGCTGTCGCCCGCCGCGAGATGTTCGAGCACCCGTTCGCGGAGCCAGATACACTGGGCGAGCTGCTTGCGGCGGTTCTCGATCGCGAGCCGCTTGACCTGCGCCTCGGTCGAGGCGCCGTGCGGGGCCTTCGACTTGATGTGGACGCCGATCATCCGGAAGGCGCGGCCGGCCGGCGTCCTGGCCGCGATCTCAAGCGGCGGCTTGGAAAAGCGCACGAGGTCGGGCGTGGCGTCGATGTCGAGGTCGATCCGGTAACTCGAATCGAAGCGTGGCGCGGCGCCGGAATGGGCGTGGTCGGGCTGGCCGAGGGGGTCGTGGCGCACCGTCAGCCGGTCGGGATCGTACAGGAGCGCGATCTCCTGCTGGGTCTCGTTCTCGTAGCCGAGAAGCGCCTTGCGGGTCCGAAGCTCGTAGCGCGCCGCGAAGGCTTCGAGCATGTCCACGGTCTTGTGGCGGCGGTTGCTGTCGGGCGCCTCGATGATCATCGCCGCGTCGGCGTCGAGCGCGGTGAAGACGATGCCGAGCGCGGTGAGTTGGTCGGCGCGGGTTACGTTGTACCGCGCCGACCAGCCGCCGTCCTCCAGCATCTTGCCGTCGCGGTCGAAGAGGTTGGTGAACCACTCGACGTTGTAGGTCGCGATCCGCATCGGCTCAGGCCGCCTCTTTGGCCCGGATCTCCTCCCAGGCGCGGTTGACGGCGACGAGCCGCTGCTCGGCGAGGCGCAGCGCCTCCTCCGGCAGGCCGCGCGCGAGGAGCCGGTCGGGGTGGCAGTCGCGCACCGCCTGCCGGAAGGCGGCGCGGACCTCCTCCATCGGCGCGTCATGGGCGACGCCGAGCGTGTCGTAGGGATCGGGCGGCGCCTCGGGCACATGGCGCGCGAGGATCGAGCGGAAGCAGCGGTCGCCGACACCGAAGATCCGCGCCACCTCGCGCAGGAAGGCGTCCTCGTGCGGGTGGTAGTCGCCGTCCGCGACCGCGATGTGGAAGAGCCCCTCCATGAGGTCGACGAGCACCGGGTCGCCGGCACCGAACATGCCGGCGATCTTGGCCGCGTACTGGTCGAAGCCGGCGACGTCCTGGCGGGCGAGGTTGAAGACCCGCGCCGCGTTTTCCTCCTCGGCGCGGGGGATGGTGAAGACCTCGCGGAAGGCGGCGACCTCGTTGCGGGTGACCTGGCCGTCGGCCTTGGCCATCTTGGCGCCGAGCGCGATCACCGCGATGGTGAAGCCGACCGAGCGTTCCGGCGGCGTTTTCAGCCGATCGAAGACGGCCGACAGCCCCTCGCCCTTCGCGAGGGCGGCCAGAGCGTCGGAGATGCGGGTCCATATAGACATGCGGTAAGCTTATCCCGGCGGTGGGCAAAATGTCAGTGCGTCACAAAAACTTCATCATCAGAACGAGGTCGAGCCAGCGGCCGAACTTGCGCCCCGCCTCGGGGATGCGCGCGACATGGGTGAAACCCATGCGTTCGTGAAACGCGACCCCGTCCGGGTTCTCGCCCGAGACCCCGGCAAAAAGCGTATGCGCCCCGCCGATCCGGGCATGCTCCTCGATCCTCGCCATCAGCGCCCGCCCCGCGCCGCGACCGCGCGCCTCCGGTGCGAGCATGATCGTGTGCTCCATCGCATGGGCATAACCGTTGCCGCCCCGGAACTGGGCATAGGTCGCAAAACCGAGGAGCCCGCCGCTCTCGGCAAGGAAGAACTCGCGCCCCGCCGCGCGGCGGTCCTCGATCATCTGCGCGAGGCTCTCGGGCGTCTTCTCCTCGTCCGAGAAGCTGATCGTGGTGTCGCGGATCACCGGATTCCAGAGCGCTATGAGCGCGGGAATGTCGGTTTCGCGGGCCGGGCGGATGATCATGCCAGCGTCCTTTCGCCGTGAGGGGTCGATATCGTGGCGCGGAGCGCGGGTTGGCCGGCGCAGACCGCGATACGCGGGTCGCGGACCGGCAGAGCGGCCTTCAGCGCCTCGGGATCGGGATGCGCGATCTCCAGCCGGACGAGCCGGCAGCCGCTGTCGGGAAGCGCCGCGGCGGGGTGCCGGTCGCCCTGCCATTCGATCAGCGCCGGAAAGCAGTCGTCGAAAGGATGGCGGCCATCCTCGGGCACACCGAAGCACCAGCGGAAATCGCCGCGCGCAAGCGCCGTCGCCCGCCCTGCCCCGGCGGGCGCCGCGGCGAGTGCCGCGTCGAGATCCCCTACCCGCGCGATCCAGTGCGTGAGCCGCGGCGGACCGGCGAAAACGTCCAGTCCGAACCAGCGCGGCCGTCCCGGCGGCGCGGCCTCGGGGTCGGTCGCGATCACCTCGAGATATTCGTGCGGCCCGAGGCCCAGGAGCCGGTTGTGCGTCGCCATTGCCGCGTGCCGACCGCCTGGCACCAGCGCCACGCCGAGTGCGGCCTCAACCGCCGCGGCCCCCTCGCCGAGCGTCGCCGCCGCAACCGCGAGATGATCGAATGCCGCCATGCCGCCTCCCACGCGCGGCATCCTAGAGCGCCGGCGGAGCGCCGCAAGCGCCGATTTCGGCCCACTAAAAGCTTGACATGGCGGCTCGAAGCCCCAATTCAAACCGAATGGTAAAAACCCCGGAGGGATAGCTGATGAGCCTTGGGCGCGCCCTGGACCGTTTCTTTCGCCACGACGCCGCCGGCGGCATCCTTCTCATGGCATCGGCCCTTCTCGCGCTGATCGTCGCAAATTCGGCGCTTTCGGCGGGCTACCACGAGCTTCTGCTGAAGAAATTCTCGATCCTTATCGAGGGCGAGGGGCTGTCGAAACCGCTGATCTTGTGGATCAACGACGGTCTGATGGCGGTGTTCTTCTTCCTCATCGGGCTGGAACTCAAGCGCGAGATGGTCGAGGGCAAGCTCAAGAACCCCGCCGACGTGATGCTGCCGGGGCTGGCGGCGGTGGGTGGCATGGTGGTGCCGGCACTCGTCTTTCTCGCCTTCAACTGGTCCGATCCGGTGACGCGCGGCGGCTGGGCGATCCCGGCCGCGACCGACATCGCCTTCGCGGTGGGCGTGCTGGCGCTTCTCGGCAAGCGGCTGCCGGCGGCGCTGAAGATCTTCCTGCTCACGCTGGCGATCCTCGACGACCTCGGCGCGATCCTGATCATCGCGCTCTTCTACACCAAGGAGCTGCATGTCGATTACCTCTTCGTAGCACTCCTGCCGCTCGCGGGGTTGTACCTGCTCAACCGTGCCGGGGCGCACCGGATCGCGCCGATTGTCCTGCTGGGCACGGTGCTCTGGGTGCTGGTGCTGAAATCGGGGGTCCATGCGACGCTCGCCGGTGTCGTCACCGCCTTCTTCGTGCCCTTGAAGGACAAGTACGGCAAGTCGCCGCTCCACTCGCTTGAACACGCGCTGTCGCCTTACGTGCTTTTCCTGATCGTGCCGGTCTTCGCCTTCGCCAATGCCGGCGTGGTGCTCACGGGCCTGACGCTCGGCGACCTCTTCGCGCCGCTGCCGATCGGGATCGCGGCGGGCCTCGTGATCGGCAAGCAGCTCGGCGTCTTCGGCGCGACATGGCTCGTGGTGCGCGCGGGCTGGGCGCGGCTGCCCCATGGCGTGACCTGGGCGCAGATCTACGGGCTCGCCTGTCTCGCCGGGATCGGTTTCACGATGTCGCTCTTCATCGGCGGCCTCAGCTTCGATACGGCCGACAACATGAACGCGGTGCGGCTCGGCGTTCTTGCCGGTTCGGCGGTCTCGGCGATAACCGGCTATGTGGTGCTTCTGATGGCCGCGCAGCGCCGAGAGGCGGAGGAGGAGGAGGAGGAGGCCGACGCCGCCGAACCCGCCGCGGCCGTCCAGAACTGAGACCGCGTCAGGCCGTGCCCGCGCGATAGGGTGCGAGCACGGCGGCGACCGCGGCGCTGTTCGGCGTCGGCACGCCAAGCTCGCGCCCCATGCGCGCCACCGCGCCGCAGATACGGTCGACCTCGAGGGGCTTGCCGAGCTCGAGATCATGGGCGGTCGAGGCGCGCGCCTCGTCGGGCAGCCGCGACCAGAATTGCAGCGTCTTCTCGACCGCGTCCGCCGGCAGGGCGACGCCGCGCGCCCGTCCGACCGCATCGGCCTCGCGCACGAGGCCGCGGAAGAACTCCATCAGTTCGGGATGCGCCCGGATCTCACGGAAGCGGCAACGGGCGGCGGCGGTGGCGCCGCTGACCGCGTTGAAGAGCAGGAACTTCTGCCAGAGATCGACGGTGACGTCGGCGCGCTCCGGCACGGTGATCCCGGCGGCGCGGAACGCCTCGATCACCGTCGCGGCCTCCGGCGAGGTCTGGCTGCCCTGCCGGTCGCCGATGGTGAAGGCGCTGCCGCCGCCGTACTGGGTGACAACCCCCGGCGCGGTGATGTTGGAGAAGATGCGGGCGACGCCGATCAGCGTCCGCGCGTCGCCGAAGGCCGCGGCGAGAAGGTCGGGCGCGTCGACGCCGTTCTGGAACGGCAGCACCAGCGTCTTCGGCCCGGCATGCGGCAGATAGGCCGCGATCATGGCCTCCATGTCCTGGCCCTTGACGGCGAAGACCGCGAGGTCGGCTTGCGGCAGGTCTTCCAGCCGGTCGCTCACCGCGTCCGGCCGGACCACGGTTTCGGTGCCGTCCATCACCAGTTTCAGCCCGGTTTCGCGGATAGCGGCGAGATGCGCGCCGCGCGCGAGGAGCGAGACCGAATGCCCCGCCGGCGCGAGCTTCGCCGCGAGAAAGCCGCCGATTCCGCCGGCCCCGAGCATCAGGATGTTCATGTCACGCCTCCCGTTCCAGTCCTTCAAGCGCAGACCGCCGCCCGGAGGGGCGGCGGCCGGTCGTTCATGCCTTCCGCGCCTCGCGGATGAGCCGCAGGATGTCCTTCGCGGCCGTCGGGATGTTGGTGCCCGGCCCGAAGATCGCCTTGACCCCGGCCTTCTCGAGGAACTCGTAATCCTGCTGCGGGATCACGCCGCCGCAGATCACGAGGATATCGCCCGCGCCCTTCTCCTTCAAAGCCTCGATCAGCTTCGGCGCGAGCGTCTTGTGGCCCGCCGCCTGGGAGGAAACGCCGATGACGTGAACGTCGTTGTCGACGGCATCCTGCGCGGCTTCCTCTGGGGTCTGGAAGAGCGGGCCCACGTCGACGTCGAAGCCGATGTCGGCGAAGGCGGTCGCGATCACCTTGGCGCCGCGGTCGTGGCCGTCCTGGCCCATCTTCACCACGAGCATGCGCGGGCGGCGGCCCTCCTCCTCGGCGAAGGCCTCGACGTCCTTCTGGATCGCCGCGAAGCCCTCGTCGCCCTCGTAGGCCGCGCCGTAGACACCGGCGAGCGTCTTCACCTCGGCCCGGTGGCGGCCGAACACCTTTTCCATCGCCATCGAAATCTCTCCTACCGATGCCCGCGCCCGCGCGGCCTCGACGGCCGCCTCCAGAAGGTTGCCGCCCCGGTCCGCCCGGCGGCTGAGTTCGGCCAACGCCGCCTCGCATTTCGCAGCGTCGCGGGTCGCGCGGATCTTCTCCAGCCGCGCCACCTGCGCCTCGCGCACCTTGACGTTGTCGACATCGAGAATGTCGATCGGGTCTTCCTTTTCCTTGCGGTACTTGTTGACGCCGACGATGACCTCCTCGCCGCGGTCGATCATCGCCTGCCGGCGGGCCGCCGATTCCTCGATCCGGAGTTTCGGCATGCCGGAGGCGACGGCCTTGGTCATGCCGCCCATCTCCTCGACCTCCTCGATCAGCGCCCAGGCCTTCTCGGCCAGTTCCGCCGTCAGGCTCTCGACGTAGTAGGAGCCGGCGAGCGGGTCGACGACATTGGTCACCCCGGTCTCTTCCTGGAGGATCAGCTGGGTGTTGCGCGCGATCCGGGCCGAGAACTCGGTCGGCAGCGCGATCGCCTCGTCAAGCGCGTTGGTGTGCAAGGACTGGGTGCCGCCGAGGACCGCGCTCATCGCCTCGTAGGCGGTGCGGATGACGTTGTTGTAGGGGTCCTGCTCCTGCAAGGACACGCCGGAGGTCTGGCAGTGGGTGCGCAGCATCAGCGAGGAGGTCTTCTTCGCCCCGAACTCGGTCATGATCCGGTGCCAGAGCAACCGCGCGGCGCGCAGCTTCGCGGCCTCCATGAAGAAGTTCATGCCGATCGCGAAGAAGAACGAGAGCCGCCCGGCGAAATCGTCGACATTCATGCCGCGCGCGATGGCGGCGCGGACGTATTCGCGCCCGTCGGCGATGGTGTAGGCCAGCTCCTGCACGAGGTTCGCGCCCGCCTCCTGCATGTGGTAGCCGGAGATCGAGATCGAGTTGAACTTCGGCATCTCGTTCGAGGTGTATTCGATGATGTCGGCGATGATCCGCATCGAGGGCTCGGGCGGGTACACATAGGTGTTCCGCACCATGAATTCCTTCAGGATGTCGTTCTGGATCGTGCCCGACAGGAGGCCGCGGTCGACGCCCTGCTCCTCGCCCGCAACGATGAAGCTCGCGAGAATCGGGATCACGGCGCCGTTCATGGTCATGGAAACGCTGATCTTCTCGAGCGGGATGCCGTCGAAGAGGATCTTCATGTCCTCGACCGAGTCGATCGCGACGCCGGCCTTGCCGACATCGCCCACGACGCGGGGATGGTCGCTGTCATAGCCGCGATGGGTGGCGAGGTCGAAGGCGACCGAGACGCCCTGCTGACCGGCGGCGAGGTTCTTGCGGTAGAAGGCGTTCGATTCCTCGGCCGTCGAGAAGCCGGCATATTGCCGGATCGTCCAGGGCCGCCCGGCATACATCGTCGCCCGCACGCCGCGGGTGAAGGGCGCGATGCCCGGCAGCGTGCCCATGTGGCCGAGGGGCGCGGTGTCCGCCTCGGTGTAGAGCGGTTTGACCGCGATTCCCTCGAGCGTGTTCCAGGTCAGATCGTCGGGCGTGCGGCCCTTCAGTTCCTTTTCCGCCAGCGTCCGCCAGGCTGCCATCTTGTCCGTCATCGGTCATTCCTTTCATCGCTGACCGGACCCCGCGAGAGGCGCCGGTATAAGCCTTTGGCAATCCGCCCGTTTCGCCTATATCTGGGACGGAGGAGATTGCATGAAGCCACTCTTGTTCGTGATCCTGTCGGGCTGCCTTGCTCTTGGCGCCGTGGCCCAGGAGTCCGCTCCCGTCACCCTCGAGCCGATCCCGGCCGAGACGGTGGAGCTGGACGATTTCCGCTGGGAGAAGCGCCCGGTCGTCGTCTTTGCCGACAGCCCGAACGACCCGGCGTTCCGCACCCAGCTGCAATATCTCGCCGAGGATCCCGACGAGCTCATCAAGCGCGACGTGGTGATTCTCACCGATACCGATCCCTCCGCCCTGTCGGACGCGCGCCGGAGGCTGCGCCCGAGAGGCTTCTCGATGGTGCTCCTCGACAAGGACGGCGCGGTGAAACTGCGCAAGCCCCTACCCTGGCGGGTCCGCGAGATCGTCCGCGCCATCGACAAGTTCCCGCTCAGGCGCGAGGAACTACGGATGAAGCGGCTGGGCGACGGATAGTTCATTCGAACTCCATGATCACGTCGTCGACCTTGAGGCTCGCGCCCGCCTGCGCCGAGATCTTCTTCACGACGCCCTTCTTCTCGGCGCGCAGGATGTTTTCCATCTTCATCGCCTCGACGGTGGCGAGCGCCTGGCCCTCCTGCACCTCCTGGCCCTCCTCGACCGAGATCTTCACGACGAGGCCGGGCATCGGGCAAAGGAGGTACTTCGAGGTGTCGGGCGGCAGTTTTTCCGGCATGAGCCGGGCAAGCTCGGCCTGGCGCGGGGTGCGGACATAGACCTTGAGGTCCGCGCCGCGGGTGCGGATGCGGAAGCCGCCGGGGATCTTGTCGACCTTCAGCACCACCGCCGCGCCATCGACCTCGAGCCGGGCGAGCGACTGGCCGGGGGTCCAGTCCGAGGTCACCCTGTGCGCTGTGCCGTCGGCGAAGCGCACGGTGGCGCCGTCGCGGTCGGCGTCGATCTTCACCGCGATCTCCTCGCCCTGCAGCGCCACGACCCAGTCGTCGCCGACATGGCGTTCGTGGTTGCCAAGGCGCCCGGTGATCCGGGTGCGCCGGATCTCGGCCACCCGGTTCATCGCCGCGGCGGCCGCGGCGACCATCCGCAGCCGGCCCTCGCCAAGCACCACGCCGTTGAAGCCCTCGGGGAACTCCTCGGCGATGAAGGCGGTCGTGATCGCGCCCTCGATGAAGCGGGGATGGTCCATCACCGCCGAGCAGAACGGCAGGTTGTGGCCGATCCCCTCCACCTCGAACGCATCGAGCGCGACCCGCATCGCCTCGATCGCCCCGGCCCGGTCCGGCGCCCAGGTGCAGAGCTTGGCGATCATCGGGTCGTAGTACATCGAGATCTCGCCGCCCTCGTAGACGCCGGTGTCGTTGCGGACGATGGCCTTGTCGCCGACTGCCTCGACCGGCGGCCGGTAGCGGGTGAGCCGGCCGATCGAGGGCAGGAAGTTGCGATAGGGATCCTCGGCGTAGAGCCGGCTCTCGATGGCCCAGCCGTTGATCTTGAGGTCCTTCTGCGCGAACGGGAGCTTCTCGCCGGCGGCCACGCGGATCATCTGCTCGACGAGGTCGACGCCGGTGATCAGCTCGGTGACGGGATGTTCCACCTGCAGGCGGGTGTTCATCTCGAGGAAGTAGAAGTTCTTCTCGCCGTCGACGATGAACTCGACGGTGCCGGCGCTGGTGTAGCCGACGGCCTTGGCCAGCGCGCAGGCCTGCTCGCCCATCGCCTTGCGGGTCTCGGGGTCGAGGAAGGGGCTCGGCGCCTCCTCGATCACCTTCTGGTTCCGGCGCTGGATCGAGCATTCCCGCTCGTGCAGGTAGACGCAGTTGCCGTGCTTGTCGGCGAGCACCTGGATCTCGATGTGGCGCGGCTGGGTCACGAACTTCTCGATGAAGATCCGGTCGTCACCGAAGGAGGACGCGGCCTCGTTCTTCGATGACTGGAAGCCCTCGGCCGCTTCGACGTCGTTCCAGGCGATCCGCATCCCCTTGCCGCCGCCGCCGGCAGAGGCCTTGATCATCACCGGATAGCCGATCTCGCGGCTGATCTTCACCGCCTCCTCGGCATCGGCGATGAGGCCCATGTAGCCCGGCACGGTGGATACCCCCGCCTCCATCGCGATCTTCTTCGAGGTGATCTTGTCGCCCATCGCCTCGATCGCGGGGCTCGGCGGGCCGACGAAGACCACGCCCTCCTTCTCAAGAGCCTCGGCGAACTTCATGTTTTCGCTAAGAAATCCATACCCCGGATGCGCCGCCTCGGCGCCGGTCTGGCGGATCGCGTCCATGATCTTGTCGATCACGATATAGGACTGGTTCGCCGGCGGCGGGCCGATATGCACCGCCTCGTCGGCCATCTTGACGTGCAGCGCGTGCCGGTCGGCATCGGAATAGACCGCGACGGTCTTGATACCCATCTTGCGGGCCGACTTGATGACGCGGCAGGCGATTTCGCCACGGTTCGCGATCAGGATCTTCTTAAACATGCTCAGTGTCCTCGCCGAGAAAGGTCATCGCTATGCGTTCCAGGCACGGGGCCGGACGCGGTTTGGGTCACGCACCCGTCTGGGCTGCATGAAGACTTGGTCCACCTGCCCGGGGCAAAGCCGGACGGCCGATGGCCGATCGCAATCGGGGCCAGCGGAGCGAACGGGCGCACAAGTGGCGCGGCAGACAGGGAATGGTTGCGAAAGAGACGCGGGGGACGGGACGCAGAGCGCCGCGCGCCGCGCGGTGCGGAGGCACCCCGCGCCGGAGGGGTCGAGCCCGCGCCATCCGGCCGCGACCCGGGCCGGCCGGCGGAAGGCACAAAAAAACCATCGAAGCCGGTCGGCTTTCGATGGTTTCTCTTTTTACGACAACTGGTCCGGCCGAAACGGCCGGACGCCGTCACCCGGTCTTCAGCAGAGGTTGACGTCGTCGCAGAGCGCGCCGCCAGCCGCGCCGATGGCAGCACCGGTGAGGACGTTGTTGTCTGTGACGTCGGCAATGACGGCACCCGCCGCTGCACCGGCCAATGCACGCTCTCCATCGGACTGCATGCAGCCCGCAAGAGAGGCCATGAGGGCCAGGCCAACGAGGACTTTGGAAACACGCATTCTGCTCTTCCTTCAGCAAATTTTGTTGTGCCGAATCTGTTTAGCGAAATCGCGGCTCTCCGAAAGTGAAATCGGCGTGATTTCGCGGCATCGGCAGCAGATTGCCGTTCGCGCGTGGCGTCGCCCCGTGTCGCCGCAGCCCGGAAAAATGGCCTGACCCTAACTGGGCCAGGCCGTAGAGAAGGGGAAGGGTAACGGTTTTGACAAATCGGGGCGAATTGCTTGCTGTAGGGTGACGCCCCATCGGAGACACTGACACGACCGCCGGATAGCGCAAACAGAAAGTTTCCAGACCAGAAACTATCGGCAGATATGCGCCCAAGATCGGAAGCGTTGCGCAGAAACACGCCTAGTCCTCCGCCTCGAAGACGTCGGGGAAGGCGGCGCGGGCGCGCGCGACATCGATCTTCAGCAGCGCCTCGTAGCTTTCGGGATCGAAATCCTCCTCCGCGGGAATCACCTCGCGGCCGAACAGCCAGGACAGGCGCCCGGCGTCGAGATTGCCGCGTTCGAAGGGTTCCTCGCCGAAATGATCCCAGAGCGCGGCCATGAAACCGGCATCGGCGCGGCGATCCGCGGGACTGCGGTCGCGAAAACGCTCACGCGCGATGATCCGGGTAATCCCCTTGGGATTCGCGCGACGGATGACGAACTGGAAATCGGTGCCGGGAAGGCGGCCCGGAAAGCCGCGATGCTTCAGCATGAGCCGCCTCCCGAGATGGGCGACCCGAAGCGAGCCGGGACCGGGCGTAGCGCCCGGACCCGGCCGTTGGAATTAGCTGCCGTACTTGCCGGAGAAGGTCGGCTCGGTCGTGACCGGCTGTTCGACGACGACCGGCTCTTCCTGCTGGGCGCAAGCCGCCACGAAGGCGACGAGCATGCACGCGAACAGCGCTTTTTTGGACATTTGTGACTCCTGCTCAAGGGGGCAGCGAAGGGATCTTCCGCTTTCGACTGCCGGTGTTTTTCAATATCGGCTGCGTTGTCGCCGCCGTCGCACATCATAGTGGATGACATCAAGCTGGCCCATGCGTCCGTTGTCAAGTTCGCGAGTTGTGGCGCCGCAGCATCACTTGACTTTTCAAGAACTGCAGGCCGCAAAAAAGCCGTCGCGCGCATCAGAACGCCTCCCATACACAGCGGTCGCCGTCGCGGCTGAACGCCTCGAAAAATTGTGTCGCATCCGGTGCCACTTCGCCGAACGGAACCGGCCTGTCTGCGAGCGAAATCACGATCTGCGCAGGCTGCGGCCCGATCTCCGGCAGGCGCGGCAGGGCATAGGTCTCGCAGAGCCAGGCCATGTCGGCCTGGGCCGCTTCGGCGCTGACACCCCCTTCCTCGCGGCCGATCGCCGGCGCGAGAAACCGGAAGCGCAATGTCAGCCCCTCGGGCCCCGGCGCCGAGCGGATCACGTCAAGCGCGGTAACCTCCTGGCCCGAGGGCGCGACGATCGCCCCCTGGGCCGCAGGCACGGCCGTCTCGTTTCCGTTCTTGGCAAACCACAGCATCGCGGCAATCACTCCCAGTGCAATTCCAGCCAGCCAGATCCTCACGACAGCCCCCCGAGCGGGGGGCTTGCCGTGATGAGGCTCATGGCTGCGACATTTTCAGGTGGCATCAACTCCTCCGCGGCGACCTTCACAGCGGAATATTGTCGTGCTTCTTCCAGGGATTGCTGAGTTTCTTGGTCCGGAGCGAGGCGAAGGCCCGCGCCACCCGCTTGCGGGTGGAATGCGGCATGATCACCTCGTCGATGAAGCCCTTCTCGGCGGCGACGAAGGGGTTGGCGAAGCGGGTCTCGTAGTTCTTCGTCCGCTCGGCGATCTTCTCCCTGTCGGCCAGTTCGCTGCGGTAGAGGATCTCGACCGCGCCCTTGGCGCCCATCACCGCGATCTCGGCCGTCGGCCAGGCGTAGTTGAAGTCGCCGCGCAGGTGTTTCGACGCCATGACGTCATAGGCCCCGCCATAGGCTTTACGGGTGATCACGGTCACCTTCGGCACCGTCGCCTCGCCATAGGCGAAGAGGAGCTTCGCGCCGTGCTTGATGACGCCGCCATATTCCTGACCCGTCCCCGGCAGGAAGCCCGGCACGTCGACGAAGGTCAGGATCGGGATCTCGAAGGCGTCGCAGAACCGGACGAAGCGCGCGGCCTTGCGACTCGAGTCGATGTCGAGGCAGCCGGCGAGCACCAGCGGCTGGTTCGCCACCACGCCCACGGTCTGGCCTTCGAGCCGGATGAAGCCGGTGATGATGTTGCCCGCGTAATCCTTCTGGATCTCGTAAAAATCGCCCTCGTCCGCGACCTTCAGGATCAGTTCCTTCATGTCGTAGGGCTGGTTCGGGTTGTCGGGGATCAGCGTGTCAAGGCTGTCCTCGACCCGCGCCACGTCGTCGAAGAAGGGCCGGGTCGGCGCCTTGTCGCGGTTGTTGAGCGGCAGGAAGTCGACGAGCCTGCGCACCTCGGCCAAGGCCTCGACGTCGTTCTCGAAGGCGCCGTCGGCGACCGAGGATTTCTTGGTATGGGTGGAGGCGCCGCCCAGTTCCTCGGCCGTCACGATCTCATTCGTCACGGTCTTCACCACGTCGGGGCCGGTGACGAACATGTAGGACGTGTCCTTCACCATGAAGATGAAGTCGGTCATCGCCGGGGAATAGACCGCGCCGCCGGCGCAGGGGCCCATGATGACGGAGATCTGCGGCACCACGCCCGAGGCCATGATGTTGCGCTGGAACACCTCGGCGTAACCGGCGAGCGAGGCCACGCCCTCCTGGATCCGCGCGCCGCCCGAGTCGTTCAGGCCGATCACCGGGGCGCCGTTCTGCATCGCCATGTCCATGATCTTGCAGATCTTCTGGGCATGGGTTTCCGAGAGCGAGCCGCCGAAGACGGTGAAATCCTGCGAAAACACATAGACCATGCGGCCGTTGACCGTGCCCCAGCCGGTGACGACGCCGTCGCCCGAGGGCCGGTCGTTCTCCATCCCGAACTCGGTGCAACGATGGGAAACGAACATATCGAATTCCTCGAACGAGCCCTCGTCGAGCAGAAGCTCGATCCGCTCGCGCGCCGTCAGCTTGCCGCGCGCGTGCTGCGCGTCGATCCGGCGCTGCCCCCCGCCGAGACGGGCGGCGGACCGACGATTTTCCAGCTGCTCCAGGATGTCTTTCATGCTCTCCCCCCATGATCGTTGCGGCACACTAGCGTGTACCGTTGCATGCTCAAAGCGGATTCGGGAAAATTTGCAACATTTACGCAGAGGTCAATTTGCTAATTGAATAACTGCAAAATTATCTGCCCTGCGGGACACGATCCGCCCCTTTCGGCACAGGCCGCGGCGCGCTATAGCCGCACGGTCCGCCACATGTGAGAATCCCATGGCCTGGCTTCCCATAACGCTTCCGGTTCCCGTCGTCACCATCGGCCTTCTCGTCGCTTCCAACGTCTTCATGACCTTCGCCTGGTACGGCCATCTCAAGTTCAAGGCCGCCCCCCTTGTGACCGTGATCCTCGCGAGCTGGGGGATCGCGCTCTTCGAATACCTGCTGCAGGTGCCGGCGAACCGGATCGGGCATGGCCATTTCAGCGCGGCCGAGCTCAAGACCATCCAGGAGGTGATCACGCTCGTCGTCTTCGCGGCCTTCTCGGTGACCTATCTCAAGGAGAGCCTCGGCTGGAACCACGCGGTCGGATTCGCGCTGATAGGGCTCGGCGCCTTCTTCATCTTCCACCGCTGGAACTGATCCATCGCACGCACATTGTGCGCGAAAGCGATGGACAAGCCCGCGCCCCGGGCCTAGCTCATGCCGATGAGCCACGATGTGCGCCCTAAAATCCGGTTCCTGGACCGCGGCACGCCGCCCCATATCGTCACGCTGGTGATGGTGGCGGGGTTGTCGGCACTGGCGATGAACATCTTCCTGCCGTCGCTGCCGGGCATGACCGAATGGTTCGCGACCGATTACCGGCTGATGCAGCTTTCCGTATCGCTCTATCTCGCGGCGAGCGCGGCGCTGCAGGTCGTGATCGGCCCGATCTCCGACCGGTTCGGACGCCGCTCGGTGCTCTTGTGGTCGGTCGGGCTGTTCCTCGTCGCCACGCTCGGCACGCTTCTCGCACCGAACGTCGGCGTATTCCTGGCCTTCCGGATGATGCAGGCGGTGGTCGCTGCGGGCATGGTGCTGAGCCGCGCGGTCATCCGCGACATGGTCCCGGGCGAGCAGGCGGCCTCGATGATCGGCTATGTGACGATGGGCATGTCGGTCGTGCCGATGGTCGGCCCGGTGGTCGGCGGTGTGCTCGACGAGGCGTTCGGCTGGCAGGCGAACTTCGCGCTTCTCATCGTGCTCGGGGTCGCGGTGCTGTGGCTCGTCTGGGCCGATCTCGGCGAGACGGCGGCCGGGCACAGGGCGCGCTTCGCCGACCAGGTCCGGCAATATCCCGAACTGCTGACCTCGCCGCGCTTCTGGGGCTATTGCCTCGCCGCCGCCTTCACCTCGGGCACCTTCTTCGCCTATCTCGGCGGCGCGCCCTATGTCGGCTCCGAGATCTACCGGTTGCCGCCGAGCCTGCTCGGCCTCTACTTCGCCGCCCCGGCGATCGGCTACGCGGCCGGCAACTACATCTCGGGGCGCTATTCGGTCGCGGTCGGGCTCAACCGCATGGTGCTTGCGGGCACGGCGATCACGACGGCGGGGATGCTCTTTCTCGCCGCCCTCGACCTGGCCGGCCTTGCCGGCGCCAATGCCTTCTTCGGGCTCACCATCGCGGTCGGGATCGGCAATGGCATGGCGCTGCCCAATGCCAACGCCGGGATGCTCTCGGTCCGGCCGGGGCTTGCGGGCACCGCCTCGGGCCTCGGCGGCGCGATCATGATCGGCGGCGGCGCGGCTTTGTCGGCGCTCGCCGGCTGGGCGCTCGGACTCGGCGGCGGGGCGCTGCCGCTGATCGCTCTGATGTCCTTCAGCTCGGCCGCCTCGGTCATCTGCATCCTCATGGTGATCCGCCGCGCCCGGACGCTCGGCCTCTGAGCGCAGAGCCCCTTGGCGGCGCGATTTGCAAAAGCTAGGCTCGGCTTCGCAAAGTCACGGGAGGCGCGATGCCCACGCAGAAGCTCTATGCCGGCGCGAAGCTGCGCGAGACCCGCAGCCGGCTCGGCCTGACCCAGAAGGCCTTCGCGGCCAAGCTCGGCGTCTCGCTGCCCTATCTCAACCAGATGGAGAACAACCACCGACCGGTCTCGGCCGCCGTCGTGCTGGCGCTCGCCGGCGAATTCGGGCTCGACGTGACCGAGCTTTCGGCGGGCGACGCCGAACGGCTCGTCTCCGACATGCGCGAGGCGCTGGCCGATCCGATCTTCGCCGACACCGCCCCGCCGCTGGCCGACCTGCGCCTCGCCGCCTCGAACGCGCCGATGCTCGCCCGCGCGTTTCTCGGGCTGCACCGCGCCTACCGGCAGAGCCACGAACGCCTCGCCTCGCTCGACGAGGCGCTCGGGCGCGACGAGACCGCGACCCGCGCCTCGCCCTGGGAGGAGGTGCGCGACTTCTTCCACTACTGCGACAACTACATCGACGCTGTCGACCGTGCCGCCGAACGCTTCGCCGACACCGCCGAGGCGCGCCGCGCCCCCGAGGCGCGGGCGCGCACACTGCTGGCCGAGCGCGGCATCGAGGTGGTGCTTTCGGACAGCGCCGAGATCCGCCTCGTGACCGATGGGCGGCTAACGCTCTCGACCCGCGCCGCGCCCGAGACGCGGCGCTTCCAGCTTCTCTTCCAGCTCGCGCTCGCCACCCAGAACGAGCTTCTGGAGGCGACGCTCGACCTCGCGCGCTTCCAGTCCGACGCGGCGCGCTCGATCGCCAAGATCGGCCTGGCGAACTACTTCGCGGGGGCGGCGCTCCTGCCCTACCGCGCCTTCCTCGAGGCGGCCGAGGAGACCCGGCACGACCTCGAGCGCCTGGCCGACCGCTTCGGCGCCTCGATCGAGCAGGTGGCGCACCGGCTCTCGACGCTGCAACGGCCGGGGCAGAAGGGTATCCCGTTCTTCTTCGTCCGCGTCGACCAGGCCGGCACGATCACCAAGCGCCATTCCGCGACGCGGCTCCAGTTCGCCCGCTTCGGCGGCGCCTGCCCACTCTGGAACGTCCACCGCGCATTCGAGACGCCGGGCCGCTTCCTGCGCCAGCTTGCCGAGACGCCCGACGGCGTGCGCTATCTCTGCCTCGCCCGCGACGTCTCAAAGCATGGCGGCTCGTTCCACGCGCCGGTCCGGCGCTACGCGATCGGGCTCGGCTGCGAGATCAGCCACGCCAAGGGGCTCGTCTATGCCGACGACCTCGACCTGACCAATGCCCGCGCCTTCGAGCCGATCGGGATCTCCTGCCGGATCTGCGAGCGCAAGGACTGCCATCAGAGATCGGTGCCGCCCCTGGAACGCAAGCTCCGCGTCGATCCCGACCGGCGCGGGCTCCTGCCCTACGACATCGAGTGATGCCGTGCCGTCCGGAGGGTTCAGGCCTCGGCCAGCATCCGGGCGATCTCGTCCTTCAGATGGGCGCGCTTCTTGCGCATCTCGGTCTCGACGAGCCCGTCGACCGGCTCGATCCCGGTCTCGGCCCGGTGCACCTCGCGGTTGATGCTGTGATACTCGTCGGCGAGCCGCGCGAAATGCGCGTTCGAGACCTTGAGTTCATGGATCTTGTCGGCCTCGGCCGGGAATTCCTCGTGCAGCTCGTGAGGGGTATGCGACATTCCTGCGCTCCTTTGTTGTCCCGCCCCTTGCTAGCCCGCGCCACATCCCCGCTCCTTGACCTCGGTCAAACCGGGCGTGTGAAAGAGGGCGCGAACGACCACCAAAGCGCCGGCATAACGCTTGCGCTCGCGGCCTTATGCCCCCAAGTTCGCGGCGCGATTCCAATATTGCGCGGACCCAGATGATCCTTCTCGAAGACGGCCCCAAGGGCGCCCCCGCGCTCTTCGACGCGCCCCGTCGGCTGATCCGCGCCGATGGGCCGGCCGAGGTCGAGGCCGCGCTCGCCGCGCTCGATGCGGCGCGGGCCGAGGGGCTCTGGATCGCCGGTTTTGCCTCCTACGAACTTGGCTACGCGCTCGAGCCGCGGCTTGCGCCGCTGATGCCGCCGGATCGCCGCCTGCCGCTCCTGGCCTTCGGTCTCTATGACGCGCCCGCCCCGGCCGAAGCGCTCCTCGCCCGCGCCAGCGCCGAGGCCGGATCGGCGAGCCTCAGCCTGCCCGCGCCCGGCTGGAGCGCCGACGAGCACGGCGCGGCGCTCGCCCGGATCCAGGCCTATATCGCCGCGGGCGACGTCTACCAGGCCAACTTGACGATGCGCATGACCGCGCGCCGCACCGGCAGCGCGCCGGGCCTCTACGCCGCCCTCAGCGCCCGCCAGCCGGTCCGCCACGGCGCCTATGTGGCCCTTCCCGACCTGCCGGTCCTCGTCTCGCGCTCGCCAGAGCTATTCTTCACGACCGATGCGGAAGGCCGGATCGAGACCCGCCCGATGAAGGGCACGGCCCCACGCGCCTCCAACCCGGCCCATGACGCGGCGCTGCGACTCGAGCTCGAGCAGAGCATCAAGAACCGCGCTGAAAACCTTATGATCGTTGACCTTCTGAGAAACGACATCTCGCGGATCTGCGAGGTCGGCTCGGTCAGGGTGCCGGAACTTTTCGCGATCGAGAGCTATGCCACCGTGCACCAGATGGTGAGCCGCGTCACCGGCCGGCTTCTGCCCGGCACTGAACCTTCCGCGATCTTCCGCGCGCTCTTTCCCTGCGGCTCGATCACCGGCGCGCCGAAGATCCGCGCGATGGAGATCATCCGCGAGCTCGAAGCCGGCCCGCGCGGCGTCTATTGCGGCGCGATCGGCTGGATGGGGCCGGACGGCGCGTCGAGCTTCAACGTCGCGATCCGCACCTTGACGCTGTTCGGCGAGGGCGAGGTCGAGCTTGGCGTCGGCGGCGGCATCGTCATCGATTCTACCGCCCATGGCGAATACGAGGAGGCCCTGTGGAAAGCCCGGTTTGCAGAGCTGACACCCGCCTGATCGAGACGTTTCGCTGGGACGGCGCGTCGTTCCACCGGCTCGAGGCGCATCTCGCCCGCGCCCGCGCCTCGGCCGCGGCGCTCGGCTTCGCCTGGGACCGCGCCGCGATCGACGCGGCCCTCGCCACCGTGACCGGCCCTGCCCCGCTCCGCACCCGCCTCACCCTCGGCCGCGCCGGCGACGCCGAGGTCACGACCGGCCCCATCGCCCCCAACCCGCCCGAGTGGCGGTTGATGATCGCGCCCGAGAAGCTCGACCCCGACGCCCCGCTGCTGCGCCACAAGACGACCGAACGCGCCCTCTACGACAGGGTCCGCGCCGCGCTGCCGGCCGGTATCGACGAGGCGATCTTCCTCAACACGAGCGGCGCGGCGGCGGAAGGCACGATCACCAATCTCTTCGCCGATCTCGGCCAGGGCCTCATCACCCCGCCCCTCGCCTGCGGTTGCCTGCCCGGCATCCTGCGCGACGAGATGCTCGCCTCCGGCCAGGCCCGCGAGCAGGTGATCACCGAGGCGGACCTCGCCCGCGCCCGGCTCTTCATGGGCAACGCGCTCCGCGGCCTCATCCCGGCGCGGCTCGTCCCCGCGCCCTGATCTTCTTCATTGCGAAAATACCCCGGGAGGGTCCGGGAGGGCAGCGCCCTCCCGGCTTCCTTTAGCGCTGCGCCACGCTCCAGCGCGGGCTCAGCCACGGCTCGGAGTTTGCCGGGGCCAGCATGCCGCGCCCGAGCACATGATCGGCCGCCTTCTCGCCCACCATGATCGAGGGCGCGTTGAGGTTGCCGTTGGTGATGCGCGGGAAGATCGAACTGTCGGCGACCCGAAGCCCCTCGACCCCGATCACCCGGCATTCCGGATCGACGACCGCCATGGGATCGTCGCGCCGGCCCATCCGCGCGGTGCCGCAGGGATGGTAGGCGCTCTCGGCATGCTCACGGATGAAGCTGTCGATCTCCTCGTCGCTCTCGTAGCCGGTGCCGGGCTGGATCTCGTGCTTGACGAAGGGCTTGAACGCCTCCTGCGCGAAGATTTCGCGCGTCAGCCGCACGCATTTGCGGAACTCCGCCCAATCGTCGGGATGCGACATGTAGTTGAAGCGGATCAGCGGCGCCGCCTTCGGATCGGCCGAGGCGAGCGTCACCGCCCCGCGCGACTTCGAGCGCATCGGCCCGACATGGGCCTGGAACCCGTGCCCCTCGGCCGCCGCCTTGCCGTCATAGCGCACCGCGATCGGCAGGAAGTGGTACTGGATGTCCGGATAGTCGACGCCCTTGTCCGAGCGGATGAAGGCGCAGCTCTCGAACTGGTTCGACGCGCCGAGCCCGGTCCCGGTCAGGAGCCACTGCGCCCCCACCATCGCCTTGCCCAGGAGGTTCCAGTACTTGTAAAGCGTGATCGGCTGCAGCGAGGCGTACTGCATGTAGATTTCCAGGTGATCCTGCAGGTTCGCCCCGACCCCCGGCCGGTCGGCCACGACCTCGAGCCCGTGTTCGGCCAGATGCGCCGCCGGCCCCACCCCCGACAGCATCAGGAGCTTCGGCGTGTTGATCGACGAGGCGGCGAGGATCACCTCGGCCCGCGCCCCGATCACCTCGACCTTGCCGCCACGCTCGACCTCGACCCCCACCGCGCGGCCGTCGCGGATCACGACCTTGCGGGCGAGGGCGCGCACCAGGGTGCAGCCGTCGCGCTTCAGCGCCGGCTTCAGATAGGCGTTCGCAGCCGACCAGCGCCGGCCCTTGAAAATCGTCGCCTCGAACGGGCCAAACCCTTCCTGCTTCTCGCCATTGTAGTCGTTCGTCACCTCGTATCCCGCCTGGCGGCCGGCCTCGACGAAGGCGTGAAACAGCGGGTTGGTCCGGGGCCCGCGCGAGACATGCAAGGGCCCGTCATGGCCCCGGAACTCGCCCGGCTCGCCGCCGTGCCAGGTCTCCATCCGCCGGAAATAGGGCAGCACGTCGGCATAGGACCAGCCACCGGCGCCGCTCTCGGCCCAATGGTCGAAATCCTTGGCATGGCCGCGCACATAGACCATGCCGTTGATCGAGGACGATCCGCCGATCACCTTGCCGCGCGGAGTCGCGAGCCTGCGGTTGCCGAGATGGGGCTCGGGCTCGGACTGGTAACCCCAGTCGTAGATCGACATGTTCATCGGGTAGCTGAGCGCGCCGGGCATCTGGATGAACGGCCCCGCGTCGGTGCCACCATGCTCGATGACGATCACCCGCTTGCCGGCCTCGGCCAGCCGATAGGCCATCGCGCAGCCGCCCGACCCCGCGCCCACGACCACATAATCGGCTTCCATCCCAAGTCCTCCATTCCTACCGGGCCCGGCGCCGCGCGGCGCCTGCAGCTTCATCCTGCCCAAAATATCCCCGCCGGAGTCTCCCCGGCGGCCACCGGCACCCCGCCCTCAGTACGGCGCCTCGACCGGCCCCATGCCGACGTAGACGCTCTTGATCTGGCTGTAGTGCTCGATAGCCGCCTTCGAGTTCTCGCGCCCCACCCCGGAAAGCTTGACGCCGCCGAACGGCGCCTCCACGGGGGCGAGGTTGTAGGCGTTGATCCAGCAAGACCCGGCCTCGAGCCGCCCGACCACGCGGTGGGCGCGGGCGAGGTCGCGGGTGAAGACCCCCGCCGACAGCCCGAACTCGGTCGCATTGGCGCGCGCCACCACCTCGTCCTCGTCCTCGAAGTCGAGTACGGCCATCACCGGCCCGAAGATCTCCTCGCGCGCGATCGCCATCGTGTCGGTGACATCGGCGAAGACCGTGGGCCGGACGTAATAGCCCTCGTCCCCGGCCCGCGCGCCGCCGGTCACCAGCCGCGCGCCCTCGGCCTTGCCGGCCTCGACGTACCCCAGAACCTTGTCCATCTGTGCGGCCGAGACGACGGGGCCCATCTGCACCGCCTCGTCCATCGGATCGCCGAGAAGGATCGCCTCGGTGCGCTCCTTGAGCCGGGCGAGGAACCGCTCCTTGATGCCCTTCTGGACGAAGACCCGCGTGCCGTTCGAGCAGACCTGACCCGAGGAGTAGAAATTGCCCAGAAGCGCGCCGCCGACCGCATCCTCGACATCGGCGTCATCGAAGACGATCAGCGGCGACTTGCCGCCAAGCTCCATCGTGACATGGCGCATCCCCTCGGCCGCGGCGGCATAGACCTTGCGCCCGGTCTGCACCGAGCCGGTGAGCGAGACCTTGGCGACGCGCGGATCGGTGATCAGCGCGGCACCCACGGCGCCCCGGCCCTGCACCACGTTCATCAGCCCGGCGGGAAGCCCCGCCTCGACGAGGATTTCCGCGACTTTCAAGGCACATAGCGGCGTGACTTCAGACGGTTTGAAGATCATCGCATTGCCCAAGGCCAAGGCCGGCGCCGACTTCCAGCAGGCGATCTGGGTCGGGTAGTTCCAGGCGCCGATGCCGACGCAAGTACCGAGGGGCTCGCGCACCGTGTAGACGAAATCGCGGCCCAGAGGGATCGTCTCGCCGGTGACGGCGGGCACGAGGCCGGCGAAATATTCGAGCGCGTCCGCCCCCGAGGTCGCGTCGGCGACCAGGGTCTCCTGCAGCGGCTTGCCGGTGTCGAGCGTCTCCAGCTCCGACAGCTCGCGGTTGCGCTCGCGGATCAGGTCGGCGGCGCGGCGCAGGATGCGGGCGCGCTCGACCGGCTTGAGCGCGGCCCAGTCCGCCTGCGCCCGCGCGGCCGACGCGACGGCGCGCTCGATCACGGCGGGCGTCGCCTCGTGGACGCGCGCGATCACCTCGCCCGTCGCGGGGTAGATCACCTCGATCTCGGCGCCCGCCCTGTCTTCGAGATAGGCGCCATCGACGAAATGGCTGGCTTTCGGCTGCGCTCTCATGCGGTCGTCTCCAGTTCGCGTTCCAGGTATTCCATTACGATCTCGGCGGCCCCTGCCCCGTCCGGCGTGCCGCCCTTCAGCGCTTCGCGGATGTAGACGCCGTCGATCATCGCGCCCAGGCCCCGTGCAACGGCCTCGGCGCGCATCCCGATCAGGGGGCGCAGATCGTTGCACAGGTTCGAGTTCAGCCGCCGCTGATAGATTCCGAGCAGCCGCCGCGCCTCCGGCAGCGTCTGGGACAGGACGTAGAAATTCAGCCACGCGCCAATGGTTTCGCGGCGGAAGCTCGAAGGTGCGAAGCTCGCCCGGACGATGCCCTGAAGCCGCCCGCGCGAACCGTCAGCGGCTGCCAGCGCGCCGCGCACCTCGGCGCCGTAGAGCGTCAGGATGTGGCGCATCGCGGCAAGGAATATCTGCTCCTTGGAGCCGAAGTAGTGGTGCGCCAGGGCCGACGACATGCCCGCCCGCTTGGCGATCTGGCTGACCGTGACATCCAGCGATCCGGTGCGGCCGATCTCGGTGATCGTGGCCTTTACCAGGGCCGCCTTGCGAATCGGTTCCATCCCAACTTTCGGCATCCGCCCGCCCTTTCCGATGAGGCCTCTATCGCTACACGAAGTTTTATTGACTCGTCAATCAACAAAAAGAAACCGCAAGCCGCAGAGGTTCCTTTGCGATTTCTTGCAGTTGCACTAGTCTTGCCCGCACGAAATGACGGAAACCGCCACGATGGCCCGAGATTTTTCTTGCGCTCCGCTGCGGTATGTATGTTTATTGATCCGTCAATCAAGAAAACAGGGAGACAGCGAATGACACTTTCCAAGACCCTGCGTGCGACTCTGCTGGCCTCGGCCGCGCTCACCGTCGCGGCGCCGGCCTTCGCCGCCGGCTGCGACAAGGTGGTGTTCTCGGATGTCGGCTGGACCGACATCACCGCGACCACCGCAGTGACCACGACGATCCTCGAGGCGCTCGGCTACGAGACCGACGTCAAGGTCCTGTCGGTGCCGGTGACCTATACCGGCCTCGCCGAAGGCGACATCGACGTGTTCCTCGGCAACTGGATGCCGACGATGGAGGCCGACATCGCCCCCTACCGCGAGGCGGGCACGGTCGAGACGATCGGCCGCAACCTCGAAGGCGCGAAATACACGCTCGCCACCAACAAGGCCGGTGCCGATCTCGGCATCACCGACTTCGCCGCCATCGCCGCGCAGAAGGATGCGCTCGAGGGCAAGATCTACGGGATCGAGCCCGGCAACGACGGCAACCGGCTGATCATCGACATGATCGCGGCGAACCAGTTCGGGCTGGACGGGTTCGAGGTCATCGAAAGCTCCGAACAGGGGATGCTGGCGCAGGTCGGCAACGCCGACAGCGACGGCAAGCCGATCGTCTTCCTCGGCTGGGAACCGCATCCGATGAACGCGACCTTCGAGATGACCTACCTTTCGGGCGGCGACGATGTATTCGGCCCGAACTTCGGCGGCGCCGAGGTCTTCACCAACACCCGCAAGGGCTATGTCGCCGAATGCGCGAATACCGGCAAGCTGCTCACCAACCTCACGTTCACGCTCGAGATGGAAAACGAGATCATGGACGGGATCCTCAATGACGGCGAGGCGCCGGACGAGGCCGCCACGAAATGGCTCTCCGAGAACAAGGACGCGCTCGGCCCCTGGCTCGACGGCGTGACCACGAAGGATGGCGGCGACGCGATGGCCGCCGTGGAAGCCGCGCTGAACTGACAACCGGTTCGCGCGAGGTCCCTCTCCGTCACACTCCCTGCGGCGGAGAGGGGCTTTTTTGCCTGAACGGGGAAACCGTGGCAGCGGCCCGCGTGGCCGGCCGCGATTTTGGGGATGAGGGATGGACTGGCTCGAACAGCTTTGGCTCGCGGATCACAAGATCCCGGTCGGAAAGGCCGCAAAAACACTTTTCGACTGGATGAAGGACAATCTGAAACCGGCCTTCCGGCTGATCTCCGACATCATGGATGCCATGATCAACGGCATCCTCTGGCTGCTGGACACGCCGCATCCGCTAATCATCGTGGCGGTCTTCGTCGCGATCACCTGGTTCGTCCAGCGCAACTGGAAAACCTGCGTGCTGGTGGCGCTCGGCTTCCTCTTCATCCTCAACCAGGGTTACTGGGACGAGACGATGCAGAGCATGACGCTGATCCTGTCGTCCTGCATCGTCTGCATGGCGGTGGGCGTGCCGATCGGCATCGCGGCCGCGCACCGGCCGAAGCTCTATGCCGCGATGCAGCCGATTCTCGACCTGATGCAGACGCTGCCGACCTTCGTCTACCTCATTCCGGCGATCATCTTCTTCGGCCTCGGCATGGTGCCGGGCCTTCTGGCCACGGTGATCTTCGTGCTGCCGGCACCGATCCGGCTGACCCATCTCGGCGTCTCCTCGACGCCGACCGCCCTGATCGAGGCGCTGACCGCCTTCGGGGCGACCAAGCGGCAGGTGCTCTTCAAGGCGGAACTGCCTTACGCCTTTCCCCAGATCATGGCCGGCCTCAACCAGACGATCATGCTCTCGCTGTCGATGGTCGTCATCGCCGCCCTCGTCGGCGCGAGCGGCCTCGGCGTGCCGGTGATGCGGGCGCTGCAGTCGGTCAATACCGCGCTCGGCTTTGAATCGGGCTTCGTGATCGTGGTCGTGGCCATCGTGCTCGACCGCATGCTGCGCCGGGGAAGCGCACAATGAGGGGGGACGCCACAATGGTCGGCCAGGACATCGCGGTCGAGTTCGACAAGGTAAACATCGTCTTCGGCGAGCATCCCGAACGCGCCCTGCCGCTGATGGACGAGGGTCTGAGCCGGGGCGTGATCCAGAAGCGCACCGGACAGGTGCTCGGCGTACATGACTGCTCGCTGACGGTCGCGAAGGGCGAGATCCTCGTGCTGATGGGGCTGTCGGGCTCGGGCAAGTCGACTCTCCTGCGCGCCGTGAACGGGCTCAACCCGGTCTGCCGCGGCAAGGTGACGATCCATGACGAGGGCTGGAGCTGCGAGGTCGGCGGTGCCTCGGCACCCGATCTGCTAAAGGTGCGGCGCGAATGCGTGGCGATGGTGTTCCAGCAGTTCGGCCTCCTGCCCTGGCGGACCGTGCGCGAGAACGTGGGCCTCGGCCTCGAGCTTGCCGGCCAGACCCCGACCCAGCGGCGCGCCAAGATCGACGAACAGCTCGCGCTGGTCGGCCTCAGCGACTGGGCCGATCGCAAGGTGGGCGAGCTCTCCGGCGGCATGCAGCAGCGCGTCGGCCTCGCCCGCGCCTTCGCCACCGAAGCGCCGATCCTTCTCATGGACGAGCCCTTCTCGGCCCTCGATCCGCTGATCCGGACCCGACTCCAGGACGAATTGCTGGAGCTTCAGGAAAAGCTGCACCGCACGATCATCTTCGTCAGCCACGACCTCGACGAGGCGTTCAAGATCGGCAACCGGATCGCGCTGATGGAGGGCGGGCGCATCGTGCAATGCGGCACCGCGCGCGAGATCATCGCCAATCCGGCCTCGGACTATGTCGCCGATTTCGTCGCGCATATGAACCCGCTCGGCGTGCTGACCGCCTCGGACATCATGCAGCCCGACACCGCGCGCGCGCCGAACATGCCCGACGTGCATCCCGACGCGCCCGTGCGCGAGGTGATGGAAAAGCTCCGCGAGGTGCCCGCACTTGCCGTTACCGAGGGCGGTCAGACGCTCGGCCGGATCACCCGGGAAAGCGTGATCGGGCGGCTCCTCGACCCGCGCGGGTGAAGGGCGGGCTCAGTCCCGCGACATGAGCTCGACGAGGGCGGTCAGCGCCTTGTCGTCGAGCCCGGCCTCGACGCCGCGATGGGCGAGGTCGCTGAAAAGCTGCGGCAGTTCCGCATGCGCCCCGAGCGCGCGGAACGTCGCAAGCGCGTCGTCGAGTGCCGCGGCATAGACCGTCATCGTGGCGGGCGGGTTGTCGAACTTGCCCGCCGGAACGGTGTCGGAGAAGTACTTGTGATAGGCGGGCAGCACCCCCATCGACACCGGAATCTGCGACGCGAAGACATCGAGCGGGATGCCGGCCTTCTTGCACACGAGCCCGCCGTAGATCATGCCGAACATGAAGCCCTGCCGGGTCGTGAAGAGTGCCGCGAAGAGCGCCGCGATCATGCCCGCCCGGTCGCCCACCCGCGCCGAGCCGCCGCCGAGCGTGCGGATGATCGGCGCGCATCTTTGCCAGACCGGCTCCGCGCCGACCATCAGAAGCACGGTCTCGGGCAGGTTGATCCCGGTCGGATAGGCGTTGATGATGCCGATCATCCACTCCGCCCCCTGCCCGTCCAGATGCGCGGCCAGCGCCTCGGCATCCTCGGCCCCGCCGGTGCTGAGTTCAATGATCGTGCGCCCCGACACCGCGTCGCCCGCCGCGCCGAGAAGCTCCAGCGTCTTGTCGTGCGAGGCGATGCAGATCACCGTCACCGGGCTTGCCCGGAGCGCCTCCGCCGCCGAACTCGCTTGCGCCGCGCCCGCCGCGACGAGCGGCGCGGCCTTCTCCGGCGACCGGTTCCAGACCGTCACCGCGTAGCCGCCCTTTATGAGCGCGGCAGCGAGCGCGCTGCCCATGGCCCCGAGGCCGATCACCGAAACGTCCGACATGCAGTCCCCCTTTCCGAAAAAGGGAAGTCTAAGCCAATCCGGCCAATCTCCCAAATCCGGGGCGCGCCGGGGTCAGATCTTCGCCGCCTCCGGCGGCGGGGTGACCGCGCGCCGCTTCAGCTGCGCCTCGCGCCAGGTCATGTAGCTGATCGCCGCGATGATCAGCGCGCCGCCGGCCAGCACGAAGGGATCCACCGCCTCGCCGAAGGCGAACCAGCCGAGCGCCGTCGCCCAGACGAGCTGCAGGAAGGTCACCGGCTGGGTCACCGTCAGCGGCGCGGCCGCGAAGGCCCGCGCCATCGTGTAATGGCCGAGCGTCGCGAAAGCCGCGACCACGCCGAGCCAGCCGAGCTGTTCGAGACTCGGCCACACCCAGACCGCGATGGCGAAGGGCGCTAGCCCCACGGTCACCGTCAGCGACATCAGCGCCACGATCGTCGCCGGAGACAGGGAGGCCGAGAGCCGCTTGGCGAAGAGGTAGGAGACGCCGAAGCACATCGCCGCGCCGAGCTGCGCGATGTGGCCCGTACTCACCTCCCTGACGCCCGGCCTGAGCACGATCATCGCCCCGACCAGCGCCACGACGATCGCGATCAGCCGCCGCGCCGCCAGCCGTTCGCCGAGAAAGAGCGCCGCGCCGAGCGTTACAACCACGGGGTTCAGATAGCCGATCGCCGTGACCTCGGCGACCGGGATTCGCGCCATCGCGAAGAACCACAGCGTCACCGCCAGAACATGGAAGGCGCCGCGCCCCGCGACCAGCGGCCAGACCCCGGCTGCCTGCGCGCGCCGGAATGCGGGCAGAAGTGTCGGGGCGAAGAAGACGATGCCGTAGACGAAGCGGATGAACGCCGCCTCCACCGCCGGCAACCCGGTGCCGAGATGGCGCACCGTCCCGGTTACCGCGACGAACGAGAGCCCGGTCGCGAGCATCCACAATATGCCCGCTACGGGGCGGCCTTGATCGACGACGGTCATGGCGCGACATGACCTTATCGCGGCGGCGGGCGCAAGGCTCAGCCGGTGGCGAGCCGTGCCGCGATCGAGACCATGACGACCGCCACCCCGCCGTCGAGCACCCTCCAGGCCGCCTCCCGTGCGAAGACCGGCGCGAGGAGCCGCGCACCATAGCCGAGCGTGAAGAAGAACACGAACGAGCCGAGCGCGGCCCCCGCCCCGAACGCCACCTGGCGGCCAGGGTACTGCGCCGCGATCGAACCGATGAGCACCACGGTGTCGAGATAGACATGCGGGTTGAGCCAGGTGATCGCCGCGAGCGTCGCGAGGGTCTGGCCGAGCGTCCCCGGCGCCACGCTTCGCGGCGCGAGCGCACTGCCACCCCGGAGCGCCGACCAGCCCGCCCTGAAGCCATAGGCCAGCAGGAACGCCACCCCGCCCCAGCGCAGCACCGGATCAAGCCAGGGCACCGCCGCATTCGCCGCCGCGAGACCCGCGACGCCCGTGGCGATCAGCACCGCGTCCGAGGTGGCGCAGAACAGCACGCAAGCGAGCACATGCTCGCGCCGAAGCCCCTGCCGCAGCACGAAGGCATTTTGCGCCCCGATCGCCATGATCAGCCCGACCGACACCTGAAATCCCGACAGACCCGCCGCTAGCATGATCCCCTCCTCTTGTCCGGGACTTGACTAACGGGCGCCCTTTGGTAAGTCGAATTAATGTTTCTTTTCGCAGTTAAGATTCATTAATGCTTGAACCGGCCCAGCTCCAGGCCCTCGCGGCGATCCTGCGCACCGGCTCGTTCGACGCGGCGGCTGCGGCACTGCATGTCACGCCCTCGGCGATCTCGCAGCGCCTGAAGGCGCTCGAAGAGCGGCTTGGCACGGTCCTGGTGAGCCGCGGCCAACCGGCCCGCGCGACCACCGCAGGCGCCCGCCTCGCGCGCCATTTCGAGGATGTGCAGCTCCTGGAACACGCGCTCGCCACCGATCTCGGGGCAGAGCTCGCGGCAGAGCGGCCAACGGTGCGGATCGCGGTCAACGCCGACAGCCTCGCGACCTGGGTCCTGCCCGCGCTCGCCGCGGTGCCGGACCTGCTCTATGAACTGGTGATCGACGATCAGGATCATTCCGCCAACTGGCTCCGGCGCGGCGAAGTACAGGCCGCCGTGACCGCGCACGACGCACCGGTCGCGGGCTGCGACAGCCACCCGCTCGGCCAGCTGCGCTGCATCGCGTCGGCAAGCCCCGCCTTCATCGCCCGGTGGTTTGCCGACGGCGTCACCGCCGAGGCACTCGGCCGCGCCCCTGCGCTGACCTTCAACGAGAAGGACCGGCTTCCGACGCTTTGGGCGCTTCGCGTCACCGGCCGTCGGATCGCCCCGCCGAGCCATTACCTCGCCTCGAGCCGGGGCCATGTCGACGCCGCCAGGCTCGGCCTCGGCTGGGGCATGAACCCCGAGCCCCTGATCCGCCGAGACCTTGCCGCGGGAGAGCTTGCGGCGCTTGTGCCGGACGCGCCGCTGGATATCGCGCTTTACTGGCAGGTCGGGCGGCTGACAGGCGCGGCGATGGCGCCCCTGACCCGCGCAATCCGCGCCCAGGCGGCTTCCGTCCTGCTTCCGCCCGTTCCAGCCTGACCCACCGTGGCGGAGCCGCACAGAAGGGCGTCCCCCGTCACCGGGATGGGCGCGACCGCCCTTCCCCTTCATCCTGCCCCAAATATCCCCGCCGGAGGCACCGGGCCGCCCCGGCGGCCCGGTGCCCGATCGGTCAAGCCCGAGGGCTCAGGCGAGCTGCCTGGCAACCTCTTCGGGAATGTCGAAATTCGCCGTGACGTTCTGGACGTCGTCATCGTCCTCGAGCGTGTCGATCAGCTTCATCAGCTTCTGCGCCGTCTCGAGATCGACATTGGTGCGGTTCTGAGGCTTCCAGACGAGCTTGGCTTCCTCGCTCTCGCCGAGGGCCGCCTCGAGCGCGTCCGAGACAGCCGAAAGCTCGGTGTCGGCGCAATAGATCCAGTGGCCGTCCTCGTCGGTCTCGACATCGTCGGCCCCGGCCTCGATCGCCGCCTCCATCACCGTGTCGGCGTCACCGGCACTCAGCGGATACATGATCTCGCCCACCCGGTCGAACATGAAGCTGACCGAGCCGGTGGTGCCGAGGTTGCCGCCATGCTTGGTGAAGTAGCTCCGCACGTTCGACGCGGTGCGGTTGAGGTTGTCGGTCATCGCCTCGACGATCACCGCGATGCCGTTCGGGCCGTAACCCTCGTAGCGGATCTCGGTATAATCCTCGGCGTCGCCACCTTGCGACTTCTTGATCGCGCGGTCGATCACGTCCTTGGGGCAGGAAACCGCCTTGGCCGCCTTCACGGCAAGCCGCAGGCGCGGGTTCTTCTCGGGGTCGGGGTCGCCCATCTTGGCGGCGACGGTGATCTCCTTCGCCAGCTTCGAGAACAGTTTCGAACGCGCCGCATCCTGCCGCCCCTTGCGGTGCTGGATATTGGCCCATTTTGAATGGCCGGCCATGACCTTCTCCGTCAATCTTTCGGGTTTCGCGCCTCTATATGTCAGCGCCCCGCCTGCCCGCAAGCCCGAGCCGGCATCCGGCGCTTGCATCCGCTCTCCCGGGCGGCTTGAGTGGGGCGGCAAAGCCGGAGTCCGCCATGACCCAGGACCAGATCATCCTCTTCACGCTCTTCGGCCTTGTCTTCGCGGCGCTGATCTCGGGGCGCTGGCGCTACGATCTCGTGGCCTTTACCGCGCTCATCGCCGGCGTGCTCGCCGGCGTGGTGCCGGCCAAGACCGCCTTCGCGGGCTTCGGCCATCCGGCGACGCTCGTTGTCGCGCTGGTGCTCGTCGTCTCGGCCGGGCTCACGCGCGCGGGCGTGGTGATGCTGATCACCCGCACCTTCGTCGACACCGGACGCGGCCTTGCCGCCCACATCACCATGATGGGCGCGGTGGGCGGCATCCTCTCCGCCTTCATGAACAACGTGGCGGCCCTCGCGCTTCTCATGCCGGTCGATGTGGCGAGCGCGCGCAAGGCCGGCCGCGCGCCGGGCCTATCGCTGATGCCGCTCTCATTCGCGACGATCCTCGGAGGCATGGTTACACTGATCGGCACGCCACCCAACATCATCATCGCCACGATCCGCGAGGACGCTCTCGGCCAGAGCTTTCGGATGTTCGACTTCGCCCCGGTCGGAGGCGTCGTGGCCATTGCGGGCCTCCTCTTCGTGGCGCTCGTCGGCTGGCGGCTCATCCCCAAGCGCGAGGACGAGGGCGCGGTGCGCGACACCGCGGCTTATGTCGCCGAACTGAGCGTTCCAAAGGACTCCAAGCTCGTCGGCAAGACCATGGGGGATCTCTACGACGAGGCCGACAAGGCCGGTGTCGCGCTCATGGCGCTCATCCGCGGCGACAAGCGCCGCTACGGCGCGGCCCGAGCCGAGACCATCGCCGGCGGCGACGTGATCCTCGTCGAGGCCGAGGCCGAACCGCTCGACGAGTTCCGCGCCGCCCTCAAGCTTGATTTCGCCGACCACCGCCGCAAGCACTATCTCGAGGCCGAAAAGGCCGGCTTCACGATGGTCGAGGCGGTGGTGCGGACCGATGCGCGGATCCGCGGCAAGACTGTCGAGGCTGTGGGCCTGATCTGGCGCCACCGCACCGCGCTCATGGGCATCTCGCGCCGCGGCCACCGCATCAAGGGACCGCTCGGCAAGGCGAAGATCCGCGCGGGCGACATCCTTCTCCTGCTCGCGCCGTCCGAGACCGCCGACGAGGTTGTCGATTGGCTCGGCTGCCTGCCGCTCGCCGAACGCGGGCTCGCGCTGACGAAGCAGAACCATACCTGGCCCGCGATCGCGATCTTCGCGGTGGCGGTCCTCGCCGCGAGCCTCGGCCTCGTCGACCTGCCGATCGCGCTCGGCGCGGTGGTGATCGGCTACGTGGTGACGCGCGTGCTGCCGCTCGCGGAGATCTACGACCATATCGAATGGCCGGTGATCGTGCTGCTCGGCTCGATGATCCCGCTCGGCGCGGCGCTCGAAGGCTCGGGCGGCACGGAACTTATCGCACGAGGCCTTGTCGCGCTGACGGCGGGGGCGCCGGCCTGGGTGGCGCTCCTGGTGCTAATGGTGGTGACGATGACGCTGTCGGATGTCCTGAACAACACCGCGACCGCGATCGTCGCGGCGCCGGTCGGCATCGCCATGGCGAAAGCGCTCGGCGCCTCGCCGGACCCGTTCCTGATGGCGGTCGCGGTCGCCGCCTCCTCGGCCTTCCTGACCCCGATCGGACACAAGAACAACATGCTGATCCTCGGCCCCGGCGGCTACGAGTTCGGCGATTACTGGCGGATGGGCCTGCCGCTCGAGATCCTCGTCATCGCGGTCGCCCTGCCGACGATCCTTCTCGTCTGGCCGCTCTGACAAGACGGCCGCGCCGTTCCGGCGCGACGAGATCTCTCGCCTTCGCGCGGAGCGCGAAGGCTCACGCCACCATCGACGAGTCCGCCTGCAAGGCGCCGCCGCCACTTTCTGTCATCAAATACTCTCGGGGGTGAATTGCCGCGCAAGCGGCAAGAGGGGGCAGACAGCCCCCGCCCCCGCGCCGCGCGAAAGCGTGGCGCCACGAAAGGCGCGACGCCGAAGGCGTCTCCGTCGGATTGCCCTCAGAGCGGCCAGAGGATCGGGATCATCAGGCTCGCGGTGATGGCGAGCGTCAGGTTCAGAGGAATGCCCACCTTGAGGTAGTCGGTGAAGCGATACCCTCCCGGGCCGTAGACCAGCATGTTGGTCTGGTAGCCGATCGGCGTCGAGAAGGCCGCCGAGGCCGCGAACATGATCGCGACGACAAGCCCCCTCGGGTCAAGCCCGAGCGAGTGGCCAAGCTCGATCGCCACCGGCGTGAAAATCACGCCGACGGCGTTGTTCGACACGATCTCGGTCAGAAACATCGCCAGGAGATAGACCGCGAGCACGACAAGCTGCGGCGGCAGGTCGGTGAGCGCGGGACTGATCCAGCCGACGAGCAGCCGCGCCGCGCCGGTCTCGTCGAGCGCCGCACCGACCGCGAGCATCGCGAAGATGAGCGCGAGAAGCCGCCCCTCGATGAACGAAAACGCCTCGTCCGCGTCGATGCAGCGGGTGAGGAGTACCACCGCCACCCCCACAACCGAGAGCGCGAGGATCGGCGCCACGCCAAGCCCCGAGAGCGCGACGATCCCGGCCAGGACGGCGAAGGCCACCGGCGCCATCTTGCGGCGGTAGGCCTTGACGGTCGGTTTCGAGACATCGACGAGATCCATATCGGCCGCGAGCCGCTGGATGTCCTCGGGCGCGCCTTCGAGAAGCAGCGTGTCGCCGACCACGACGACGAGGTCGTCGAGCTGGCGGCCGATGTTCTGGTTCCGCCTGTGCACGGCGAGCGTATAGACGCCGTAACGCCGTCGCAGGCGCAGCTCGCCCAGCGAGCGGCCGATCATCCGGCAGCCCGGCGAGATCAGCACCTCGACGGTCTCGGTCTGCACCGAGGAGAGCTTGTCGACGAGGCGGATGTCCTTGCTTTCCTGCATCCCGAGCAACTCGGCCATCTCGGTCCTGAGAACGACCCGGTCACCGGCCTGCAACACCACCGGCGCGAGGTCGCGGCGCAGCGAGGCGTCGCCGCGCAACACGTCGATCACCCGGACCCCGGCACGCTTAAAGAGATCGACCGAGAGCACCGGCTGGCCCACGAGGTTCGAATCCTCGGGCAGCGCCACCTCGGTGAAGAACTTGAGCTTGCGCCGGTCCGAGAGCATCCCCCCCAACGACTGCCGATCGGGCAGGATCCGGCGCCCGATCAGGGCGATGTAGACCATGCCGATCAGGACCTGGATCGCGCCGAGGGGCGTGATCTCGAAGATGGTGAAGGGCTCCATCCCGGCGTTGCGCGCCACGCCGTCGACGAGCAGGTTTGTCGAGGTGCCGATCAGCGTCAGCGTGCCGCCGAGGATCGCGGCATAGGACAGCGGGATCAGCAGTTTCGAGGCCGAGACATTGAGCTTGCGCGCGATCGAGACCATCACCGGGATCATCACCACGACGACTGGCGTGTTGTTGAGGAAGGCCGAGGCAAGCGCGACGAAGCCGAACAGGATCACCAATGTTACCGTCGGGCGATGGTCGGCATTGGCCTCGGCCGTCTGCGTCAGCCATTCGAGTGTACCGGTCCTGACGAGCGCCCCCATGATCAGGAACATCGCGGTGATCGTCCAGGGCGCGGGATTGGTCAGCGCGTTCAGCCCGGCCTCGTAAGGCAGAAGGCCGAGAACGAGGCAGAGCGCCGCACCACCGATGGCCACGACTTCGACGGGGTAGCGCTCGCGCACGAACATCACGAACATGCCGAGCACGATCAGCAGGGTCAGGATGGCCTCGCCGTTCTGCGATATGGGAAGGTCGATCATTCAGCGATCCTGCTGTTCGTGGAAAACGATGGACGGTTCGGTGGCGGGCAGCACGATGGGACCCAGCTCCTCGCGCCGAGTGGGGCGCGGTTGCACGAGAAAGAGCCCGGCAAGGACCAGCGCCAGCGCCGCCCAGACCCAGAGCGAATAGCGTTCGCCGAGGATCACCATCGACCATAGGACGCCGGTACCCGTCACGATATAGGCGACCTGTGCCGCGAAGACCGCGCCACCGTGGCCGACGACCCAGACATATCCGGCATAGGCCAGCGCATGGATCGCCGCGGTGACGACAAGCGCCGCCGTGGCCGAGGTCACGGGCAGCGCGGGCGTGATCCAGCTGCCGCTCGCCACGACCGCCGGAAGGACGAGGACCATACCCGCAAGCGAGGCACCGAGGAGAAGTTGGATCGGGTCGAGCCCGGCCGTGCCGATCCGGCCGAGCCCGGCCGCCTCGACCGCGTAGAGTGCCGCAGCGGCAAGCGCGAATGGCACGAAGACGAGCGCCGCGCGGTCGGGCAGGCTCGCCTCCGGCAGGACGATCATCAGGATGCCGGCGAGCCCGGCGAGGATGCCGAGGAAGCGAACCGGCTCGGGCCGTTCGAGCCCGAGGCCAAAGGCCATCGGCAGCGCGAACATCGGCACCAGCGCGATGAACACCGCGACGAGACCGGCCGGCAGCCCCTCCTGCGCGGTGTAGAAGGCGGCGTTCGGCAGGATCGTCCCGAAAAGTGCTATGAAGACGTAGCGCGAGAGCGCGGGCCGCGTCAGCGGCAGCCGCCGCCTTGCAAGCACGAGCCAGAGCCCGAGCAGCGCCGAGCCAATGACGAGCTGCCAGAAGATGATGCCGAAATGGCGGTACCCGCCCATCACGACGATCTTCGACAGGGGCGCGGTCAGCCCCCAGCTTCCCCCGATCACGAATAGCGCGAGAAAGAGCCGGCGCGCCTCCATCAGGGCCGCGCCCCCTCGAGCCCGCCACCGACGCGGATCATGCGGATCTTCGTGGCCTTCCCGGTGCGGTCGTCGGTCTCGACATAGGTGCCGCAGAGCGTCGCCTCGCCGTTCGCGGGCGTGAAGCGTTCCTTAGGCATGCCGGTCACGAAGCGGCGCATCGGTTCGAGCTTGTCCATGCCGATGACCGAGTTGTAGTCGCCGCACATGCCGGCATCGGACTGGAACCCGGTCCCGCCGGGCAGGATCTGTGCATCCGCGGTCGGCACATGGGTATGGGCGCCGACGACGAGGCTCGCCCGTCCGTCGCACCAGTGGCCCATGCCCATCTTCTCGCTCGTCGCCTCGCAATGGATCTCGACGACGGCGGCCTGGACCGCCCCCCCAAGCGGATGAGCGCGCAGGACCGCGTCGATGGCCGAGAAGGGATCGTCGAAGGGCCGCTTCATGAAGACCTGGCCGAGCACCTGCGCCACCAGCACCTTGCGCCCGCCCTTCGCCTCGAAGACCCGCGCGCCCTTGCCGGGCGCGGTCTTGGCGTAGTTGAGGGGCCTGAGAATCCGCGGCTCGGTCTCGATGTAGGACAGCATGTCCTTCTGGTCGAAGGCATGATCGCCGAGCGTCACGCAATCGGCCCCGGCGGCGAGCAGCGCCTTGGCGTGATCGGCTGAAAGCCCTGCCCCGGAGGTCGCGTTCTCGCCGTTCACCACGACGAAATCGAGCCCCCAATCGGCACGCAATCCCGGCAGGCGCGCGGTGATCCCCGCACGCCCCGACCGCCCCACCACATCGCCCAGAAACATCAGCCTCATGCGACCTGCCTAAGGCCCGCCACGCGCGAGGGCAAGCGCGGCGATGATGCGCCGGCGCTTAAAGCGCCGCGCGCCACGCGCAGGTCACGCGAACCGGCGCGAAAAGAGGCATCCGGCCGGGGCGGTTTGGTCACGGGAATCTCTGGTCGCGCGCCGACCGGCGGAACGCGCGCAGCGGCCCGGCTCGCGTCTCGCCTCAGCGCCGCTCGCCCGGTTCGACGCGCCCCATGCGGCCGCCGCGCCGTGCCGGCTTGGACGGGGCGGTCAGCCCCGCCGTCAGCACCGCCGTCATCGGATGGTCGGGCCGGTCGAGGCCGTAGTGCGCCAGGAGCGCCCTGAGCGCCTCTGGCTGGTCGGTGTCCATCGCGATGCTCAGCGCCCAGTCGAGGAAGATCGACCGGCATTCCGGCGCCGTGATCCCCTCGATCGAATAGCTTTCGCGGATCAACCCCTTCGGGTCCGCCCGAGACATCTCCATGATCTTCCTCGCCATACCCGCTCTTCCCGACGCCGTTCGGCCCGGCGGCATGGGATCATGCAGCAAGACCGCGCGCGATAATTGCCGAAACGCGCTCCCTGTGGCCTTCCAACTGCGACGCCATCCCGTCGAGATTCGACGCTCCCGTCTCGCGCAGGAGGAACGCCTGCCCGCCCGCGCCGACCGCCGCCATGTCGAGCGGCTGCTCGGTCAGGAGCCGCGCCCCGGACTGGAGCCGCCAGAAGAACCGGTAGGCTTCCTGCAGCGCCGCCTCGTCCTCGCGGGTCAGGTAGCCTGCCTTGAGACCGGCGCGAAGCTGCGCCTCGACCCGCCGCGCGGGCGCTGCGGAGCGCAGCGCGCCGACCTGCGCGAGAAGCTCGATGTCCTGCAGCCGGCCGGGGCCGATCTTCGCCTCCCAAGCGCCGTCGGGCGCCTTGGCCGCGAAGATCCGCTCGCGCATCTCGGCGACGTCCGCCAGCACGCGCTCTGCCCCGCCCTTCTCGGCAAGGACCGCCATCCGCGCCGCCTCGACCTCGGCGGCGAGCGCGAGATCGCCCGCCACGGGGCGCGCCCGCGTCAGTGCCAGATGCTCCCAGGTCCAGGCCTCCTCCATCTGGTAGGAGCGGAACGACTGGATCGCGGTCGCGACCGGCCCCTGGCGGCCCGAGGGCCGGAGCCGCATGTCGACCTCGTAGAGCCGCCCGTCCGCCATCGGCGCCGAGAGCGCGGTCACCAGCGCCTGCGTGAGCCGCGCGTAATAGGCGCGCGCGGCCAGCGGGCGCGGCCCGTCCGAGGCATCCACCCCGTCCGCGTCGTAGATCACGATCAGGTCGAGATCGGATTGCGCGTTCAGACGCTCCGCGCCGAGCGAGCCCATGCCGAGCACCACCGCGCCCCGCCCCGGCGGCTTGCCGTGCTTGCGGGTGAACTCCGCGACCACGACCGGCCAGAGCGCCGCGAGGACCGCCCCCGCGAGGTCCGCATATTCGCGGCCCGCCTGACCGGCGTCGATCAGTCCGCGCAGGTGGTGGACGCCGATCCGGAAATGCCACTCCCGCGTCCAGATCCGCGCCGCGCTCAGCCGCGCCTCGTAATCCGCCCGCTCCTCCAGCCGCCTGGAGAGTGCCTCGGCCAGCGCCGCCGTGCCCGGCCAGGGCGCGAAGAAATCCCCGCCGATCACCGCGTCGAGCACCGCCGCGTTGCGCGACAGGTAGCTCGCGAGCCCCGGCGAAGTTGCGCAGATATCTACAATCAAGTCGATAAGCTGCGGATTGGCCTCGAAAAGCGAGAAAAGCTGCACCCCAGCGGGCAGTCCGGCGAGGAAGCCGTCGAACTGGCGCAGCGCCTCGGACGGGTTCGCCGCACGGTCGAGCCGAGAGAGGATCTCGGGCTCGACCCGCTTGAAGATCGCCACCGCGCGCTCGGAGCGGAGCGCGGGGTAGGAGCGCCAGCCCTCGACGGTCTCGCGCATCTCGGCGCTCATCTCGGGGCCGCTGCGCGCCTCGCCGGGCGCGAAGAAGCCCTCGGTCAACTCGGCCACACGCCCCAGCCTTTCGAGGAGTGCCGCGCGGAAGGCATCGGTGTCACCCTCTCCGCACATCCGGGCGATGCGGTCGAAACCCTCCGGCGTGGTCGGCAGGTCGTGGGTCTGTGCGTCCGCGACCATCTGCACCCGGTGCTCGATCTCGCGATGGGCGCGGTAGAGCGCGGTGAGGTCCGCCGCGTCGGCCTCGGGCACCCAGCCCTTCGCGGCGAGCGCGGCGAGGCCGCCGACGGTGTCGCTCGCGCGCAAGCTCGGGTCGCGACCGCCAGCGATGAGCTGGCGGGTCTGGGTGAAGAACTCGATTTCGCGGATGCCGCCCTGCCCGAGCTTCATGTTGTGGCCTTCGAGCACGATCGGCCCATGGAGGCCCTTGTGCTCGCGGATCCTGAGCCGCATGTCGTAGGCGTCCTGGATCGCCGCGAAGTCGAGATGGCGGCGCCAGACGAAGGGCGTCAGCGTCTCGAGGAACCGCGCCCCGGCCGCAAGATCGCCGCCGCAGGGTCTTGCCTTGATGTAGGCGGCGCGTTCCCAGGTGCGGCCCTGCGCCTCGTAATACTGCTCGGCCGCGGCCATCGAGATGCAGACCGGCGTGACCGAGGCGTCGGGGCGCAGTCGCAGATCCGTGCGGAAGACATAGCCGTCGGCGGTGAGGTCCGACAGCATCGCCGTCATCTTGCGCACCACGCGGATGAAGGCGGCGCGGGCCTCCTGCACGTCGTCGGACGCGTAGCGGGTCTCGTCAAAGAGGCAGATGAGGTCGATGTCGGAGGAATAGTTGAGTTCCCCCGCCCCGCCCTTGCCCATCGCCAGAGCGACGATGCCGCAGGCGGCCAAAGCATCCTCAGGCACCGCGCCCGGCACCTTGCCGCGCCGGATCTCGTCGGCGGTGAGCGCGCGAAGCGCATGGTGGACGGCGGCATCGGCGAGCCGGGTCAGCGCCCCGGTGACCATTTCGAGCGGCCAGACCCCGCCGAGGTCGGCGAGCCCGGCGAGCAGCGCGATCCGCGCCTTGGCATGGCGCAGCGCCGGGCCAAGCGCCTCGCTGTCGAGCGCGCCGAGCCCCGCGAGTTCGGCATCGAGCGCCGCCTCCGGCGATCCGGCGAGCGCCGATTCGAGCCAGTCGGCCTGGCGCTCCATCAGCCCCGCGAGATAGGGGCTGCAGCCGGCGGTCCCTTCGAGAAGCGCCCGGAGTTCGGGCGCGAGTGCTGCGAAACGCGCGCGCGGCTCCTCGATCCGGGCCGGTTCGAAAGGTATGGGGCAGCGAGTCAGGCGGGCGGCGAATGTCATGGCCCGACACTACAAGTCCGCCCGGCGGCGTCAACGACCGCCCGCGCCCGCCGCCCCCCCGATCAGCGCCCCCGGCGCCACTCGTCGAGCGCGGGATTGGCATCGCGAACTGTCGGCGCAACGCGCCGTGCGGCGGGTCTATGTGGCACGGATGCGGGCCGGCTCCGCAGGTAATGCGCCTCGCGCGCGCCGAAGTAGAAGCCGACGATGGCGGCAAGAAGCCACCAGAGCGGCTCGGGCACGGTGGCAAGGCCGGTCATGCGGCGCGCGAAGCCTTCCGGATCGACCATCGCATGGGTGAAAAGGCCGATCGTACCGAGCGCCAGCAGCGGCCGCGGCAACCGGTTCAGCCCGTTCACGAAGCGGTCGAAAGCGCCGGGTCCGGCGCTCTGGAACTCCGCCCCGAGCTCGTCGAGCGCGGCGAGGTAAGCCGCCTGCCCCGCCTCCATCCGCTTCGTGGCATTCGGTGTGAAAACCTCGGCCACCGAACTCGCCGCCTCGCCGATCGCCGTGGCTGCGGCCGGCGCGCCGAGGATCCGTCCGATCAGGCCCATGCTGCCACCCTTTCGCGATGCGCGGCCTCGCTGAGGTGGAAGCGGAGCGCGATGAATGCCTCGGCGCGGGTGATCCAGCCGCCCTTGCCGCCATCGCGGCGCCGAACATACTTGCGGCTCGCCGGCCGCGCGTCGGCGAGCGCGTAGTAATAATTGCGCCGTGCGATGCCGTAGGCGTCGGCGATAAGGTCCGGCGCCTCCTCGGCGGCGCGGTGGGCGGCGGCGATGGTGCGCGGCCCGATCACCCCGTCATCGGCCATCGCGTGGCCCATCTCGGCCAGGAGCCGCTGGAGGATCTTCACCGCGCCGGCGCCGGCATTGACATACATGTCGAAGACCGGCGGCTGCAGCACCTCGGGCAGGTCATGGATGCGAGGGCGGCGGAAGTAGTGCTCGACGAAGATCGCCACCGCCCGGTCGCGGCTGAGCCGCCGGACGTCAGCCCCGGTCACCCGCCCGTCGCCCGTCAGGTCGATCCCGAGCCGTTTCAGCGTATGGATCGTGACCCCGTATTTCGTCGCCCCGCCGGGATCGTCGGGCTCGTTCACATAGCCGCCCTCGCGGGCGACGATCTCTCTGGCGATGTCGGTGACGCTCTGCATGGCCTCTCCCCGCAAATCCGGGGAAAGGCTCGTTCGAAAAGGTTAATTCGTCGCAGGTTGAGCGTCCGGTTCGACATACATGCCCTGATCCTTGAGGGCGTCGATCACTTCCTTCGGCATGTAGGTCTCGTCATGCTTGGCGAGGATCTCGGTCGCCTCGAACGTGCCGTCGACGAGCTTGCCGGTCGCGACCACGCCCTCGCCCTCGCCGAAGAGGTCGGGCAGCACGCCCTCGTAGCGCACCGGGATGACCGCGCCGCCGTCGGTGACGTTGAAGGTGATCGCTGCGCCCTGGCCGCGCACGAGGCTGCCCTCCTCGACCAGCCCGCCGATGCGGAAGGTCTCGTTCGGGGCGGGCGCCTTCTCGGCGACTTCGGAGGGCGAGCGGAAGTACTGCAGCGCGTCGGGTGCGGCGTAGTAGAAGGCCGCGAAGCTCGCCGCCATCGCCACGGCTGCAAGGACGAGGATCTGGATCCGGCGCTGTTTCTTCAATCCCTTCATGGCCGCCTCACGGGAACACCGGCGCGAGCATCAGCCCCGCCGTCTCGTCGAGCCCGAGCATGAGGTTGGCGTTCTGCACCGCCTGCCCCGAGGAGCCCTTGTTGAGGTTGTCGAGGGCCGCGACGACCAGCGCGCGGCCCGGCTTGCGGTCGCCGATCACGCCGATGTGGCAGAAGTTCGAGCCCGCCACCGCCCCGGTCCCCGGCGCCTGGCCGAAGGGCAGGACGGTGAGGAAGGGCTCGGCGGCATAGCGCGCGGCGAGGGCTGCATGGATCGCCTCGGCCTCGCCCCGGACATAGCAGGAGGCAAGGATGCCGCGCGACATCGGCACGAGGTGCGGGGTGAACATGATCTCCACCTTCCGCCCCGCGATGGCGCTGAACTCCTGGTCGAACTCGCCCAGGTGCCGGTGCTTGCCGCCCTGGCTGTAGCCGAGGACATCGGTCTGGCGCTCGGTGAAGAGCATGTTTTCCTTCAGGCTGCGCCCGGCGCCGGAGATGCCGTTCTTCAGGTCGCAGATGATCTCGTCAAGGTCGATGAGGCCGGCCTCGATCAGCGGCCGGAGCGCGAATTGCACGGTCGCCGCGTTGCAGCCGGTGCCGGCGACGAGCCGCGCGGAGCGGATCTCGTCCCGGTAGAACTCGGTCAGGCCGTAGACGGCCTCCTTCTGAAGCTCGGTAGCAACATGGGGCGCGCCGTACCATTTCTCGTAGGCCGCCGGATCGCGCAGCCGGAAATCGGCGCCGAGGTCGACAACCTTGACCGACGCCGGCAGGTCGCGCACCAGCGCCTGGCTGAGGCCATGCGGAAGGGCCGCGAAGCACAGGTCGATCCGGGAGAAGTCGATCTGTTCGATGGTCGAGAGCGTGGGCAGATTCAGGTGGCGCAGCTGCGGATAGACGCTCGCCATCTCCTGCCCGGCCTTGCGGTCAGCCGAGAGCGCCGCGATCTCCATCGCGGGATGGGTGGCGATGATCCGCACGAGTTCGGCGCCGGTATAGCCGGACGCGCCGAGGATGGCGATCTTGTGGGTCATGGGGACCTCCGGTCGGGTACGGGGAGCTTGATGTCCGAGTGAGGGGCGGCTTTCAACCGGATTCTTCGTGATCGGCGCCGGGGCCAGGCGTATCGAGGCTTCCTGCAAGGCTTGCGGTCGCGGCGCGCCATGAGGCGCTACAGTTTTCGCGCTATGGTCTGAATCGTGATTCTCTCGACGGGGGGCCATGCGATGGAGCAGCCCACTCAAAAGTCGTTCACGACATCCGACGGGATCCTTATCCGGTATCGGGTGGCGGGTGCCGGCCCGCCGGTCGTCCTTCTGCACGGTTTCAGCATGTCATCGGGGATGTGGTGGCAGAACGGCGTCGTCGACGCCCTCGGCGGGCGCTACCGGCTGCTCGCACCGGACATGCGGGGCCACGGCGACAGCGACAAGCCTCATGACCCGGCACGCTACGGCCGAAAGCTGGTCTCGGACGTGGCAGAGTTGATCTCAGCCGAGGCGCCGTCCGGCGCGCATGTCGTCGGGTTCTCCATGGGGGCGGAGCTCTCGCTGCCGCTCGCGGTCGATCACCCGGCGATCATCCGCTCGCTCTACCTGATCGCCTCGGGCTGGTCGCCACCCGAGATCGTCGATGAATACCGGATCCACATGGACTGGGCCCGCGAGCGGACGGAGCAGGATGCCGTGGACGACCTAGACGCGCTTTCCGCGGCCGTTGACGCGGTGGACGCGACGGTGGGGCTGCCGGAGGCGCAGATCGCCGCGATCGACCTGCCGATGTCCGGGATCGTGGGCGAGTTCGACGTGGAGCGGCCCCATCTGGAACGGCTCGCACGTGCCCGACCGGATTTCGACCTCGAGATCCTGCCCGGTGTCGACCACATGGGCTCCTGGAAGGATCCCCGGGTGCCGGGGCGGATCGCCCGATTTCTCGATGCCCGGCCGCGCTGATCGGTGCGGTTGGACCCGCTCCCTCTGAGCACGCGCCCGGAACCCGAACCGCGCGTCAGCAGCGAAGCGAAGCCCCGTCAGGCAGCCTCGAAGCTGATCTTCCGGCGCAGGAACTGCGTCGCCTTGTTCGACACCCGCGCCGGGTTACCGGTCGTGAGGAACTTCGACTCGGTCCCGGAACCGAGGAAATCCGGATGGCGGTCGAGATAGTCCTTGAGGCTCGCGGCGACGAGATTGGCCTGCGAATAGACCTTGACCTCCGGCCCGAGCGCGGCCTGGAAGGCCGGTTCCATCAGCGGGTAATGCGTGCAGCCGAGGATCGCCGCCTCGGGCTTCGGCATCCGCCGCTGAAGCGCCTCGACATGCGAGCGCACCAGCGCCTCCGCAAGAATCTCGTCGCCCTCCTCGATCGCGTCCACGACGCCGCCGCAGGGCTGCGCCTCGACGTCGACGCCGATGGCGCGGAAGGCAAGCTCGCGCTGGAAGGCGCGGGAGGCCACCGTCGCGGGCGTGGCGAAGAGCGCCACATGTTTCACCTCGACCTCGCGCGGGGGCGAGTTGTCGCCCCATTGCCGCTCGGTCAGAGCCTCGATCATCGGGACGAAGACGCCGAGCACGCGCTTGTCCTTCGGCACCCAGGTCTCCTGCATCCGCTTCAGTGCGGCGGCAGAGGCGGTGTTGCAGGCGAGGATCACGAGGTCGCAGCCCTCGGCCCAGAGCCGCTCCACGCCCTTGCAGGTCAGGTTGAAGATGTCCTCGGCGTCGCGCACCCCGTAGGGTGTGTGGGCATTGTCGCCGTAATAGACGAAGGCCACATCGGGCAGCGCCTTGGCAACGGCGTCGAGGACCGTGAGGCCGCCGAGACCCGAATCGAAGATGCCAACCGCCATGCCCTGCCCTCCCCCGGCGCCGGGCGATCGCCTCAGGCGCGGTATTTCTCTTCAAATTCAAAGCCGTAATCGTAGAAGCGACGCGGCCCTGGCGACAAGTCATACGTCGAGCGGCGGAGGAAATCCATCATCTGTTTCGGATCGGTGCGGAACGGCGCGAGTAGGTCGCGGGAAAGCGGCGCGCCGATTACGACGCGCACGGGTTCGTCCACGCGGGCGCGGAACTCCTTGATCAGGAGCGCGAGGCGCAAGGTGTAGTGAAGATGGCTCGCGAGTTGGAAGAGGCGCGAGTTCTGGCCATCGAAATAGATCGGCACGATCGTGGCATCCGAGCGCGCGATCATCTTGGGGGTGAAGTTGCGCCAGACCGGATCCATCGGACGGGCGAAGGGCCTCGCCGCGGTCGCGACCGTGCCGCCGGGGAAGATGCCGATCGCCCCACCCGCGCCGAGATAGTCGAGCGCGGACGCGCGGACCTCGATGTTCTGGCGCGCGGCCTCCTTGGTCTCGTCGAAGTTGATCGGCAGGATCACCCGGTTGAGATCTTCCGCTTTGCGGAAGATGCGGTGCGCGATGATGCGGAAATCGCCGCGCACCTGCGACAGGATATGGCCCATCATCAGCCCGTCGAGGATGCCGTAGGGATGGTTCGCGACGAGGATCAGCGGCCCCTCTGCCGGGATGTTCGCGAGACTGCCGCCGACCACGTCGAGGCTGAGACCGTAGCGTTCGACGATCACCTGCCAGAAGTCTCGTCCGGCTGCGATCTCGTCCTCATAACCCCTGGCGCGGTGTATCAGGCCGATCCGGCCCGTCGCGTTCTCCAGCGCCCGGATCATCACCCGCCCGCCGCGCGACCGCGCCGAGGACGAATACGATATCTCTCGGGCGATCTCGGCTTTCATTCCGTTCACCGGCCCTGTGTCAGCCCCATCTGGGGAGGCTTTACGCGGGGCCTGTGACGGAGATGTGACGGCTCACTCGGCCGCGGCCTTCAGCGGCGCCCCGCCGGCGCGGATCGTCGCCAGCAGTTCCTCGCGCCGCTTGGCGGCGGCGCGCTGCGCGGCCTCCTTCACCGTGCCGAAGCCACGGATGGAGAGCGGCAGTTCGGCAAGCGCGATCGCGGCGTCGAGCGTCTCGGGCCGAACCTTGGGCAGGACCTCGGCCATGTCCTTCTCGTACTCGGCGATCAGCGCGCGCTCCATCCGCCGCTCGGCCGAGCGGCCGAAGACGTCGAGCGGCGTGCCGCGCAGGCGCTTCAGCTTCGCGAGCATCCGGAAGACGCGGAGCATGCCGGTCCCGTATTCGCGCTTTGCCGGGCGGCCGCCCTTGCCCTCGCGCTGGAAGATCGGCGGGGCTAGGTGGAAGGTCATCTCGAAATCGCCGCCGAATTCGGCGCGGGCCTTCTCGGCGGTTTCGAGATGGAGCCGCGCGACCTCGTATTCGTCCTTGTAGGCCAAGAGCTTGTGATAGCCGAGCGCCACCGCCTCGCGCATGTCGGCGGGCGCGGCATCGACGAGCTTGCGGTAACGGCGGGCGTAGCGGGCGCTCTGATAGGCGACGAGATGCTCGGCGCGGAAGGCAATCCGCTCTTCGAGTGTCATCGGCTTCGCGTCCGGCTCCTGAATCCACTCAGCGGTCTCGGCGGGGCGTTCGGCGGCCCAGCGGCCGATCTCGAAGGCGCGCAGGTTGCCCTTCACGGCGGCGCCGTTCAGCTCGATCGCCTGGCGGATCGCATCGGCCGAGAGCGGCACGAGGCCCATCTGCCACGCAGCACCGAGGATCAGCATGTTGGAGTAGATCGAGTCCCCCATCAGCTTCTTGGCGAGTACCGACGCGTCGAGGAAACTCACCCGGTCGCGGAGCCGCGCCTCGATCGAGAGCTTCAGCCCCTCGGTCGGCAGATGGAAGTCGCGGTTGCGGGTGAAGGCGCCGGTGATGATTTCGTGCGCGTTCACCACCGCGCCGGTGCGGCCGGTCTTCATCAGGCCGAGCACCTTGGCGCCGCCAGTGACCACGAGGTCGCCGCCGATCACGCAGTCGGCCTCGCCGGCCGCGACCCTGATCGCGTTGATGTCGGCGGGTTTCTCGGCAAGCCTGAGGTGGATGTTCACCGCGCCGCCCTTCTGGGCGAGGCCGGCCATCTCCATCATGCCCGCGCCCTTGCCGTCGAGCTGCGCGGCCTGCGCGAGCACCGCGCCGATGGTCACCACGCCGGTGCCGCCGACGCCGGTGATCAGCACGTTGTAGGTGCCCTTGATCGCAGGCAGCACCGGCGCGGGCAGGTCGGGCAGCGCAAAGTCGGCGGCCGCGGCCTTCTTCACCTCGGCGCCCTTGAGCGTCACGAAGGAAGGGCAGAAGCCGTCGAGGCAGGAGAAGTCCTTGTTGCACGACGACTGGTCGATGGCGCGCTTGCGGCCAAGCTCCGTCTCCACCGGCACGATCGACACGCAGTTCGACTGGATGCCGCAATCGCCGCAGCCCTCGCAGATGTCGGTGTTGATGAAGACCCGCTTGTCGATGTCGGGGAAGGTGCCGCGCTTTCGGCGCCGGCGCTTCTCGGCCGCACAGGTCTGGACATAGACGATGACCGACACGCCCTTGGTCTTGCGGAACTTCTCCTGCACCTCGGGTAGCCCGTCGCGGGTGTGAATCTCGATGCCCTTGGGAAGTTTCGAAAGATCCACCTCCTCCTTCTCGTCATAGACGAAGGCGATGTGCTCGACGCCCATCGCCTGGACCTCGCGGACGATGCGGTCGGCGGAAAGCTCGCCCTCGTTCGGCTGGCCGCCGGTCATCGCCACGGCGTCGTTGAAGAGGATCTTGTAGGTGATGTTGGTCTTGGCCGCCAATGCCGCGCGGATCGCGAGCGAGCCGGAATGGTTGTAGGTGCCGTCGCCGAGGTTCTGGAACACATGCTCGGTCTTCGAGAACGGCGCCTGGCCGATCCAGTTCACGCCCTCGCCGCCCATCTGCGTGGGCCAGAGCGTGTCGCGGTCCATCCAGACCGCCATGAAGTGGCAGCCAATGCCGGAATAGGCGATCGAGCCCTCGGGCACCTTGGTCGAGGTGTTGTGCGGGCAGCCCGAGCAGAAATAGGGTGTGCGCTGCGCCAGTTCCGGCACGTTGTCGGCACGCCGCGCCGCCGCCACCTCTTCGAGCGCCGCGCGCATGTGGTCGGTCGCCCTGCCCTCCTCGATCAGGATATGGCCGATCTTCTCGGCGATCATCGCGGGGTCGAGCGCGTAGCGGGTCGGGAACAGCTCCTCGCCGTAATTGCCCTTCTTCCAGCCGTAGACCCGGCGCCCCTGGCGGTCGTCGAAGATCGATTCCTTGACCTGGACCTCGATCAGCTTGCGCTTCTCCTCGACCACGATGACGAGGTCGAGCCCCTCGGCCCAGTCGTGGAAGCCCTGCATGTCGAGCGGCCAGGTCTGGCCGACCTTGTAGGTGGTGATCCCGAGCTTCTCCGCCTCGGCGGCGTCGATGCCAAGCATCTGGAAGGCGTGCATCAGGTCTAGCCAGTTCTTGCCCGCCGAGACGATGCCGATCCTGGCGCCCGGCTTGCCCCAGACCCGGCGGTCGATGCCGTTGGCGCGGGCGAAGGCCTCGGCCGCGTGGCGCTTGTAGTCGATCATCCGGATTTCCTGCTGGACCGGATTGTCACCGAGCCGGATGTTGAGCCCGCCCTCCGGCATCCGGAATTCCGGTTCGACGAAAGAGAGGCGGAACGGATCGCCGTCGACGACGGCGGTCGCCTCGGCGGTGTCTTTCATGGTCTTGAGGCCGACCCAGACGCCGGCATAGCGGGAAAGCGCCCAGCCGTAGAGGCCGAAGTCGAGTAGTTCCTGCACCCCCGCCGGGCTCACAACCGGCATGTAGACATCGACCAGCGCCCAGTCGGACTGGTGCAGCGTCAGCGAGCTTTCGGCGGTGTGGTCGTCGCCCATCGCCATCAGCACGCCGCCATGCTTCGACGTGCCGGCGAGGTTGGCGTGGCGCATCACGTCGCCGGTGCGGTCGACCCCCGGACCCTTGCCGTACCAGAGCGAGAAGACGCCGTCATACTTGCCCTCGCCCCGAAGCTCGGTCTGCTGGGTGCCCCAGATCGCGGTCGCGGCGAGGTCCTCGTTGAGACCCGGCTCGAAGCGGATGTCGTTCGCCTTGAGAAGCTTGCCAGCCTTGGCCATGTTGAGGTCGACCCCCCCGAGGGGCGAGCCGCGATAGCCCGAAACGTACCCGGCAGTGTTCAGCCCCGCCTTCCGGTCGCGCTCCTTCTGCATCAGCATCAGCCGGACGAGCGCCTGCGTCCCGTTCAGGAGGACCGGCGATTTCGCGAGGTCGTAACGGTCATTGAGGGTGATTTCCGGCTTCGACATGTGGTCCTCCCCGCTGTTCGAGCGCTCCGCCATTATAGGTCAAAATCACTGACCTACAAAGCCTCTTTTTTCCGACCGGTCAGACAACTATATCCCCCTTTCGCTTGGGTTTTGCTTTCGCGGACAACGCAATTCGGCCATAAAGCGGGGGCCGAAATCGACAGAAAGATACGGTATGGACTGGGACAAGCTCAGAATATTTCACGCGGTGGCGGATGCCGGCAGCCTGACCCATGCGGGTGAGGCGCTGCACCTGTCGCAGTCGGCCGTGAGCCGGCAGATCCGCGCGCTCGAAGAGAGCCTGAACACGACCCTGTTCCACCGTCATGCACGGGGACTGATTCTCACCGAGCAGGGCGAGCTTCTGTTCGACGCCACCTCGTCGATGAACAAGCGGCTGGAGACGGCGGCGGCGCGGATCCGCGACAGCGAGGACGAGGTCTTCGGCGAGCTTCGCGTCACAACGACGACAGGCTTCGGCTCGCTCTGGCTCGCGCCGCGGCTCGGCAAGCTCTATGAACGCTATCCCGACCTGAAGATCGAACTGATGCTCGAGGAACGCGTCCTCGACCTGCCGATGCGCGAGGCCGATGTCGCGATCCGCATGAAGGAGCCCTCGCAGGCCGACCTGATCCGGCGGCGGCTGATGAACATCCGGATGCGGCTCTACGCCTCGCCGGACTATCTCGCCGCGGCGGGCACGCCGACCTCGGTCGAGGATCTGGCGAGCCACCGGCTGGTCAGCCAGAGCCCGACTGCCCCTCAGGTCTCGGCCGGCGCGACGCTGGTCCAGTGGCTCCTGTCGAACGACATCCGCTCGACGCTCGCGGTGAACAACTACTACGGCGTGCTGCAGGCGGTGCTCTGCAATCTCGGGATCGGCGTGCTACCCGATTACCTGACCGAGGACTTCCCGAACATCGTCCGGGTGCTGCCGGAAGTGGAATCGAGCGAGGTTCCTGTCTTCCTCGCCTATCCCGAGGAACTCAGGCAGTCGAAGCGAGTCGCCGCCTTCCGCGACTTCGTGCTGGAGGAAATCATCAGCTACCGCCGCCAGCAATCCGACGGGGCGGCAATCTGACGTTGAAGTGAGGCATGATGGCAACGCATAGCCGCCATGCTTCCCTTACGGCATCATTTTCCTTGATCGCTCCGCCTCGACACCCTAGGTGGGGAACAGAAGTTGATGATTGAAGAAATTCTCATCGCTTTCTACCTCCCTGTTGGACTTGGGCCGAGCTTGTCTCGGCCTTTTTTTTATTTCCGCGCATCTTCAACGGTGTAATGTCGGCGCGCAGAGCCCGCTTCGGCCCGGAGCACATGATGTCGGACACACACGATTTGTCCTGCCGCTGCGGCGCGACGCGCTGGACGATCGCGCGCGCCGCACGCGGAACCCTCTTGAAATGCTACTGCGCCGACTGCCAGACTTTCGCCCGCCATCTCGGTCGCGGCACCGACTGGCTCGACGCGAAGGGCGGCAGCGCGATCTTCCAGACGGTGCCGCACAGTCTCGGCTTTCCCGACGGCATGGCCCATGTCGCGCTGCTGCGGCTCGGCCCGAAGGGCCTGTTCCGCTGGTACGCCGCCTGCTGCGGCACGCCGATCGCCAACACCCTGTCCGGCCCCGGCCTTCCCTTCGTCGGCGCGATCCTGCGGCCGGACGAGGACCGCTTCGGCCCAGTCCGGGTTTGGGCGAACACCGCCGCCGCCCGCGCCCCGGTGAAAGCCAGTGGCCTTGCGCGGGCGGTCCTCGGCGTTCTCAGCCGCGCCGCGCAGGCCCGCCTCACCGGCAGCTACAGGACCAATCCGTTCTTCGACGCGGCCGGAGCGCCCGTAACGCCCCCCACTATCCTGAGCAAGGCAGAGCGGGACGCTGCCCGCCCGCATTGAGGACGGCAACGGTTTGGCCCTTTTCTCCGCCGCCCTTCACCCCTAAAAGACGCGGCAATCGTGCAGCTCCGGGGGATGAAATGCAGGAACCTCAGATCACCGAAGACCTGATCGCCGCGCATGGCCTGAAACCGGACGAGTATCAGCGCATCCTCGAGATCATCGGCCGCGAGCCGACCTTTACCGAGCTGGGCATCTTCTCGGCGATGTGGAACGAGCATTGCTCCTACAAATCGTCGAAGAAATGGCTGCGCACCCTGCCCACCAAGGGTCCGCAGGTCATCTGCGGCCCGGGTGAGAACGCCGGCGTCGTCGATATCGGCGACGGCCAGGCGGTGATCTTCAAGATGGAGAGCCACAACCACCCGTCCTACATCGAGCCGCACCAGGGCGCCGCGACCGGCGTCGGCGGCATCCTGCGCGACGTCTTCACGATGGGCGCGCGTCCCATCGCCGCGATGGATTCGCTCTCGTTCGGCATGCCCTCGCATCCCAAGACCGCGCATCTCGTGAAGGGCGTTGTCGAGGGCATCGGCTCCTACGGCAACTGCTTCGGCGTGCCGAACGTGGGCGGCGAGGTGCGCTTCCACCCCGCCTACAACGGCAACTGCCTCGTGAACGCCTTTGCGGCGGGCCTCGCGGATGCCGACAAGATCTTCTATTCGGCGGCCTCCGGCGTCGGCATGCCGGTGGTCTATCTCGGCGCCAAGACCGGGCGCGACGGCGTCGGTGGTGCCACCATGGCCTCGGCCGAGTTCGACGACACGATCGAGGAGAAGCGCCCGACCGTGCAGGTCGGCGACCCGTTCACCGAAAAGCGCCTTCTCGAAGCCTGCCTCGAGCTGATGGCCTCGGGCTCGGTCATCTCGATCCAGGACATGGGGGCCGCGGGCCTCACCTGTTCGGCGGTCGAGATGGGCGACAAGGGCGGCCTCGGCATCAAGCTCACGCTCGACCAGGTGCCGCAGCGCGAAGTGAACATGACCGCCTACGAGATGATGCTCTCCGAATCCCAGGAGCGGATGCTCATGGTGCTGAAGCCCGAGAAGGAGGCCGAGGCGCGGGCGATCTTCGAAAAATGGGACCTCGACTTCGCCATCGTCGGCGAGACCATCCCTGAGGACCGCTTCCTGATCCTGCACGGCAACGAGGTGAAGGCCGACCTGCCCTTGTCGAAGCTCTCCTCCTCGGCGCCCGAATACGACCGTCCCTGGGTCGAGACGCCGAAGCGCGACGCGTTGGCCGACGCGCCGCAGATCGACGCCATCGCCGGTCTGAAGGCGCTGATTTCCTCGCCGAACTACGCCCACAAGGGCTGGGTCTGGGAGCAGTACGACACGATGGTCATGGCCGACACGGTCCGCATCCCCGGCCTCGGCGCCGGCGTGGTGCGCGTCCACGGCACCGACAAGGCGCTGGCCTTCACCTCCGACGTGACCCCGCGCTACGTCAAGGCGAACCCGGTCGAGGGCGGCAGGCAAGCGGTGGCCGAAGCCTACCGCAACCTCACCGCGGTGGGCGCCCTGCCCCTCGCGGCAACCGACAACCTCAACTTCGGCAACCCCGAGAAGCCCGAGATCATGGGCCAGTTCGTCGGCGCCATCAAAGGCATCGGCGAGGCCTGCGCGGCGCTCGACATGCCGATCGTCTCGGGCAACGTCTCGCTCTACAACGAGACCGACGGCAAGGGCATCCTGCCCACCCCGACGATCGGCGCGGTGGGGCTCGTCGCCTCGCTCGAAGACCTCATCGCGGGCCAGCCGCAGGACGGCGACGTCGCCGTGGTGATCGGCGAGACCGCGGGCCATCTCGGCCAGTCGGCGCTCCTCAGCGAGGCCTTCGGTCGCGAGGACGGCGACGCGCCGCATGTCGACCTCGCCGCCGAGCGGCGCAACGGCGAGTTCCTGCGCGCCAGCCGCAAGAGCTTGCGCGCCGCGACCGACCTCTCTGACGGCGGCCTCGCGCTCGCGGCCTTCGAGATGGCGGAGGCGGCGGGCCTCGGCGTCGCGCTCGAGAGCGGCGAAACCGGCCAGCTCTTCGGCGAGGACCAGGCGCGCTATATCGTCGCCGTCGCGGCGGACAAGGCCGAGGCGCTTCTGGATGCGGCCCGCGCGGCCGGCGTTCCGGCCAGCGCGGTCGGCCGGTTCGGCGGCCGCACCGTCCGCTTCGGCACCGCCGAGGCGCCGCTGGCGGAACTTGCCTCGATCTACCGCTCGGCCTTCGCGGCAGCGGTGGCCTGAGCCGCGGAGCGGCGGCGAGACTGCGACACGCGGTCAATCTTGCGGGTCCCGGCTGCGGGGCCTACATTCAGCCCAAGCGCATACGGGAAGGACGCTTCATGGCGATGGAAGCACAGGATATCGAAGACCTCATCCGGGCCGCGTTCCCGGACGCGAAGATCACGATCACGGATCTCGCGGGCGACGGCAACCACTACGCCGCCGAGGTCATCGACGAAAGCTTCCGCGGCATGAACCGCGTCCAGCAGCAGCGCGCGGTCTATGCCGCGCTGAAGGGAAAGATGGATGGCGCGCATGGCGAACTGCACGCGCTCGCGCTGACGACCAAGGCTCCGGAGTAACAGCCCATGACCACGACGACCGCCCAGGACCAGATCCGCGACACCGTGACGAAGAACACCGTCGTCCTTTACATGAAGGGCACCAAGGCGATGCCGCAATGTGGCTTCTCCTCCCGCGTCGCGGGGGTGCTGAACTTCATGGGCGTCGACTATGTCGACGTGAACGTGCTCGAAGACGCCGAGATCCGCCAGGGGATCAAGGACTTCTCCGACTGGCCGACGATCCCGCAGCTCTACGTCAAGGGCGAGTTCGTCGGCGGCTGCGACATCATCACCGAGATGACTCTCTCGGGCGAGCTCGACCAGCTCTTCGACAAAAGCGGCGTGGCCTATGACAAGGACGCCGCCGACAAGATCCGCGCCGCCAACGCCTGACCCGGCGTCCGGACGGCACCGCTCGCAAAAAGGCCGCCCGTCGGGGCGGCCTTCGCGCCTGAGGGCGCAGGGTGGGCGGGCGGGGCGCCCGAAGGCGCGAAATCCTCAGCCCGCCTTGCGCTCCTCGATCCGTTCGGCCAGCGCCTCGGCGCGCGCCGCGATCTCGGCGAAAGTCTCGGTGACGGCATCAGGGATCACCGCGACCTCAACCCGCTGCGGCTTGGCCCGCGCATCGGTGGCGACGCGCTCGGCCACGAGCGCCCGCTCCTCCGCGGCGCGCACCTGGTCCTCGAGGCCGGCCGCCTTGTCGGCCAGCATCAGACCCGCCATCAGCAGCATCCGCGCCTCGGGCATCCGTCCGATCTGCGAGACGAGCGTCGTCGCCTCGTTGTCGAGCATCTGCGCGGCCGAGCGCAGGAAATGCTCCTCGCCGTCCTGGCAGGCGACCTGGAACTCGCGCCCGCCAATGGTGATCGAAACGTCCGGCATCAGGCCACCTCCTCGATCAGGGGCCGCAGCTCGGATAGAATCTCCTGCATCTCGGCCATCTCCGCCGCGCGCGCGGCGCGGAGCGCTTCAAGTTCGGCGATCAGCGACCGGTTGATCTGCTCGGGCTCCTGCACGCGGTCCTGCGCGGCCTCGCGAAGCGCCCGCTGCGCCTCGGTCAGGTCGGCATTGATCCGTTTCTGGCGCTCGAGTTCGGCGCCTGCGACTTCGAGCCGCTCCGTCAACCGCGCGACCTTCTTCTCGAGCGCATCGACCATCGTCTCCTGTTTCTCCTTGATCGCGCGCACCCTGTCGGTGAGTTGCGCGTTGGCCGCGCGTTCGGTTTCCAGCGCCTCGCGAAGCTCGGCAGCGGCCCTGACCTGGTCATGCGCGACGGTCGCGGCCTCCGCCTCCGCGCGCGCTTTCTCCACACCCGCTCCGATCCGTTCCAGCGCCGCTGAGATCCGGCGCTCCAGTTCGGCTATGTCACTCATGTATCGCGGCCCCCTGACCCGGTTTCTGCCTGTGTCATGCCTCTCGGGGACAGGCATCCTTCCGGTCTTCGCCGGCGAATCGGACGCGCCCCCGCGCGGACCGAGTTTAGACCGAAGGGCGACAGGATTCCTCCCCCTTTCGGACCAAGTGCTTAGGCGGCGCGCTTGAACTTGCCCCCGAGCCTGCTATCAAGCCCGCGCGCTCAGCATTCCGGAAGAAGAAGGATCAGGGACTTGGACATCGCCACGCTTCGCGACAAACACGCCGATCACTGGGGGAAAGCCTGCGCTCTGCGCACGCTTGCGATGGATGCGGTCCAGGCCGCCAATTCCGGCCACCCCGGCATGCCGATGGGCATGGCCGACGTCGCCACGGTCCTTTTCGAAAAACACCTGAAGTTCGACGCCTCGACCCCGGACTGGGCCGACCGCGACCGCTTCATCCTTTCGGCCGGGCACGGCTCGATGCTGATCTACGGGCTCCTGCACATGTCCGGCTACGCCGACATGACGCTCGACCAGATCCGCAACTTCCGCCAGTGGGGCGCGATCACCGCCGGCCATCCGGAATACGGCCACGTCAAGGGCGTCGAGACCACGACCGGCCCCCTGGGCCAAGGCATTGCAAACGCGGTGGGCTTCGCGATGGCCGAGGAGTCCTTGCGCGCCCGCTTCGGCGCCAAGATCGTCGATCACTACACCTGGGTGATCGCCGGTGACGGCTGCCTCATGGAAGGCATCAGCCACGAGGCGATCGGGCTTGCGGGAATGCAGAAGCTCTCGAAGCTCATCGTGCTTTGGGACAACAATGACATCTCGATCGACGGCCGGATCAGCCTCAGCGACGTAACCGACCAGCGCGCCCGCTTCGCCGCGGCCGGCTGGAAGGTTCTGTCCTGCGACGGCCACGATCCGGTGGACATCGACCGCGCGCTGACCGAGGCGAAGTCCTCCGACCGCCCGGTCCTCGTCGACTGCAAGACCCATATCGGCTTCGGCAGCCCGAAGAAGCAGGACACCGCGGGCGCCCACGGCTCGCCGCTCGGTCCCGACGAGATCAAGGTGACGAAGGACATCTACGGCTGGACCCACCCGGCCTTCGAGATCCCGGCCGACATCCGCGCTGCCTGGGCGGCGATCGGCAGCCGCGGCGGCGCCGCGCGGGCGGAATGGGAAGCGCGGCTCGCCGCCCTATCGGACAGCCGCCGGGCCGAGTTCCTGCGCCAGATGGCCGGCGAAGCGCCGAAGAAGCTCGCCGCCGTCATCCGCGCACTGAAGAAGCAGAACAGCGAGCTCCAGCCCAAGGTCGCGACCCGCAAGGCTTCCGAGATGGTGCTCGAGGTCGTCAACCCGGCGATGCCCGAGACCATTGGCGGCTCGGCCGACCTCACCGGTTCGAACAACACCAAGACCGGCGATCTCGGCATCTTCAACCCCGAGAACCGCAAGGGCCGTTACGTCCATTTCGGCATCCGCGAACACGGCATGGCGGCGGCGATGAACGGCATGGCGCTGCATGGCGGCGTGCGGCCCTACGGCGGCACGTTTCTCTGCTTCACCGACTACGCCCGCGGCGCGATGCGGCTGTCGGCGCTGATGGGGGTTCCTTCCGTCTATGTCATGACGCATGACTCGATCGGCCTCGGCGAGGACGGCCCGACGCACCAGCCGGTCGAGCATCTGGCGATCTGCCGCGCGACGCCCAACACCTGGACCTTCCGCCCCGCCGACCTGATCGAGACGGCCGAAGCCTGGGAACTGGCGCTGACCGCCGAGAAGACTCCGTCTGTCCTCGCGCTCAGCCGCCAGAACCTGCCGACGGTCCGCACCCAGCACACGTCGAAGAACCTCTCGGCCCAGGGCGCCTATGTGCTGCGCGAGGCCGAGGGCAAGCGCAGGGCGATCCTGCTCGCGACGGGCTCGGAAGTGGAAATCGCGCTCAAGGCGCGCGACCTCCTGCAGGCCGAAGACATCGGTACCCGCGTCGTCTCCATGCCCTGCATGGAACTCTTCGCGGCGCAGGACGAGGCCTACCGCAAGCGCGTACTGCCCGCGGGCCCGGTCCGCGTCGCGGTCGAGGCGGCGGTGCGCCAGCCCTGGGACCGCTGGCTCCTCGGCGAGCGCGGCCGCGAGGCCAAGGCAGGCTTCGTCGGCATGGAGAGCTTCGGCGCCTCTGCCCCGGCCGAACGGCTCTACCAGGAGTACGGCATCACCGCAGAAGCCGTCGCGGCACGGGTGAAGGCGCTTCTCTGACGTTGCGACGATTACTGGACCAACTCAGCCCCGCCGGAACCTTCCTCCGGCGGGGTTTTCCCTGCGCCGCCACCGGCCGCGTCAGGTAAGCCCGAAAAGACTGCGGATCTCCTTGGTGAAGGCGCTGCGCACGTCCTTCATCTCGCCCGCCGAGATGTGGCTGTCGAGAAGGTTAAAGACCGCCCGCACCGCCCGGTCGGCATCGCCCAGAGGATCGGGCTCGAACCCCTTCTGCACCGCTGCGACGAAGTCCTCTGCATGGCGCATCCGCACCGGATTCCGGGCCGAGTTCCAGCCCTCGTAGTAGATGCCCCGGATCAGCGTCGGCAGCTGCGCTCCGAGGTCGGTCGCCTCGTCGACCGTCAGGTGGTCGCGGACCGCGTGCAGCACCGCCCGCAGCAGCCTATAGCTGCGCTGCTTGTTGTCCCAGCCGGTGCGGCTGTCGACCTCGTTCACCCAGATATTGGCGGACTGCACCGCCTCGTCGATCATCTTCAGTCCGAGCGCGCTCATGTCAGCCTCCTCGCATCTCAGGATCGGCGGAAAGAAAGCACGGTCCGGCCCGCCGCGCGTTGACGCGGGTCAGTGCCCCGGACGCAAGCCCGCTGCATGATTGCCGCAGCCATAGCGGAGCCTCACATGGAAACCGAACCGCAGATCGTCTTTCACGGCATGGATGCCTCCCCAGCCGTCACCGCCGAGATCCACGGCAAGATCGGCAAGCTCGAACAGGTCCATCAGCGCATCACCTCCTGCCGGGTGATCGTCGAGAAGCGCACCGCGCGCGGCAACAAGGGGCAAATCTACCAGGTGGCCGTCGAGGCCGAGGTGCCGGGCGGCATGATCATCGTCAACAGGAAGCCCGGCGATCTCGGCGCCCACGAGGATCTGCATGTCGCGATCCGCGACAGCTTCAACGCCGCGCGGCGCCAGCTCGACGAGCATGTGCGCAAGATGAAGGGCGTCGACGTGAAGAGCCACCCCGAGCGCCATCACGGCCGCGTCGTGCGGCTTTTCGCGGATGAGGGGTACGGCTTCATCAAGTCGAGCGGCGGGCTCGAGGTTTATTTCCAGCGCGACAGCGTCGTCGGCAGCGACTGGCAGCGGATCGGCCTCGACACTGATCTCGAGTTCAGCCTGATGGACGGCGACAAGGGGCCGTTCGCGGTGAATGTCTCGCTCAGGGGCTAGTTCGCCGCTGCGGAGGAACGATTTTTTGAAAAATCGTTCCAAAATCCATTGATGGATTTTGGATCAGCACAGGATACGGACCGGCTCGTTGTTGCAGAAGATCACGAACTGGCCTGCGTTCTCGACCGCGTGGTAGCCGCGTCGCTTCAGTTCGCGCTCGAACGCCGCGCGACCGACGATCATCTCCACGTCCCGGACAGAACGTCGGATCACCCCGCCGCGGATCGCCGCCTGGGAGGCGAAGATCGTGCGCAACCAGTAGTCAGGATGCATATGCGGGGCGGGCGCGCTCATGCCGCGACAGTGCCCAGAAACGGTTAACGTAAGGCTAAGACCAACGGCGACGACGCGCCGGCGCCCCGAGCTATTGCGCGCCGGGGTCGCTGCCCGCGATGGTGCGCCAGAGCGGCCCGACCAGGCGCGTGACGAGCGGAATGAGAGCCATCCCGAGTGCAAGGCCGGACACGCCATCCGCCAGAGCCGTCACCGCCCATCCGGTGAAGCCCGCGATGCGCTCCGGCACCGTATGGGCGACGGCCTCGGCCCAGTGGTGGATGGTGTCGTAGAGCACCGGCCAGCCCAGTACGTCGAGCCCATGAATGATGATCGAACCGCCGACCCAGAGCATCGCCGCGGTGCCGATCGTCGAGAGGAGCGCCATGAGCTTCGGCATCGCCTTCACGAGCCCGGTGCCGAGCGCGCGTCCGACCCCGGTCCGCGCCGTCGCCGCCATAAAGAGCCCGATATCGTCCATCTTCACTATCAGCGCCACCGATCCATAGACCGCGACCGTGATCCCGACCGCGACGACGGCGAGCGTCAGCGCCTCCATCCAGAGCACGCCCTCCGGGATCGCGGCAAGCGCGATGGTCATGATCTCGGCCGAGAGGATGAAGTCGGTCTTGATCGCGCCGCGGACGCGTTTTTCCTCCAGATGCACCGGATCGCCGACCTCCATGTCGGCCTCGACATGGGCGTCGCCGTGGGGAAAGAGCTTGTGGAAGATCTTCTCGGCGCCCTCGAAGCAGAGATAGGCGCCGCCGAGCATGAGAAGCGGCGTGATCAGCCAGGGCGCGAAGGCGTTCATCAGCATCGACGCCGGCAAAAGGATCACCAGCTTGTTGAACAGCGAGCCCTTGGTGATCTTCCAGATGATGGGCAGTTCGCGCCTGGCCTCGAAGCCGTGGACGTATTTCGGCGTGACGGCCGCGTCGTCGATCACCACGCCCGCGGCCTTGGAGCCGGCCTTGGCCGCCATGCCAGCGACATCGTCGACACTCGCCGCCGCGACCTTGGCGATCGCGGCCACGTCGTCGAGTAGCGCCAGCAATCCGCTCATGGTCGTCCCTTCCCTGCAAACCGGCGCCAACCTAGCGAATCCTGCCGCCGAGGCAAGGCGATCGCGACGGCGCGGCGCCGGAACGGCCCGAACCCAGCCGGATTCGGCGCGCCTGTTTTCGCTAACACCGCCCTGTTTTCGCTACCATGTTGATATAGCGGGTTTTCCCATCTCATGACCTCTGCTATGCGCAGGAACTGGCGCGGCTTGGCTCCCGCGTATCGGGCACAGGAGATGAGGCACATGACCGTCACCATCGGCATCAACGGGTTTGGCCGGATCGGCCGCTGCACGCTGGCACATATAGCCGAAGCCGCGCGCAACGACGTCCAGGTCGTCAAGATCAACGCCACCGGGCCGATCGAGACCAACGCGCATCTCCTGAAATACGACTCCGTCCATGGCCGCTTCGCCGGGCCGGTTAAGGTCGGCGAGAACACCATCGACCTCGGCCGCGGCCCGATCGAGGTGATGTCGACCTACAACCCCGAAGAGCTGGACTGGGAGGGCGTCGACGTCGTCCTCGAATGCACCGGCAACTTCAACGACCGCGCCAAGGCGGCGGTGCATCTCGGCCGCGGCGCCAAGCGCGTGCTGGTCTCCGCTCCGGCGAAGAACGCCGACAAGACCGTCGTCTATGGCGTCAACCACCGCCAGCTTACGGCCGAGCATCTCGTCGTCTCGAACGGCTCCTGCACCACGAACTGCCTCGCTCCGCTCGCCAAGGTGCTGAACGACGCGATCGGGATCGAGTCGGGCATAATGACGACGATCCACTCCTATACCGGCGACCAGCCGACGCTCGACCGCCGCCACAAGGATCTCTACCGTGCGCGCGCCGCGGCGATGGCAATGATCCCGACCTCGACCGGCGCCGCGAAGGCGCTCGGCGAAGTGCTGCCGGAACTGTCGGGCAAGCTCGACGGCACCGCGATCCGGGTGCCGACGCCGAACGTCTCGGCCGTCGACCTGACCTTCCAGGCCGGAAAGGACGTGACCGTCGCCGACGTCAACGAAATCGTAAGGGAAGCCGCGGCAGGATACATGGGCATGGTTCTTGCCTATGACCCGGAACCCAAGGTCTCGATCGACTTCAACCACACCCCCTATTCCTCGATCTTCGCGCCGGACCAGACCAAGGTCGTGGGCGGCCGCACCGTCCGGGTCCTGGCCTGGTACGACAACGAATGGGGCTTCTCCTGCCGGATGGCCGATGTCGCCGGCGCGATGGGGCGGCTCCTTCAGTAAGGAGCCCCGGGGGGCCTTGCGCCCCCGCCCATGACCAACCGGATCGCCATCGCCCTAGCGGCACTCTTAGCCGCCTTCTTTCTGGTGGACCATTTCTGGCTGAACCTCGGCGCGCCCCTCTTCCTGGGGCGCAAGCTGCTCGATCTCGTCGAATATCTCGCCTTCTGGCGCTGAGACCGCTACTCTGCAGTTGACCTATAGGCTGTTTTTGGTGTTAGCGGTAACGGCTCCCTGCGGGGCGCCGGCGCTTTGCGAGAGGAGGTTTGAGATGGCAGTGAAGGTGGCGATCAACGGTTTCGGCCGCATTGGACGCAACGTGCTCAGGGCGATCATCGAGTCCGGGCGCAAGGACATAGAGGTCGTCGCGATCAACGATCTCGGCCCGGTCGAGACCAACGCCCATCTGCTGCGCTTTGATTCGGTGCATGGCCGGTTTCCCGCGGAGGTGACCACGACCGAGACCACGATCGACGTCGGCCGCGGCCCGATCGAGGTCACGGCGCTGCGCAATCCGGCCGACCTGCCCTGGGCTCATGTTGACGTGGTGATGGAATGCACCGGGATCTTCACCTCGAAGGAGGCCTGTCAGGCCCATCTGGAGAACGGATCCAGCCGCGTGCTGATCTCGGCGCCGGGCAAGAACGCCGACAAGACCATCGTCTACGGCGTCAACCACAAGAGCCTGACTCGCGACGATATCGTCGTCTCCAACGCCTCCTGCACGACGAACTGCCTCAGTCCCGTTGCCAAGGTGCTGAACGACGCGATCGGGATTTCCAAGGGTTTCATGACCACGATCCACTCCTACACGGGCGACCAGCCCAGCCTCGACACGATGCACAAGGATCTCTACCGGGCGCGGGCGGCGGCGCTTTCCATGATCCCGACCTCGACGGGTGCTGCGAAGGCCGTGGGTCTCGTCCTGCCGGAACTGAACGGCAAGCTTGATGGCGTGGCGATCCGGGTGCCCACCCCCAATGTCTCGGTGGTGGACCTCGTCTTCGAGGCCGCGCGCGACACCAGCGTGGACGAGATTAACGCGGCGATCCGGGCGGCCGCCGACGGCTATCTCAAGGGCATCCTCGGCTATACCGACCACCCGAACGTCTCGTCGGACTTCAACCACGACCCGCGCTCGTCCGTGTTCCACATGGACCAGACCAAGGTAATGGAGGGGCGGATGTGCCGGATCCTCTCCTGGTACGACAACGAATGGGGCTTTTCCAATCGCATGTCCGATACCGCCGTCGCGATCGGCAAGCTGATCTGACGGCCGCCGACGGCTGCGGGAAATTCTGGCAGCTTTGATCGAGGTGCCGGGCTTCCGCCCGGGTGGGCGATCGGCGTGGAACACGATCCCGGCTCCCCATTCGCAAAGTGGATAGGCGCCGACATGCCTTCGGAGACGCGCCGCAATCGGTCGAACGCCCGACCCTCAGGGCAAGCGCGACAACTCAGTTGTCAGGCGCGGGAAGCCTCACGCACGTCCAAGCTTGGCATAGACGGCGGCGCGAACGTCAGGCGGCACGAATTTTGAGATGTCGCCGCCCAGGCGCGCGATCTCCTTGACGAGTTTCGAAGCAATCGCCTGCCGCCGCGCGTCGGCCATCAGGAACACGGTCTCGACCGTGTCGTCCATTGCCCGGTTCATGCCCACCATCTGGAATTCATACTCGAAATCCGCAACCGCCCTCAGCCCCCGGACGATCACCGAGGCGCCGACGTCGCGAGCGCAATCGATCAGGAGGTTCTCGAAGGGATGAACAACGATTTCGCCACCGGTCTTGGCGATGATGCTGGCGCATTCGGCCTCCACCATCGCCACCCGCTCCTCAAGACTGAAAAGCGGTCCCTTGTCGCGGTTGATGGCAACGCCGATCACCAGCCGGTCGACGAGCGCCATCGCGCGCTGAATGATGTCCGTGTGGCCGAGCGTGATCGGATCGAACGTGCCAGGATATAGGCCGATGCGCATGGGTCCCTGTCTCTCTGGGGGCGTTTCGTGACGCCAACGCAACGATATTGCGCCACGGATTGCAAGAGGTTCAAAAGACGGCCGTTTCCCCGCTCAGTTGCCCATGATCATGCCGGCCAGCGCGTCCTTCTCCATCGCCAGTTCGGAGATCCGCGCCGCGACGAGATCGCCGATGGACACGAAGCCGACCATCGTCTCGCCCTCCATCACCGGCATATGGCGAAAGCGCCCCGCGGTCATCTTTTCCAGCACGCTGTCCGCGGCATCTGTGGGCGCGCAGGAGACCAGGTTGCGGGTCATCAGCGCCTCGACCTTGTCGGTGAGACAGCCCGAGCCGCGCCGGCCGAGGTCGCGCACAATGTCGCGTTCGGACAGGATGCCGAGCGGCGTCTTGCCATCGCGCGAGACGACGACGGCGCCGATCCGGCGTTCCGCCAGGAGTCGCGCCGCGTCGGCGACGCTCGTCTCGGGCGCCACAGTGATGATGCCGGTCTGATCCTTTGAACGAAGAATCTGGTGAACCTGCATGGGCAACCTCCTGAGCGTAAAGCGACTTTCCCTAAGCGTCGCGCCTTGATCCGCCGCTGTCAAGCCAGTGCTTCGAGCCGCGCGACCTCACGCCGCACGCCCTGGGCCAGAAGCTCGGCGAAGCGGTTGAGCCGCTCCACCCGTCGATCGTCGGGATGGCGGATGAGGTAGAACGACCGCGTGAGCGAGACCTTGTCGGCGAGGACCTTGACGAGACCCGGCGCCGCGGGCAGCGCGAAATCATGCACGACGGCAATGCCGGCGCCGGTCCGGACCCAGTTGAACTGCACCGAGACCGAGTTCGAGGCGAGCGTCACCGCCTCCATCCCCGCCTCGCTCTGGTAGTCCAGCTCCTTGTCGAAAACGAGGTCCTGGATATAGCCGATGGTGCGGTGGTGCTTCAGGTCGGCAGGGGTCCGGATCGGCGGATGACTGTCGAGGTAGCCCTGCGAGGCGGCGAGGTGCAGCCGGTAATCGGTCAGCTTCTGCACCGTCAGATGGCCCGAGGCGGGGGGGCTGACTGCGATGGCCATGTCGGCCTCGCGTTTCGACAGGTTGAAGACCCGCGGCTGCGCGACGATCTGGACCTCGAGCCCGGGATGATCGGCGCAGATCGCCGCGACGATCTGCGGCAGAAGGTAGTTGGCGCTGCCATCCGGTGCGCCGATGCGGATCTGCCCGGTCAGGCCCGTGCCTTCCGAGCCCACCTCCTCCATCGCCTCTGCGACTGCCTGCTCGGCCCGGCCGGCATGGGCCAGAAGCCGCTGCCCCTCGCCCGTGAGCGTGTAACCTTGCGCCGAGCGCACGAAGAGCCGGACCGCCATCGCCTCTTCCAGCCGCGCGACACGGCGGCCGACAGTGGCCGGGTCGAGCTTCAGGAGCTTGCCCGCCCCGGAAAGGCTTTCGGCCCGCGCCACCGCGAGAAACACCCTCAGATCATCCCAATCCGCCATTGGTCACCTTTGCGAAAATGCAAAACACCTTTGGGAAACTGCCTCTTTATCAAGCAAAATTGCAAGGGTAATGTGCCCGCGAACTTCCTGGGAGGCTTCCATGAAAGAACTGAACCACTGGATTAACGGCGAATACGTCAAGGGCACGTCGGGCCGCTTCACCGACGTCTTCAACCCCGCGACCGGCGAAGTGCAGGCCAAGTGCCCGCTGGCCTCGGCCGCCGAGACCGAAGCCGCGATCGCCAAGGCCGCTGCCGCGCAGCCGGCCTGGGGCGCGATGAACCCGCAGCGCCGTGCGCGCGTCATGATGGCCATGGTCGGCCTGATGAACCGCGACATGGAGAAACTCGCCGAAGCGCTCTCGCGCGAGCACGGCAAGACCATCCCGGACGCCAAGGGCGACCTGCAGCGCGGCCTTGAAGTGATCGAATACTGCATCGCCGCGCCGCAGATGCTGAAGGGCGAGTTCACCGACGACGCCGGCCCCGGCATCGACATGTACTCGATGCGCCAGCCGCTCGGCGTCGTCGCCTCGATCATGCCGTTCAACTTCCCGGCCATGATGCCGCTCTGGCACGTCGGCCCGGCGCTCGCCTGCGGCAACGCGGTCGTCCTGAAGCCCTCCGAGCGCGACCCCTCTGTGCCGCTGATGCTCGCCGAACTCTTCGTCGAGGCGGGCCTGCCGAAAGGCGTCTTCCAGGTCGTCAACGGCGACAAGGAGGCGGTCGACACGCTGCTTGACAGCGAGACGATCCAGGGCGTCAGCTTCGTCGGCTCGACCCCGATCGCGCAGTACATCTACAGCCGCGCCACCGCGAACGGCAAGCGCGCCCAGTGCTTCGGCGGCGCCAAGAACCACATGATCATCATGCCGGACGCCGACATGGACCAGGCCGCCGACGCGCTCGTCGGTGCGGGCTTCGGTGCTGCGGGCGAACGCTGCATGGCGATCTCGGTTGCGGTGCCGGTGGGCGACGAGACCGCCGACCGGCTGATCGAAAAGCTGGTGCCGCGGGTCGAGAAGCTGCGCGTCGCCCCCTATACCGACGGCAACGACGTGGATTACGGCCCGGTCGTCACCCGCGAGGCGAAGGAGCGCATCCTCGGCCTGATCAACAGCGGCGTCGAGCAGGGCGCGAAGCTCGTGGTCGACAACCGCGACTTCACGCTCCAGGGCTACGAGAACGGCTTCTTCGTCGGCCCGCACCTCTTCGACCATGTCACCCGCGACATGGACATCTACAAGACCGAGATCTTCGGCCCGGTCCTGTCGGTGGTGCGCGCCAAGTCCTACGAAGAGGCGCTCGGTCTCGCGATGGATCACGAGTACGGCAACGGCACGGCGATCTATACCCGCGACGGCGACACCGCGCGCGACTTCGCGCACCGGATCAACATCGGCATGGTCGGCATCAACGTGCCGATCCCGGTGCCGCTCGCCTACCACACCTTCGGCGGCTGGAAGAAGTCGATGTTCGGCGACCTCAACCAGCACGGTCCGGACTCGTTCAAGTTCTACACGCGCACCAAGACCGTGACCGCGCGCTGGCCGTCCGGCATCAAGGAAGGTGGCGAGTTCAACTTCAAGGCGATGGACTGACGCCGGAACCGGCGCGGGGGCCCCTGCCCTCGCCCATAGACGGATCGACGCGAGGGCCGGCACACCGCCGGCCCTTTGCCGTTCAACGGGGGGGAATGGCGCCCGCTCCGCGCTTGCCCCGTGCCACGGGCTCTGCTCAACTGGCCGAGGGAGGTGCGTGCCATGACCGAGCCGGATTTCACCATCGGGATCGAGGAGGAGTACCTCCTCGTCGACCGCGACAGCCTAGCGCTCGCGGTGGCGCCCGAGGCGCTGATGGCGGCCTGCAAAGCCGAGATGGCGGGTCAGGTCAGCCCCGAATTCCTGCAATGCCAGATCGAGATCGGCACCCGCGTCTGCAAGGATATCGGCGCGGCGCGGGAAGACCTGCGCAAGCTCCGCTCCTGCGTCGCGCGCCACGCCGCCGATCACGGGCTCGCCCCGATCGCCGCCTCCTGCCATCCGTTTTCCGACTGGAAGGATCAGCACCACACCGACAAGGAACGCTACAACGTCCTGCGCCGCGATCTCGGCGGGGTGGCGCGGCGGATGCTGATCTCGGGCATGCATGTCCATGTCGGCGTCCCGGCCGAGGACATGCGGATCGACCTCGTCAACCAGCTTTCCTACTTCCTGCCGCATCTTCTTGCGATGTCGGCCTCCTCGCCGTTCTGGCAGGGCGAGGACACCGGTCTCGCGAGCTACCGGCTGACCGTGTTCGACAACCTGCCCCGCACCGGCCTGCCGCCGCGCTTCTCGAGCTGGGCGGAGTACGAACGCACGGTGCATGCGCTGGTCCACATGAAGCTGATCGAGGATTCGACGAAGATCTGGTGGGACCTGCGCCCCTCCGCCCGCTTCCCGACGATCGAGACCCGGATCTGCGACGTCCAGCCCCGTCTGGAGATGACGCTGTCGCTGGCAGCACTCACCCAATGCCTCACGCGGATGCTCTGCCGGCTCCGGCGCAGGAACCAGCGCTGGCGGCACTACGACAACTTCCTCATCGAAGAGAACCGCTGGCGGGCGCAGCGCTACGGGATCACCGGTGGGCTGATTGATTTCGGCCGGCTCGAGGTCGTCGATTTCGCGGTGCTGCTCGACGAACTCATCGCCCTCGTCGCCGAGGATGCCGAGGCGCTCGGCTGCGCGGTGGAGATCGAGGCTTTGCGCGACGTGCTCGAATCCGGCACCAGCGCCGACCGACAGCGCGCCGTCCGCACCGATGCGATCGAGGCCGGCGACGATGAGACCGGCGCGATGCGCGCCGTGGTCCGCAGCCTCATCGAGGAATTTCACGCCGACCTGTGAAAACGGGCTTTCGTGGCGCAGATTTCGGCTTGCAAAATTCTTGCAACAGTTGGAATTTAACAAGCGTTCAATTCATGCCGCCAGGAGGGTTCCGATGGATTTCGCACTGAGCGAGGAACAACAGGCCATCTTCGACATGGCCTTTGCCTTCGGGCAGCAGCAGATCGCGCCCCATGCCCGCGACTGGGAGACCGCCGGCACGATTCCGAAAGTCCTCTGGCCGAAGCTGGCCGAGCTCGGCCTCGGCGGCATCTACGTCGCCGAGGAGTACGGCGGCTCGGGGCTCGGCCGGCTCGACGCGACGCTGGTCTTCGAGGCGCTGGCGATGGCCTGCCCGGCCGTCGGCGCGTTCCTGTCGATCCACAACATGTGCGGCGGCATGATCGACCGCTTCGGCTCGGACGAGACCAAGGCGAAATGGCTGCCCGAATTGACCTCGATGCGCAAGGTCTTCGCCTATTGCCTGACCGAGCCCGGATCGGGCTCGGACGCGGCGGCCCTCAGGACTCGCGCCGAGCGCACCAATGACGGCTGGAAACTCAACGGCACCAAGGCCTTCATCTCGGGCGGCTCCTATTCCGACGTCTATGTCGTGATGTGCCGCACCGGCGAGGACGGGCCGAAGGGCATCTCGACCGTGATCGTCGAGGACGGCACGCCGGGGCTCTCTTTTGGCGCTCTGGAACAGAAGATGGGCTGGAAGGCGCAGCCCACCGCGCAGGTGCAGTTCGACGACTGCGTGATCCCGGCCGGGAACCTCCTCGGCGAGGAGGGCAAGGGGTTTTCCTACGCGATGGCGGGGCTCGACGGCGGGCGGCTCAACATCGCGGCCTCCGCCCTTGGCGGCGCGCAGGCGGCGATGGACGCGACCATCGCCTACATGGGCGAGCGCAAGGCCTTCGGCCGCACCATTGACCAGTTCCAGGCGCTGCAGTTCCGGCTCGCCGAGCTTGAGGTCAAGCTTCAGTCGGCGCGCACCTTCCTGCGCCAGGCGGCGTGGAAGCTCGACAACAAGACCCCGGACGCCTCGAAGTTCTGCGCGATGGCGAAGCTTCTCGTGACCGACAACGCCTTCGAGGTCGCGAACCAGTGCCTGCAGCTTCACGGCGGCTACGGCTATCTCGCCGATTACGGCATCGAGAAGATCGTCCGCGATCTCCGGGTGCACCAGATCCTCGAAGGCACGAACGAGATCATGCGGCTGATCACCGCCCGCGCGCTTCTCGCGGAACGTGGCTGATGGCGGAAATCCGGATCCGCAAGGAGGGCCGCGCCGGGCGGATCACGCTCGACCGGCCGAAGGCACTCAACGCGCTGACCTACGGGATGTGTCTTGAGATCGACGGCGCGCTGAAGGCCTGGGTGGACGATCCCGCGGTGGCGCTGCTGCTGATAGACGCGGAGGGCGAGCGCGCCTTCTGCGCCGGCGGCGACATCGCCGAGATGTACGCGACCGGCACGCGCGGCGACTGGTCCTACGGCCGCAGGTTCTGGTCCGACGAATACCGCATGAACGCGCGGATCGACGCATTCGCGAAGCCGGTGGTGAGCTTCCTGCAGGGTTTCACGATGGGCGGCGGCGTCGGCGTCGGCTGCCACGGCAGCCACCGGATCGTCGGCGAGACGAGCCAGATCGCGATGCCGGAATGCGGGATCGGGCTGGTGCCGGACGTCGGCGGCTCCTTCCTTCTGGCGCAGGCGCCGGGGCGCCTCGGCGAATATCTCGGCACCACAGGCGCGCGGATGGGCCCGGCGGACGCGATCCTCGCCGGTTTCGCCGACCGCTTCGTGCCCGAAGCCGACTGGCCCGCACTCAAGGCCGAGTTGATCGAGAGCGGCGATGCGGGCCGGATCGACACGCGAACCGCGACGCCGCCGGCGGGACGGCTCGCCGCGCTGCAAGCCGAGATCGACGCGCTCTTCGCGGGCGAAACGGCGGGCGACATCGCCCGCGCGCTGAACGCCGCCGAGGGCGAGGTCGCGACCGAGGCGCGCAAGGCCTTCGGCCGTGCCGCGCCGCTGTCGGTCGCCTGCACGGTCGAGATCCTGCATCGCCTGCGCGCGGCGCCCGCGATGCGCGCCGCGCTGGAACTGGAATATCGCTTCACCTACCGTTCGATGGAGCATGCGGATTTCCTTGAAGGCATCCGCGCCGCGATCATCGACAAGGACCGCAACCCGCGCTGGCGCCACGAGAGCGCCGAAGCCGTGCCGGCGGCCGAGGTGGCGAAGATGCTGATGCCGCTCGGGGAGGACGCCCTGACATTCGAGGAGGAACGGACATGAAGATCGGATTCATCGGGCTTGGCAACATGGGCGGGCCGATGGCGGCCAACCTCGTGAAGGAGGGCCACGAGGTCACCGGCTTCGACGTGGCCGGCGTGACGGTCGAAGGCGCGCGCACGGCGGGCACCGCGGCCGAGGCCGCGGAGGGCGCCGATGTCGTCATCACCATGCTGCCGAACGGCGCGATCCTGCGCGCGGTGGCGGCCGAGGTGATCCCGGCGATGAAAGCGGGAGCGGTCCTCTGCGACTGCTCGACCGTCGACGTCGCGAGCGCCCGTGCGGTCGCGGCCGATGCCGAGAAGGCGGGGCTTCTGGCCGTCGACGCGCCGGTTTCCGGCGGGGTCACGGGGGCGGCCGCGGGCACGCTGACCTTCATGGCCGGCGGCTCCGAAGCGGCCTTCGCGGTCGTGCAGCCGCTCTTCGACATCATGGGCCAGAAGGCGGTGCATTGCGGTGGCTCGGGTGCCGGACAGGCGGCGAAGATCTGCAACAACATGATCCTCGGCGTCACCATGATCGCCACCTGCGAGGCCTTCGCGCTGGCCGACAAGCTCGGCCTCGACCGGCAGAAGATGTTCGACGTGGTCTCCACCTCCTCGGGCTACAGCTGGACGATGAACGCCTATTGCCCGGCGCCGGGCGTCGGGCCGAAATCGCCTGCCGACAACGCCTACAAGCCCGGATTCGCGGCCGAGCTGATGCTGAAGGACCTGCGCCTCAGCCAGCAGGCGGCCGAGGCCGCCGATGCCGACACGCCGATGGGCGAACTGGCCGCGCGGCTCTACGAGACATTCGTGGAACGCGAGGACGGCAAGGGCATGGATTTCTCGGCGATGCTGCCGCGGTTCGAAAAACGCCATCGCGGCTGATTTCCGCCGATGCTACATCGTAGGGGAGCACTTCACCCGCGCCAGCGATTAGGTTCCGCTGGCCAAGGAGATACCGCATGACCCTGAGAACCACCCGACTCGTCCTTTCCGCGCTCGCGCTCGCCGCGCTCAGCGCGGCTCCCGTCCATGCCGGCGGCAAGAACTGCCCGCCGGGCCTCGCCAAGAAGGCCGTGCCCTGCGTGCCGCCCGGACAGGCCAAGAAGGGCGTGCGCTACCCCGATCGCGGCGACTATGTGACCCACTACAACTATCACCAGATCCGCTACCCGGACCGCTACGAGCTGCCGCCGCTCCGGCCCGGCGAGCGTTACTACGTCGTCGACAACCGCATCTACCGCGTGGACGAGGCGACCTACGAGATCCTCGACTTCATCCGCGCGACCTCGGCGCTGCTCGACTGACGATGCCGCCCCGTCCCCAGAGCGCGCCGACGCGGCCATGACCGCCTGGACCTCGGAGGCAATGGGACTGGACGCGCTGGACGCCGCCGCGCGCCGCCAGATCGAGACGCTTGTTCCGGTCGAACTGGCGCGCGGCACGCCGGTCTTCCACCCCGGCGACACGGTGAAGGGCTTCGTCGTCGTGCTAACGGGCCGGATCGAGGTGTTCCTTACCGGTCCGTCGGGGCGCGACATCCTGCTCTACGCCGTCGAGCCCGGCGGGTCCTGCGTGCAAACGACGCTCGGCCTTCTCGGCGGCGACGATTACTCGGGCGAGGCCGTGGCCGCGACCGATTGCCGGCTGGTGCTGATCCCGCGCGGCCTGTTTCTCGCCCTGATGGACAGCTCCCCCGCCTTCCGGGCCTATGTATTCTCGGCCTTCGCCGCGCGGATGCAGGGCATGATGCATGTCCTCGAACGCGTCGCCTTCCAGCGCGTCGAAAGCCGCCTCGCCCAGGCGCTTCTCGACCGCGCCACGGAGGGCGTGGTCCATGCGACCCACCAGGAACTCGCCACCGCCATCGGCTCGGCCCGCGAGGTCGTCTCGCGGCGCCTCGACGCGTTCCAGCGGTCGGGCTGGGTCGCGACGGAACGCGGCGCGGTGCGCCTGACCGACGCCCCCGCCCTGCGGCGCCTCGCCGCAGCGGCCGAATAGCGTGACAAGGTCACAGACCTGACCACCCTGCCCCTGCCATCCTGCCACCCGTGACGGCCGGGCACCCGCCCGGCACGGGAAACAGGAGATTGACCATGTTCAAGACCAATGTCGGCGGCGCGGACCGCGTGATCCGCATCCTTCTCGGGATCGTCCTTCTGGGGGCGTTCTTCGCGATGCCCGATCTCGGCTACCGCTGGATCCTCGCCCTCGTTGGCGCGATCGCACTTCTCACAGGCGCCCTTTCGAGCTGCCCGCTCTACACGGTTCTCGGCCTCTCGACCTGCCCAATGAAGAAGAACTGATCAGCTGTCCCAATTCGTTCGCATCCGGCGCGAGAACTCCGCGCCGTCCGCGAGTGCCGGGCCGAGCCGGCCGAGCGAGGCGCGTTCCGCGACCTCCTCGGCCGTGAGGTCGGGACGCAGCACCCCGATGTCGCGCAGATAGCCCGGCAACCTCCCCGACAGGATGACGCGGGGATCGAACACCACGCGGTCAGAAAGCTGGGCCGCAAGATGGTAGGGAACCGTCGTGCAGTTGCTTGTCAGCGTGTTGTACCAGCGCGGCGCCCGGTCGAGATCGTTGCCAAGTTCGAGGAAGGACAGGAACAGCCGCTCGCGCTGTTCGGCCTCCATCGTGATCGGATATAGCGAGACCTGCTCGCCGCGCATGTCGGTGCGCAGCCGCACGATGTCCCGTTCATCGGCCGCGATCAGCACAAGTTCGAATTCCCGGAAGAACCCACCGAGAGAGGAGAACTCCTCGTCCCTCTCCTTGCGGATCTCGCTCGAAAAGACGACGTGCTGCCCATCTTCGAAGCCGAAGCTCACCAGCGTATGGGCGATGTCGGGGCTGTCCCAGACCGACAGGATGATGTCGACCGAAGCCACAGCGCCGGGATCCACGACCCGGGTTTCCCAGCGTTCGGCCGCCTCGGTCTCGGATGTCCAGCCGAAATTGCGCACGTTGTGCAGCGTGACGCGCTCCGGCCCGATCTCGGCGGTGACGCCGTGGGCGACCTCGGGCTTCCAGTCGCGGTCCGCGCGCGGCTCGAGCGACCCCCACCAGAGGCCCGCCGCCACGAGAACGAGCCCCATCGCGATCCAGACCCGCCGCCACTCGCGGCGCCAGAGGAGCACGAAAAGCCCGAGCAGCAGCACGGCGATCAGCGCGGCGAACACCTGTCGCCATGGGGCTCCAAGCTGGAAGTGCCCCAAAAGCGCCGTCCAGCCGAGCAAACCGGCCGCGAGACCGATCTGAAGCACGCGGCCCGCGAAAACTGCGATCGATACGACCATGCAGCCCTTCCACTCTTCGTTCGCAACATTCCTGCGCAATTTAGTGTCTCTAAGCAAGCCGCATCGGCCCGCCGCCGCGAAGCCGGGCCAACGACAACGCCCCGATCCGGTCGGATACATGTTACAATGGCTCATTGTTCAAAGTGATTCCGGGAGATTCCGCATGCGGACATCGGTTCATATCCTGGCGCCCGCCGCCGCCGTATTGATCTCGTTCGGCGGCAACGCGGCGGCACAGACCTGCCTCACCCAGTCCGCCACGGCGAAGTGCGTCGTCATCCCCGTCGAGCAACGCAGTCAGCCGGATTTCGCGGTCGGCGATGCTTTTCCGATCTACGACCACAGCATGCTGCTCGACATAGATCGCTATGGCCTGCCGCCCGTGGACGGGGCGTGGCGCTACTACAAGGCGGACTACGTCGTCTACCGGGTCGATGCGACCGACCACCGCGTGCTCGAGGTCATCCGCAACTTTCGCCGGCGCTGAGCCCTACTCGGCCGCGACCCGCTTTGGCTTCAGCATCGGCGCGAGGTAGCGGCCGGTATGGCTGCGCTCTTCGGCCGCCACTTCCTCGGGCGTGCCCGAAGCCACGATGCGCCCGCCGCCGTCGCCGCCCTCGGGACCGATGTCGATGATCCAGTCGGCGGTCTTGATCACGTCGAGATTGTGCTCGATCACGACGACCGTGTTGCCCTGTTCGACCAACTCGTGCAGCACTTCGAGAAGCTTCCGCACATCCTCGAAATGCAGCCCCGTCGTCGGCTCGTCGAGGATGTAGAGCGTGCGGCCCGTCGAGCGTTTTGAAAGCTCCTTCGACAGCTTCACCCGCTGTGCCTCGCCGCCCGACAACGTCGTCGCCTGCTGCCCGACCTTGATGTAGCCAAGCCCGACCTTGACCAGCGCATCCATCTTCTCGCGGATCGCCGGCACCGCCTGGAAGAAGCTCTGGGCATCCTCCACCGTCATCTCAAGAACGTCGGCGATGCTCTTGCCCTTGAAGAGAATTTCCAGCGTCTCGCGGTTGTAGCGATGGCCCTTGCAGGTCTCGCAGGTGACATAAACGTCGGGCAGGAAGTGCATCTCGATCTTGATCACGCCGTCGCCCTGGCAGGCCTCGCAGCGCCCGCCCTTGACGTTGAAAGAGAACCGCCCCGGCGCGTAGCCGCGCGCCTTCGCTTCCGGCAGCCCCGCGAACCAGTCGCGGATCGGCGTGAACGCCCCGGTGTAGGTCGCGGGGTTAGAGCGCGGCGTGCGCCCGATCGGGCGCTGGTCGATGTCGATCACCTTGTCGAGATGCTCGAAACCCTTGATCGTCTCGCAGGGCGCGGGCGTCTCGCGCGCGCCGTTGAGCCTGAGCGCGGCATTCTTGTAGAGCGTCTCCACCGTCAGCGTCGACTTGCCGCCGCCGGAAACGCCGGTGACGCAGACGAACTTGCCCAGGGGAAACTCGGCCGTCATCTCCTTCAGATTGTTGCCGGTCGCCTTGACCACGGTCAGCTTCTTGCCGTTGCCCTCGCGACGATGCTTCGGCACCGCAATCTCGCGGTTGCCCGAGAGGTACTGCCCGGTCAGCGAGGCCGGATCGGCCGCGATCTCCTCCGGCGTGCCGCGCGCCACGACCTGGCCGCCGTGGACCCCGGCACCGGGGCCGATGTCGAAGACATAGTCGGCCTCGCGGATCGCCTCCTCGTCATGCTCCACGACCAGCACCGTGTTGCCCTGATCGCGGAGGTTCTTCAGCGTGCCGATCAGCCGGTCGTTGTCGCGCTGATGGAGCCCGATCGAGGGCTCGTCGAGAACGTAGAGCACCCCTGTCAGGCCCGACCCGATCTGGGAGGCGAGCCGGATCCGTTGGCTCTCGCCGCCCGAAAGGGTGCCGGCATTGCGCGAAAGCGTCAGGTATTCGAGCCCGACATTGTTCAGAAATCCGAGACGTTCGCGGATTTCCTTGAGGATCAGCCGCGCGATCTCGTTCTTCTGCCTCGTCAGCTTTCCGGGCACCGTGTCGATCCAGGCATAGGCCTCCTTGATCGACATCTGCACCACTTCGCCCACATGCAGGCCCGCGATCTTCACCGCCAGCGCCTCGGGACGCAGCCGGTGGCCACCGCAGGCGCCGCAGGGACGGTTGTTCTGGTAGCGTTCGAACTCCTCGCGCACCCAGGCGCTGTCGGTCTCGCGGTAGCGGCGCTCCATGTTGGGGATCACGCCCTCGAAGGTGCGGCTGACCTCGTAGACCCGACCGCCCTCGTCGAAGCGGAACTTGATCTCCTCGTCGCCCGAGCCGTGGAGAAAGAGGTTTTGCACCTTCTCGGGCAGGTCCTTCCACGGCTTGCGCGCATCGAAGCCGAAATGCTTGGCAAGCGAGTCGATGGTCTGGATGAAATAGGGTGACTTGCCCTTGTTCCAGGGCGCGAGCGCGCCGTCCTTGAGCTTCAGCGTCACGTCCGGCACGACAAGCCGTTCGTCGAAAAAGAGCTCCACCCCGAGCCCGTCGCAGGACGGACAGGCACCGAAGGGCGCATTGAACGAGAAGAGCCGCGGCTCGATCTCGGGGATGGTGAAGCCGGAGACCGGGCAGGCGAAATTCTCGGAAAACGTGATGCGCTCCGGCTCGCCCTCGGCCGGTGCGGTCTCGAGGATCGCGATGCCGGAGGCGAGGTTCAGCGCGGTGCGGAAGCTGTCGGCGAGCCGCGTCTCCAGCCCCTCGCGCACCACGATGCGGTCGACCACCACGTCGATGTCGTGGCGGTACTTCTTGTCGAGCGTCGGCGGCTCCTCCAGCTCGTAGAACTGGCCGTCGACCTTCACCCGCTGGAAACCCTGCTTGCGAAGCTCCAGGAACTCCTTCTTGTACTCGCCCTTCCGGTCACGGACGATCGGCGCCATCAGATAGCCGCGCGTCCCCTCGCCCATCGCCATCACCGCGTCGACCATGTCCTGCACCTGCTGCGCCTCGATCGGCTTGCCGGTGGCGGGGCTGTAGGGCGTGCCCACGCGGGCGAAGAGAAGCCGCAGGTAGTCGTAGATCTCGGTCACCGTGCCGACGGTCGAGCGCGGGTTCTTCGAGGTCGTCTTCTGCTCGATGGAGATCGCCGGGCTGAGGCCGGAGATGTGGTCGACATCGGGCTTGCCCATCATGTCGAGGAACTGGCGGGCATAGGCGGAAAGCGATTCCACATAGCGCCGCTGGCCCTCGGCATAGATCGTGTCGAAGGCCAGCGAGGACTTGCCCGAGCCCGACAGCCCGGTGATCACCGTAAGCTTGTCGCGCGGGATATCCACGTCGATGGACTTCAGATTGTGCTCGCGCGCGCCGCGCACCTCGATGAATTTCTGCTCGGCCATGCTGCCCCCGGGGATCAGGCGTTAACAAATAGTGCATGTCGCGCGAGTCTCCAACCGGAAAGTAAGAACATAACAAGAACTGCTCAATGCATGCTGACATCATGGCTCGGGCGGACTGCACGAAATGCGGACACACCTCTTCAAATTCATCTTTTTGAATTTATTTTCCGCCCGGACCTTGATATGAAGGGCCGACACGCCAGATCAGACGGCGAGATCAACTCAGTGAAAGGCCCTTCAATGCTGTCCTTCATCCGCTCCCTCACCTCCGGCGCGCCCGGTCTTTCGCCGAAGGACGCCGTCGCCCGCGCCGCGGCGGGAGAGCTGACCGTGATCGACGTCCGCGACGGCACCGAGATCGCCGCTTCCGGCAAGGCGGCCGGCGCGCTTCACGTCCCGCTCGCGGTCCTGCGCATGAAATGCGACCCGTCGAGCCCCGAATGCCTGGCGGAGCTTTCCTGCGAGCGCCCCGTGGCGCTCTACTGCGCGTCCGGCGCCCGCAGCCAGATGGCGGCGCAGATGCTCGCGCAACTCGGCTACCGCGAGGTCTACAACCTTGGCGGCTTCGGCGACTGGCGCGCCGCGGGCGGCGCCGTCACCCGCTGACCCATCAAGCGCTCGGCGGCTCGCCGCCGTTCCCGATCGCCCGGCCGGCAATGCCCAGGGTCCCGCGCCCCAGGGCGCGCTGCGCGCGGTTGATCCCGGCGAGCGGCGAGTCGAGCGGTGAGATCCGCTCGGTCTCGACAATGATCGTCGTGCCTGACCAGACCGAGGGCGATCCCGGCAGGAACACGGTCGCATGATCGCCGTCCCGCTCGACCTCGTAGGCAAGCTGCCAATGGTCGTCGAACCGGACCACAACGGCCTTCAACAGCCCCTCGCGCTCCTCTGACTCCGCGAGGCCGCTGACCTTGGCCTTGACCGCGACATAGCCCGGAATCGTATCGGTGAGGATCGCGTCCACCGCCGCGACGCGCGACTTCACGATGCGATGGCGCACCGCGAGCCCGGACAGGAAGCAGAAGCCAAGGATCAGGACCGACGCCGCCAAGCTCACCAACACCGGCCTCGCGGCGTGCGCTTCGGGCAGTGCTGCTTCTATCGGCCCGGCCACCTTGTTGGCAACGAGCCACGCCTTTTCGAGCACGATAACCAGGAAGCCAAGCGGCACGAGGGCCAGCATCCCGCCGACAATCGTCGTCTTGATCATGCTCCCCCCAGTCCCGGGCACCGACCGCCCGTTCCGCTCTGGCGCCACTACGGCCCTGCCTTAAGGACCGACCGCCGGCGGGTCACATGCGTGACCCCGCCGGCCGTCGCGCGCCGTCAGATATGCAGCGCCCGGCCGTAGGCGTCGAGCACCGCCTCGTGCATCATCTCCGAAAGCGTCGGATGCGGGAACACCGTCTCCATCAGCTCGCCCTCGGTCGTCTCGAGCGTGCGGCCGACGACGTAGCCCTGGATCAGCTCGGTCACTTCCGCGCCGATCATGTGGGCGCCGAGAAGCTCGCCGGTCTTTGCGTCGAAGACGGTCTTGACCAGACCCTCCGCCTCGCCGAGCGCGATCGCCTTGCCGTTGCCGATGAAGGGGAAGCGGCCGACCTTGACCTCGTAGCCGGCCTCCTTGGCCTTGGCTTCGGTCAGACCGACGCTGGCGACCTGCGGATGGCAGTAGGTACAGCCAGCGATGGTGTTCGGCTTGATCGGATGGGCCTTCTTGCCGGCGATCAGCTCGGCGACCATGACGCCTTCATGGCTGGCCTTGTGGGCGAGCCAGGGCGCGCCGGCGATGTCGCCGATCGCGTAAAGCCCCTCGACGCCGGTGCGGCAATACTCGTCCGTCACGACATGGGTGCGGTCGATCTTCACGCCGAGACCTTCCAGCCCGAGGTTCTCCACGTTGCCGACGATGCCGACGGCCGAGATGACGGTGTCGAACTCCATCGTCTCGGTCTTGCCGCCAGCCTCGATATGCGCGGTAACCTTGCCCTTGGCGCGGTCGAGCTTCTTGACCGTGGATTTCTCCATGATCTTCATGCCCTGCTTGGCAAACGCCTTCTTGGCGAAGGCCGAGATCTCGGCATCCTCGACCGGCAGCACGCGGTCGAGCACCTCGACCACCGTCGTATCGGCGCCGAGCGTGTTGAAGAACGACGCGAACTCGATCCCGATCGCCCCCGAGCCGATGACCAGGAGCTTCTTCGGCATCCGCTTCGGCATCAGCGCGTGCTTGTAGGTCCAGACCAGATCACCATCGGCCTCGAGCCCCGGCAGCTCCCGCGCCCGCGCGCCAGTGGCGACCACGATCGCCTTGGACGACAGTTCCTCGGTCCCCTTGTCGGTCTTGACCGACACGGTGCCCTTCTTCGGCAGCGTCGCCTCGCCCATGAAGACGGTGATCTTGTTCTTCTTCATCAGGTGGCCGATGCCGCCGGAAAGCTGCTTTGCCACACCGCGCGAGCGTTGCACGACGGCGTCGAGGTCATAGCCGATCCCGTCGGCCTTGAGCCCGAATTCCTTGGCGCGGTGCATCAGGTGGAAGACCTCGGCCGAACGCAAAAGCGCCTTCGTCGGGATACAGCCCCAGTTGAGGCAGATGCCGCCCAGATGCTCGCGCTCGACGATCGCGACGTTGAGCCCGAGCTGGGCGCCCCGGATCGCGGCGACATAGCCGCCCGGACCCGCACCGATCACGATCATGTCGAAAGTCTTCGCAGCCATGTCCTACCTCCCTCGGAAAAAGTAGTTTGCCATTAAACTACTTTTTGATTCTACACAATGCGCCTGCCGCAGGAACGCCATGCGCAGGACGCATGGCTGCGCTCAGGCGCTGGCGAGTTCATCCAAGATCGCGCGATAGCCGCCGCTTTCAAGGAATTCGGCCTCTGCGGCAGAGCTCTTCCGGCCGAGCGCGGCATTGCGGAACGGGAAGCGGCCGAAGCGGCGGATGATCTCGCGATGGGCCAGCGCATGGGGAAGGTAGCCAGCACCCGACTCGGGCATGTTGCGCTCGACCAGCGCAACCGAGAGATCCTGGTCCCCGATCTCTTCGGAATGCTCGAACGGCATGTAGAAGAACACCCGCTCGGGCTCCTTCACCTTGAGGTCGTAGCCGAGATCGACGGCGGCCCTTGCGGCCGCGAGGGCGCGGGCATCGGTGGCGAAGGCCTCGGGCTTGCCGCGGAACATGTTGCGCGGGAACTGGTCGGTGAGGATCAGGTAGGCCAGCGTGCCGCGCGGCCCGTTGCACCAGAATTCGCGCTGGCCGGCGTGGGCCGCCTGCCACTCCGCGCCGAACCGTGCGCGTATCTCCGCGTCCACATCGTCGGCCGCGACATACCAGCCGGACGGTCCTACCTCGTGCAGCCAGAACTCCACCACGGCTTCAGGTTCAGACATTCCCTTGCCCCCCGCATCCTTGTGATCCGGGCTTCAGATTTGCAGGATGCGGCCCGAAAAGCCAGTGCGATGATGCTCAGTCGACCGTGTCGCGGCCGGTCGGCGCCTCCCCCGGTGCTTTCGTTTCGCTTGTGCCCGCGGTCGCGTCCTGGGCCTCGGCCTGCACCTCGATCGCGGCCTCGACCGCGACGAGGCCGGCCGTCGGCGCGAGCGGCATGAAGGCGCCGGGATGGTCGGTCGGCGGCGCCGGGCGCCGGCTCATCCGCCAGGCGGCATAGACCGCCATCATCGCGAAGAGCACCGCGATGAAGAGGAAGAAGCCCGCCGGTCCGATCTCGGCCATGATCCAGCCGGTGAGGATCGGGCCGCCGATCGCGCCGACGCCGTTGATAAAGATCAGCCCCGCCGAGGCGGCGGCCATGTCGGAGCCTTCGAGGAAGTCGTTGGTATAGGCGACGAGGAGCGAATAGAGCGGGTTCGACACCCCGCCCATCAGCGCGCCGACCGCGACCAGCATGACGAAGTTCGGCTCCATGACGACCGGCACGATCGTCGCAACAGCGCCAAGCACCGCGAGCGCGAGCACCAGCTTGCGCCGGTCCATCCGGTCCGAGAGCCAGCCGATCGGGTATTGCAGCACCAGCCCGCCGACATAGATCGAGGCGACGAAAATCGACAGGTCGCGCACCGACAGCCCCACCGTCGCGCCCCAGACCGAGGCCATGCCGAACTGCGCCGAGAAGATGCCGCCGAGGAGGAAGATGCCGACGCAGCCGAGGGGCGAAATCTGGTAGAGACGGAAGAAGCTCAGCGGCTTCGTGAGCTCGAAGGCCGGCGCCTGGCTGGCGGTGAGCAGGATCGGCGTGAAGGCGATCGAGACCAGCACCGAGGGGATCACGAACAGCAGGTAGCCCGACGGATCGCCGACGTTTAGCAGACCCTGCGCCGAGATGATGCCGAGCATCTGCATGATCATGTAGAGCGACAGCGCCTGGCCCCGGGTCTCGTTCGTCGAGGCGTTGTTGAGCCAGCTCTCCGCGGTGATGTAGACGCCCGAGAAGGAGAACCCGATCACCACCCGCATCACCGCCCAGGCCATCCAGTCGGGTGCGGCCGCATAGGCCACAAGAACCGCCGAGATCATCGAGCCGAGCGCGGCGAAGACCCGCACATGGCCGACGCGCCGGATCATGTTCGGCGTCATCTGCGAGCCGAACAGGAAGCCGAGGAAATAGGCCGACATGACGAAGGACATCTGCGTCGTCGAAAACCCCTCGATCGCACCGCGGATGCCCAGAAGCGTACCCTGCACGCCGTTGCCGATCATCAGCAGCATCATGCCCAGCAGCAGGGCCCAGGAGTTGCGAAGTACGATCAGCATCGGAATGTCTTTCGGATCAAGAGGCGGCGGGAAGTGTGCAGGATCGGCGCGGGCTTTCAGGCCCGGTCGCGACCGGGCGTGGCTGGATTGCGCCGTTCGGGCAGGAGAAGCGAGGCATCGCCGTAGGAGAAGAACCGGTAACCTTCCGCGACCGCGTGGTCATAGACGCGGCGCATCCGCTCCACGCCCATCAGTGCCGAGACAAGCATCAGAAGCGTCGATTTCGGCAGGTGGAAGTTGGTCATCAGCCCGTCGGTCACGCGGAACGCATAGCCGGGATAGATGAAGATGTCGGTCGGCCCGCGCCAGGGACGGACCTGGCCATCGGCACCGGCCGCACTCTCGATCAGCCGGAGCGCGGTGGTGCCGACCGGGATCACCCGGCCGCCTGCGGCGTGCGTCGCGTTGATCTCGTCCGCGGCCTCGTCGGTCACCTCGCCCCATTCGGCATGCATCTTGTGGGTCGCGACATCCTCGACCTTCACCGGCAGGAAGGTGCCGGCGCCGACATGGAGCGTGACATGGGTGAAGCTGACGCCCTTCGCGGCGAGACGCGCGAGCAGCTCGTCGTCGAAATGCAGGGAGGCCGTGGGCGCCGCGACCGCGCCCGCGCGGCGGGCAAAGACGGTCTGGTAGTCCTGCCGGTCCTGGTCGTCGGGCGCGCGCATCGCCGCGATATAGGGCGGCAGCGGCATGTCGCCGGCCTCGGCGAGCGCCGCGTCGAACTCTTCGTCAGAAAGGTTGAAGTCGAGCTCCGCCTGCCCCTCCTCGATGCGCGCCACCACGGCCGAAAGCCGATCGGAAAAGCGGATATGCTCGCCCTCCTTGAGCTTTCTCAAGGGCTTGACGAGCGTGGCCCAGGTCCCGTCGGGACGCGGCTCCAGCAGCGTGACCTCGATCCGCGCGACCGCATCGCCCTGCCCGGTCGCCCGGGCCCGGGTTCCGGCGAGCCGCGCCGGTAGCACCTTGGTGTCGTTCAGCACCAGCCGGTCGCCGGGGCCGAGCAGATCGACGAGGTCGCCGACATGGAGATCGCGGATCTCGTCGCCCTCGACAAGGCAGAGCCGCGCCGCCGAACGCGGCCGCACCGGCCGGGTGGCGATCAGCGTGTCGGGCAGTTCGAAGTCGAAATCGGAGAGTTTCATTGGCTGGGTTTCGGCGGGCTGGTGCGGAAGATCTCGCGGAACATGCCGGGGGTGAGGATCGAGAGCGGGTTGACACTGATGCGGGGCGCATCCGCGTTGCCCGCAAGGCGGTAGTTGAAACCGAAGAGCCCCTCGCCCTGGCGCGAGAAGATCTGGCCGATCCCGTTGAGCATATAGATCGGCGAGACGGTGCCCTGCAAGTCCATGCGCTTGGCCGCGGTCTCATACCGGCCCGAAACCGAAATGCCGAGCGAGGGGCCCGTCGCCGCGCCGCTGCGAATATCGACCGCGCCGGGCGTCAGCCGGAACTCGCCGGCGACGTTTGAGAAGAGGATGCCGGGGCCCGAGAGCTGAGAGAGCAGGCCGACAACCGAGACCGCGTCGAGAAGTGCCGCAAGCACCGGGGCATCGACGACGCGGATGTTGGCTATCCGCACGGAGCCGTCATAGGAGCCCGACGCGCCGACCGGCCGCAGGCTGAGTTCGAACCGGCCGCCGACCCCGCGCGAGAAAATCCCCGCGGCGCGCAGCGCC
>NZ_JAWQFN010000001.1:416748-520201 GCF_033436765.1 Defluviimonas sp. D31
CGCAGCGCCGCGCCGGCGTCGCTGCTCATGATCCGGAAACCGCTCCGAGCACCCGATGGCTCGGCAGTCCCGGAGATCAGAGCCTCGCCGTTGACCCGGCCGATGAAGTCGCCTGCCAGCCCGGACCCTGTCGTGAAGTTGCCGCGGAAATCCGTCACCGAGATCCCTTCGGATATCTGCAACCGGTCGAGCGCCACCGAGAGCGGCGCCCCGGTCTGGCCGCTGCCCGCGCCGCCCAGCTGCGCCTTGCTCAAATCGAGCCGGCCTGACTGGACGACGACACCCACCGGCGCGCCCTTTCCTCGGCCCCGAAGCTCGAGCCGGCCGTCGAACCAGTCGCCAAGCCGCGCCGTACCAAGCCGCACCGCGTCGAGCCCGCCATTCGGCTTCAGCGCGATGTCGCCCGCGACCTTCAGCCCCGCTGCCTCGAACTCCATCCGGTCGACATCCACCGGCTGGCCGAGCCGGCCGCGCAGCATCAGCCGGCCGCTTCGCTCGGCGGGCTTGCTCCAGCCGATCGGGGGAATTCCCAGCGCGAGCCCCTCGAGATCCGAGACGAATTCGAACTCTGCAGGCTTGCCGCGTTCGAAGTCGATCGACATCCGCCCGGCGCCGCTGCCGCGCACTGATCCCGGCGGCAGCGCGATCGCGAAGGCCTCCAACGCACGGGGCGAAAGCTCGACCGTACCCTCGACCCGGCTCTTGCCGCGATGCTCGGGACCGAAGTTCTGCCGCCAGGTCATCTCCACCGGCACGCCCGAGAAGGTGGCCGGACCGGAAATAGCCATCCCCGCCCGCGAGGCCGTAAGGTCGAGCGATCCGGCCATCAGAACGCGCCCCGGCGCGAGCTTGTCGGAGCGCACGTTCGAGAGCGTCCCCGAGACCTTGTAGTCGACATCCGCGGGATTGATCCTGCGCATCAGGACAAGGTAAAGAACGGTCTCGATCCGGGCACGCCCCTCGGCCAGGTCGACAGGCCGGCCGGCCTTGGTCAGGAACAGGAACGGAGGCTGGTCCAGCAGCGAAAGTGCTGCGGTGATCGTGCTTTCGGTTCGCAGCGTGAACCTCGACGGCGAGGGCTTGATCCGCAGATCGGGGATCTCCATCACCGAACCCGCGACGTCGATCTCGCCTCCCTCGGGCGCCGAGACATGACCGCGATCGACGACAAGCGTGTAGGTATAATCGTTTATCGACGCATGGCCCGCGCCGTTCTCGATCGGCGGCAGTGTCTTGAGGATCCGCACCTCGGTGTCGCTGTATTCCCAGCCAAGCGTGAAATGCGGCTCGTGTCCCGGCCGCAGGCGGAAGGCCGACTTGACCTCCGACAGCATGCTCGTCGCCACGTTCTCCTTGAGCCAGGCCCGGGTCTTGGGCACCGCCGCGACCGGCCAGAGCGCCATGAGCCGCTCGCTCTCGATCGCGTCCACCGTGACATCCGCCGAAACGGCCCAGCCTTCGGGCTCGGCCGCGGCCCGGCCGCGGGCACTGATCTTGCCGCCTTCGTCCACCAGCACGAGCTGACCAAGATCGAATGTGAACGGGTCGAGCCGGAGCCGGAAATCCATCGCGCCCTGCGAGATCGTGACCGGATCGGCGAAAACACCTTCGGGATCGGCCTTGAGCTCGCTAATCGCGACCTGCCCGATCAATGTCTGAGGCAGGCCTTCCTCCATGTCCTTGAGCCAGGCCTTGACGGAGGCGCGGACCCGCAGGGCCGGCCCGTCGATCTCAACATCGGCGAGATTCAGCGCCGCGCGCTCGGGATCGTAGGCCATGTCGAGCCGGACCCGCTCGAAGCCGACCGGCTTGGTGTCGGCCGTGGGCCTGAGCGCCCCGGCGCCGATCACCAGCGTCGATCTAAGCAGGCCGACCCGGCCCTCTGCATCGACCTCGGAACGGATAGAGCCCGAGATCGGCGCGTCGAGCGCGCCAAGCCAGGCCAGCGCGGGCGATTGCGCGGCGAGGTCGCGCGCCGAGATATCGGTGATCTCGGCGGTGAGGCTGGCTGCCGGCGAGCGTTTGTCCGATATGAGGCCGATCTTCGCCAGCGCCGCTGGGCCGCTGCCCTCGGCCAGCCCGATCGACAGGTCGATCTCGATCCGCTTGGCATCCTGTTCGAAGGTGAGAAAGCCGTCGCTCGCACGCCAGACGCGGCCGGCGCGAAGATCCTCGAACTCGACCTCCATCCCGTCGACCGTGACCGTCTCGATATCCTTCAGGACCGGCAGCGAGAAGAGCTGGTCGATCCCGTCGAGCAGCGCCTCCGGGCTGAGCGCCGCACTCCCGGCCGCTGCCCCGGCGCCGACATCGACATCAAGGCTTCCGTCCACAAGCCGCCGCAGCGCGATCCGGGTGCCGCCGAGTGCGAGCGCGCGCGGTTCGATTCGGCCGCTCAGGAGCGGTTCAGCCCAGAGCGTCGTCGTGACTTCCGGCAAGACCGCGATCCGGTCCCCGCGCGGCGAGAACAGCTCGACCCCGCTGAGCCGCACATGCGGCGCGAAGCCCTCGTCGACGAGAAGCTCGACATTGAGGATCCGCGCCGAGACCTTGCCCGCCAGGACCCGGTTCGCCCGCGCCTCGATCCGCTCCACCGCCCAGGCCGGCGCCGGAACGACCCGCCCTGTCAGGCCAAGCACCGCTACGGACAGCAGCACCGCGACCAACGCGAGGCCGAGAATCAGCCATGCGCCGGCGCGCCGCCGACGCGGCGTCTTGATGGTAGTGTCAACGCTGTTGCCCTGCTCGTCCATCCTGCCGCCGTTTCCCGGTTCCCGCCCCGCCGGGCGGCCCGCTTCCGGGGCTCCCTTTATCTTTCACGAAAGCGAAGTAAAACAGAAGCCCGATCGCACCGCCAAAGGATAGCATCATATGCTCGAGCCCACAGACCAGGCCCCGGACTTCACCCTGCCCCGCACCGGCGGCGGCACGGTCACGCTCTCGGGCTTCGCACCGAGAAAGACCGTGCTCTTCTTCTACCCCAAGGACGACACGCCGGGCTGCACGACCGAGGCGCTGGATTTCACCCGCCTCGCAGACGAGTTCGACGCCGCCGGCGCCGTGGTCATCGGCATCTCCAAGGACAGCATGACGAAGCACGAGCGGTTCTGCGCCAAGCACGGACTCGGGGTGATCCTTGCCTCGGACGCCGAAGGCAACACCTGCGAACGCTATGGCGTCTGGGTCGAGAAGGCGATGTACGGCCGCAAGTACATGGGGATCGAGCGCGCGACCTTTCTCGTCGACGGGACCGGGCGCATCGCCCGGATCTGGCGCAAGGTGAAGGTCAACGGTCACGCGGCCGAGGTCCTGGACGCGGCGCGCGCGCTGTGACGCCGACGCTCGCGGAGATGGCGGTGGAAGTGCTGACCACTGCGGACGGACGCGCCAAGACCGCGTTGTCGCACGCCCATGCGGCGCGCTGGCGCGAGGCCCGCGCGACCGGCAGCCCGCTCGCCGTGGGCCGGGCCGAACCGCCGATGCGCCCGGCGCGGCCCGAGAGGCCGGAGCTTCTGCCGCCGCGCGAGGTGCCGCGCCGCCGCACCGGGACCGCGCAAGGACGGATCGCGCTCCTCCACGCGCTGGCGCATATCGAACTCAATGCCGTGGACCTGCACTGGGACATCATCGCGCGCTTTTCGCATGTGCCGATGCCGATGGGCTTCTACGACGACTGGGTGAAGTCCGCCGACGAGGAATCCAAGCACTTCAACCTCCTCTCCGACTGCCTCGAAAGCTGGGGCAGCCATTACGGCGCGCTGCCCGCCCATGCCTTCATGTGGCGCGCGGCCGAGGATACGGCGGAGGATCTTCTTGGCCGGCTGGCCGTGGTGCCGATGGTCCTTGAGGCGCGCGGACTCGACGTGACGCCGGGCATGATCGAGATCTTCGAGCGCGCGGGCGAGGCCGCCGCGACCGAGGCCCTGCGCGTGATCTATGCCGAGGAGGTCGGCCACGTCGCCTATGGCGTGAAATGGTTCAACTGGCTCTGCGGCCGCGACGGGCTCGATCCCAAGGAGTTCTTCCACGGCCTCGTGCGCAGGTATTTCCACGGTCAGCTGAAACCGCCCTTCAACGAGGAAAAGCGGGCCGAGGCGGGACTGCCGCCCGACTTCTACTGGCCGCTCGCCGATGAGGTCAAAGACGCGCCGGGCACCGCCGGATTCCGCTGATCCCCTGCGGCGAAATCGGCGACTTCTTGCCGATTCCGGCGTGTTCCGGCCGATGCCCGCCCGCTCAGGGCCAAAGAAGTTGCGGCATGGCCACACGATTGGTAAGCCCCTGCCCAAGCGCCATTAGGGGATGGGGCACGCTCTCTGGATGAGCCAATCAACGGGGACAGGATTGCCAACACGTCTACTCGGCCGCATGCATGCGGCAATTGAACGCCGCCTGCCGGAACAGCGTCTGTTCCTGCGTTCCGATACCGAAACCCGCTTCATTCGCCTGAAACCCGTCACCCAGGCGGTGGCGCTGTCCGGCACGGCACTGGTTCTCGCCTGGTCGATCGTCGCGACCGCCGTCCTCTTGATGGATTCGATCGGATCGGGAAGCGCCCGCGAACAGTCCCGCCTCGAACAGGCCACCTACGAGACCCGGCTCGACGCGCTCTCGACCGAGCGCGACAAGCGCGCCGAGGAAGCCGCCGCCGCCCAGGAGCGCTTTGCGTTGGCTCTTGGCCAGGTTTCGGCGATGCAGTCCGCCCTTCTCGCCTCCGAGGAACGCCGCAAGGAGCTTGAAACTGGCATCGGCGTGATCCAGGCAACGCTGCGCCGCACCATGACCGAGCGCGACGCCGCGCGCGGCAAGGTCACGGAGCTGGCCGCCGCCGCTTCGGAAGGTCCCGCCCTCGCTCCCGCCGGCAGCCCGCGCGGAGAGGACGTGACCGAGACGCTCGACTTCGTCACCGCCGCGCTCGACCGCACCGCGACCGAGCGCGACGAGATGGCCCGCAAGGCCCTCGACGCGAAGGACGAGGCCGACGAGATCGCCTACGAGCTGAAACTGCTCGAGCAGCGCAACAACGACATCTTCGCCCAGCTCGAAGAGGCGGTCACGGTGTCGATGGAGCCCCTTGACAAGATGTTCTCCTCCGCCGGGCTCGATCCGGAAGAGTTGCTTGAAAAGGTCCGCCGCGGCTATTCCGGCCTCGGCGGCCCGCTTGGGCCGCTCGCCCCGGCGGCCCTGCCCGGCGGCGATGCTGATGCCGCCCGTGCAGCGAAGATCCTCGAAGGGCTCGACCGGATGAACCTCTACCGGATCGCGGTGGAAAAGGCGCCCTTCGCGATGCCGCTCAAGACCTCCTATCGCTATACATCGGGTTTCGGCCGGCGCTGGGGGCGGATGCACGAGGGCACCGATCTGGCCGGGGCACACGGTTCGCCGATCCTCGCCACCGCCGACGGCACCGTGATCCATGCCGGCTGGGAATCCGGCTACGGCAACCTCGTGAAGATCCGCCACGAATTCGGCATCGAAACCCGCTACGGGCATATGTCGAAAGTCCGCGTGAAGGTGGGCCAAAAGGTCTCGCGCGGGGACAGGATCGGTGATATGGGGAATACCGGCCGCTCGACCGGCACGCATCTGCACTACGAAGTGCGCGTGAACGGGACGGCGATCAATCCGATGACGTATATCAAGGCAGCCAACAATGTTTTCTAAAAGCAGGATCAACGAGCCCGGACCGAAAGCGGGCACCGAGGCCGAACAGCCCAAGGCCCCCGAGCCCGCAGCTACCAAGCCTGCCTTCGACTATGCGGCGAGCACGCCCAAGGCCAAGCCGCCGGCATCGGTCCTGTCCTCGGACCTCACGATCACCGGCAACATCAAGACCACCGGCGACATCCAGGTCGAGGGCGTGGTGGAGGGCGACATCCGCGCCCATCTCCTGACCGTTGGCGAAACCGCCACGATCAAGGGCGAGATCGTCGCAGACGACATCGTCGTGAACGGCCGCGTGGTTGGCCGGGTTCGCGGGCTGAAAGTGCGTCTGACCTCCACCGCGCGGGTCGAAGGCGACATCATCCACAAGACAATCGCGATCGAGTCTGGCGCCCATTTCGAAGGCTCGGTGCAGCGCCAGGAAGATCCGCTCGCCCAGGGATCGTCGAAGACACCCGCGCCGAAACCGGCGGCGCCAGCCACCGCGGCGACCTGACGCGCCAGACCGGCTGGTTTCATAAGGGCATCCCCCGGGGATGCCCTTTGTCGTTTCCGTCTCAGTGCGCCATCAGTCGGCGGTACATGTGCCAGGTCGCATGACCGAGCACCGGAAGGACGATGAACAGCCCAAGGAACATCGGCACCATCCCGACGAACATGAGGGCCGCGATCACGCATCCCCAGACCGCCATCACCGGCGCATTGGCCATCACCGCCTTCGCCGAGTGCACCATCGCCGTGACGAAGTCGATTTCCTTCTCCAGGAGCAGCGGCAGGCCGGCCGCCGTGATCGCGAAGAGAACCGCCGCGAAAGCCGCGCCGATCGCCCCGCCGATCAGAAGCATCACCGGGCCGTTGCCTTCGAAAAACAGGCTCATCAGGTCAAGCCCGGAGGTGAACGCCCTGAGCCCCATGAACAGCGCGAAAAGCGCATGCGCCACGAAGACCCAGAAGAGGAAGATCACGATGATAACCGCCGCCATCGCCGGGATCTGGCGGTCCTTCTGGGCGAAGACCACGCCGAGCACCTCTCCCCAGGCAAGCGGCTCGCCCGCCTCGATGCGGCGGCTAACCTCGTAGAGCCCGACCGCCGCGAAGGGCGCGAGAAGCGGGAAGCCGACCACGACCGGCGCCAGCCACCACTGCTGGCCCGCAAGACCGTAGACATAGTAGAGCAGAAGCCCGCCCGCGACATAGACCGCGCTGAAGAACAGCCCGAAGAGCGGCGCGCGCAGGAAATCCTTGAGCCCGAGCCTCAGGACCGCGCCGATGTCAGACCGCTCGACCTGCCGGATTTCCGGCAGCGGATCGGGTCCGCGCTCCACCTGTTCCATGTCTCCTCCTCCTCTCTCTCGCCCTGAGAGAAAGGCTAGGCCACCCGGCCGGAGTCTGGCAAGTGTTTGATGCCGGGGATTAATCCTCGGCGCGGGCCTCGGCGCGGCTCTTGCCCGCGACGTCCATGGCCAGCGTCGCCGCCATGAAGGCGTCGAGATCGCCGTCGAGCACCCCTTGCGTGTCCGAGGTCTCGTGCCCGGTGCGCAGATCCTTCACCATCTGGTAGGGCTGCAGCACGTAAGAGCGGATCTGGTTGCCCCAACCGGCGCTGCCCTTGGCCTCGTGCGCGGCGTTGATGTCGGCGTTGCGCTTGTCGAGTTCCATCTGGTAGAGCCGCGACTTCAGCGCCTTCATCGCGATGTCGCGGTTCTGGTGCTGCGACTTCTCGGAACTGGTCACGACGATCCCGGTCGGCAGGTGGGTGATCCGCACCGCCGAGTCGGTGGTGTTGACGTGCTGGCCGCCCGCCCCCGAGGAGCGGTAGGTGTCGATGCGGATGTCGTTCGGGGCCACCTCGATCTCGATGTTGTCGTCGACCACGGGATAGACCCAGACGCTCGCGAATGACGTCTCCCGCGTGCCCTTGCCGAAGGGCGAGATCCGCACCAGCCGGTGCACGCCGCTTTCGGATTTGAGCCAGCCATAGGCATTCGGCCCCGAGATCTTGTAGGCGCAGGACTTGGTCCCGGCCTCGGCCCCCGGTTCCTCGGACTGCAGCTCGACCGTGTAGCCGCGCTTCTCGGCCCAGCGGACATACATCCGCTGCAGCATCTGCGCCCAGTCGCAGGCCTCGGTGCCGCCGGCGCCGGCATTTATCTCGAGGAAGGTGTCGTTGCCGTCCGCCTCGCCGTCGAGAAGCGCCTCGAGCTCCTTCGCCGCAGCAACCTCCTTCAGCGCCTTCAAGGACGCCTCGGCCTCGGCCACGATGTCCTTGTCGCCCTCCATCTCGCCAAGCTCGATCAGCTCGACATTGTCGTTCAGCTCGCGCTCGATCCGGCGATAGGTCTCGACCGCGTCCATCAGCATCTGCCGCTCGCGCATGAGCTTCTGCGCCCGCGCCGGATCCGACCACAGGTCGCCGTCCTCGATCATCGCGTTGAACTCTTCGAGCCGGTGCGGCGCCGTCTCCCAGTCCATCCGCTGGCCAAGGAGCTTCAGCGACTTTCCGATCGCCGCGACAATGTTTTCCATCTCGGCGCGCATGGCCGTCGTCCTTCCGTTCGTTCGCCCGGCGTGATAGCCGAGCCGCCCGCCCCCGGCAAGGGCGGCCATCCCCATCATCTTGCCTCGAGTATCCCCGGGCGACCTCCATTGGTGCGCCTTTGGTCCGCGCCCGGAGAACGACTGGGCAGATAGCCCCGTCGCATCCGCCGCCGATCAGTACAGCCCGCCCGAACTCAGCGTGCCGAAATCCGCCTTCTTCGGGATCACCTTCTTCTGGCCGGTCGAAGTCGTCACGGTCGTGCCACCCTCGTCCCCGCCAACCTCGCCATAGGCATAGAGCGGCAAGTTCTGGCCCATCGCGAAGCCGCCGTCGACCATCGCGCCGAGGCCGAAGATCGGGACCGCGCCGTCGCGGAAGAACTCGGCCTGGACGAAGTCGCCGGAAACGCCGTCGGGCAGCCTCTCGCCGGTGAAGCGGTTGATGTTGATGAAATGCCCGCCCGGCGGCACCTTGAACTCCGAGCCGCCGTATTTCTTCACCGCCTCTTCCATGAAGGCGTTGAAGACCGGCACGCAGAGCGTACCGCCATAGGCACCCTGGCCGAGCGTGCGCGGCTGGTCGTAGCCCATGTAGCAGCCCGCGACGATGTTCGAGGTGAAGCCGATGAACCAGACGTCCTTCGCATCGTTCGTCGTGCCGGTCTTGCCCCCGACCGGCACCGGCAGCTTCACCCCCGAGCCCGAACCGCGCTGCACGACGCCCTGCAGCATCGAGGTCAGCTGGTAGGCGGTGACCGCGTCCATAACCCGCTCGCGGTTCGAGACGATCCGCGGCGCCGCGCCGGGATCGAGGCTCGCGAGCCGGCAATCGTCGCACTGGCGCTGGTCGTGGCGGTAGATCGTGCGGCCCCAGCGGTCCTGCACCCGGTCGACCAGCGTCGGCTCGACCCGCTCGCCGCCGTTGGCGAACATCGCGTAGGCCGCGACCATCTTGAACAGCGTCGACTCCTGCGAGCCGAGCGCATTCGCGAGGTAGGGAGACAGCCGATCATAGACGCCGAAGCGCTCGGCATAGCCCGCGACCGTGTCCATGCCGACCTCCTGGGCGATCCGGACGGTCATCAGGTTCCGCGACTGCTCGATCCCGGTCCGCATCGGTGTCGGGCCGTAATACTTGTTCGAGGCGTTCTTCGGCCGCCAGAGCCCCTGCGGCGTGTTTACCTCGATCGGCGCGTCGACCACGATCGTCGAGGGCGAAAAGCCCGAATCCAGTGCCGCCGCATAGACGAAGGGCTTGAAGGCCGAGCCCGGCTGGCGCTGCGCCTGGGTCGCGCGGTTGAAGACCGACGACTGGTAGGAGAACCCGCCCTGCATCGCGAGCACCCGGCCGGTATTCACGTCCATCGCCATGAAGCCGCCCTGCACCTGCGGCACCTGGCGCAGCGACCAGCGCTGGAACGAGCCGTCGTCCTTGGCGAGGGCCGCGACCAGCACCACGTCGCCCTTCGAGACGAGATCGCCCGCGACCTTCGCCTTCGGCCCGAGCCGGCCGTCGGCCTGGCGCTTCTTCGCCCAGGTCACGTCCTCGGCCGGGATCCAGTGGCCGTCCTCGTCGTCCGAGACGCCCTCGATGCCGATCCGCGCGGCGCTTTCGCCGACCTCGAGCACCACCGCCGGCAGCCAGCCCTCCACGTCGCGCGGCACGTCCACGGCCGCCAGCGCGGCGCGCCAGCTCGCTTCGCTCTCCAGTTCCTCAGGCTTGAGCACCTTGCGGGTGCCGCGCCAGATCCCCTGCCGCCGGTCGAAACTTTCGAGCGCTTCCTGCAGCGCGACCGCCGCCTGGCCCTGCATCTCGGGATCGACGGTGGCACGGATGGTCAGACCGCCGCCGAAGAACTCCGCCTCGCCGAAGCTCTTGGAGAGCTGGCGGCGGATCTCGTCGGTGAAGTAGTCGCGCGGCGGCAGGCTGCCCTTGAACGAAGGATAGTCTCCCGCCTGCACCGTCTTGAGCGGAGCCTCCGTTTCTTCATCGAGTGTCGCCCGGTCGATGTAGCCATTCTGGAACATTTCCCGCAGCACGTAGTTGCGCCGCTCTACCGCGGCGTCCTTGTTTTTCACCGGGTGATAGCTGTAGGGCGCCTTGGGCAGCGCCGCGAGGTAGGCCGCCTCTCCGGGCGTCAGCTCCGCGAGCGTCTTGTTGAAATAGGTCTGCGATGCCGACGCAACGCCGAACGAGAGGAAGCCAAGGTCGATCTCGTTGAGGTATAGCTCGAGGATCTTGTCCTTGGACAGCGTGTCGACGAGCCGGGTGGCGAGGATCAGTTCCTTGACCTTGCGCTCGGCGGTGCGCTCGCCGCCAAGAAGGAAGTTCTTCGCCACCTGTTGCGGGATCGTCGAGGCGCCGCGCAGGGTCTTGCCGCGCGTGCGGATCGCGTCCCAGAGCGCGCCGGCCATGCCGCGCGCGTCAAAACCCTTGTGGGTGTAGAAATTCTTGTCCTCGGCCGAAATGAAGGCCTCTTTGACGATATCCGGGATTTCCTCGACCGGCGCGAAGATCCGCCGCTCGGTGGCGAACTCGTCCATCAGCCGCCCCTCGCCGGAATAGATCCGGCTGATCGTCTTCGGCGTGTACTGCGCGAGGTATTCGTGGTCCGGCAGGTCGCGGCCATACATCCAGAACACCGCGCCCACCGACAGCGCCGCAAAGACCATGCCCGTGACGAGCCAGCTGAAGAAGGCGCCGAAGAACGACAGGATGAACCGGATCAAGGGAAACCCCATTTCTTAACGGGCCGTCTATACAGCGCCGGCGCCGGGCGGTCAAAACAACTTCCGCCCCGCAACCGTTCCCGGCGGCCCCCTGCCGCAAGGTCAGCGCCGGATCAGCCGCGCCTCCGCGGCGTCGGCGACGGCCCAATCCTTTAGCGCCGCCAGAATCGCCTCCTGCATCGCAGCGCGCCAGACCGGATCGGCAAGCCGCCTGCGGTCGGCCTCGGAGGACAGGAAACCGAGTTCCAGCAGCACCGAGGGAATGTCGGCCGATTTCAGCACCGAGAACTCAGCCTCCTGGATCGGGTGGCGGTGCATCCTGCCGCCTGTGGCGCTGATCGACGCGGCCAGTTCGCGCGCCAGACGCTCGGTGCGCGGCCGGGTCTCGGCGCGCGCCATGTCCATCATCACCGAGGCCACGACGTCGTCCTGGCCGCTCAGGTCCACCCCGGCCAGGAGGTCGGCCCGGTCATGGCGTTCGGCGAGCTTCGCCGAAGCCGCGTCGCTCGCCTCCTCGGCCAGCAGGTAGACCGTGGCGCCGATCGCCTCGCCCTCGGCCAGCGCGTCGGCATGGAGCGACAGGAACACGTCCGCCGAGGCCGCGCGCGCCGCGCTGATCCGCGCTTCCAGCGGAACGAAGTCGTCGGCCTCGCGGGTCAGCACCACGGTCATTCCCTCGTGCCGCAGCCGCTCGGCCAGTTCCTGCGCGAAGGACAGCGTCACATCGGCTTCGAGGATCTTGCCCACCTCGGCCCCGGGGTCGATGCCGCCATGGCCGGGGTCGAGCACCACGATCAACGGCGCCTCGCCGGTCTGGCGCCGTTTCGGCGCGCCCTGGGGCACGGGCGCCGGATCCGCCCAGCGCGCGCCCTCGGGCACACCGCCCGCCGTAAGCACCGCGAACTCGGCCACCGGCACCGGCTCAAGCCGCACCCGGATCGCCGCGCTGCGGTCGCCCGCGATGCGCTCCTCGGCGCTGGCGATCCGGTAGGGGCCATCGAGCGCGGCCACGAGCCGCGACCAGCCGGCGCGGATCGGCCCCCAGCCAAGCTCCGTCACCCGCGCGGCGCTGTCGAGCTCCGCTGGCCGCGCCGCCGCGAAATCGACCTCGGCGAAGTCGAGCACCAGACGCGGCGGCTCGGCGAGGAGGAAGGCCCGGTAAGGCACCGGCTCGCTGATCGAGAGATCGAGCGCCACGCCTGCGCCCTCGTCGGCCACGCGCGACGCGGCGGGGTCGAGCTCTGCCAGCGACGCAGGCTCCTCGGCCTGCGCCGCGAACGCCGCGACGGCACAAAGTGCCCCGGCGAGCGCCACCCGGACCCCGCGGCGAAGCATCAGGCCCGGTCCCCGCGCCGCGCCGCCATGAAGGCCTGCAACCGCGCCAGCCCCTCGCGGATATCGGCGGTCGAGCGCGCGTAGGAGAAGCGCAGGGTCCGCGCCCCGCGCGCCGGGTCGAAGTCGAGCCCGGGCGTCACCGCGACGCCGGCCTCCCGCAGGATCTCGGCGGCAAAGCCGAGGCTGTCGTCGGTTAGGTCGGAGACATCGGCATAGATGTAGAACGCCCCGTCCGGCGGCGCGATCTTCGTGAACCCGGCCTTCGGCAGCCCCTCCAGCATCAGCCGCCGGTTCTCGGCATAGACCGCGCGGTTGGCCTCCAGTTCCGGCTCGCAGTCGAGCGCGGCAAGGGCGGCGACCTGGCTCGCATGGGGCGGGCAGATGAACATGTTCTGCGCCAGCCGCTCCACGGTGCGGACATGGTCGGGCGGCACCACCATCCAGCCGATCCGCCAGCCGGTCATCGAGAAATACTTGGAGAAGGAATTGATCACATAGACGTCGTCCGAGATCTCCAGCGCCGAGACCGCGCGCCCCTCGTAGTGGAGCCCGTGATAGATCTCGTCCGAGACGAAGGCGACGCCCTTCGCATGGGCGGCCTCGACGAGCTTCGCGAGCCCCGCGCGGTCGAGCATCGTGCCCGAGGGATTGGCCGGCGAGGCGACGATCAGCCCCTTGATGTCGTCGGGAATGTCCTCGGCCCGCGGCTGGTAGCGGTCCTCGGGCCGGGTCTCGAGATCGACGGGCGTCAGGCTCAGGGCCTTGAGGATCTGCCGGTAGGACGGGTAGCCCGGCGCGCCGAGCACCACCTTCTCGCCCGCGTCGAAGAGCGCGGTGAAGGCCAGGAGGAACGCGGCCGAGGAGCCCGCCGTGACCACGACGCGGGCGGGATCGAGCTCGATCCCGTACCACCGCTTGTAGAGCCGCGCGATGCCCTCGCGCAGGGCGGGAAGCCCGAGCGCCACGGTATAGCCGAGCGCGTCACGCTCCATCGCGGCGGCGAGCGCGGCGCGAGCGCCCTCCGGCGCCGGGGTCGAGGGTTGGCCCACCTCCATGTGGATGACATGGCGGCCTGCCGCCTCTTCGGCGCGTGCGGCCTCCATCACGTCCATCACAATGAAGGGATCGACCGCGGCACGGCTTGATAAGCGCATCTGCCCCTCTCTATCTTGGCCCCGAACCGGGTCCGTTCATTCCAGCCCCGGCGCGCGGCGTCAATGCCCCAAGGGGCCGGGGTTGCGCGCGAGGCCGGAAAGGGCGAGACCAGTGACGCGACCGGGCGCGGCGAAACCGCGCCCACATTGAGGAATCGTGCATGAAACTCGCCCCGCTGGTGCTCGCCGCCGCTCTCGCCACCCCTGTCGCCGCCTTCGACGTCTCGTCGATGAGCGATGCCGAACGCGAGGCGTTCCGCGCCGAGGTTCGCTCCTATCTCCTGGAAAACCCCGAGGTTCTCACCGAGGCGATCGACGTCCTGCAGTCGCGCCAGGCGGAAGCCGCCGCGAACCAGGATCTCGCTCTGGTGAAGGCCAACGAGAAAGACCTCTTCGCCGACGGCCATTCCTTTGTCGGCGGCAATCCCGAGGGCAGCCTGACCCTGGTCGAGTTCATCGACTACCGCTGCGGATACTGCCGCAAGGCCCATGCCGAGGTGGCAGAACTTATCTCCTCGGACGGCGACATCCGCTACATCGTGAAGGAATTCCCGATCCTCGGCGAACAGTCGATGATCGCCTCGCGCTTCGCCATCGCCGCGCTCCAGACGCATGGCGAGGAGGTCTACCAAAAGGTCAACGCGGGCTTCTACGAGAGCTTCCGGGGCGACGTGACCGAGGCGACGCTGAAATCCTTCGCCGAAGACCTCGGCTTCGATCCTGCGCCGGTGCTGGCGCGGATGAACGCGCCGGAGGTGACGAAGGTGATCGAGGAGAACCACCTGCTCGCCCAGCGCATGCAGATCTCGGGCACGCCCACCTTCGTCATGGGCGGCCAGATGCTGCGCGGCTACGCGCCGCTCGCGACCATGCAGGCGATCGTCGCCGAGGAACGCGGCTGAAGGCTCAGTCGCAGGCTCAGGCCCCTTCCGCCAGAGCCGGACCGGCCCGTCGCGGCAAGAGCGCCAGCACGGCGAGCGAGGCGCCGCCCGCAAGGACAAAGAGCGCGGGCAGCGTCACCCAGTCGATCATCAGCCCCACCAGCATCGGCCCGGCGAACTGCCCCGCCGACAGCAGGAGGAAGGTCAGGCCGAATCCGACGGCCGGTGCCTCGGCCGAGACGTCGAGGCTCCACATCCCGAGCGTCGCGGCCATGAAGACGAAGAGGGCGCCGAAGGCGAGGCCAGAGGCGAGAACCGCAGCCACCCCCTGCCCCAGCGCCAGCGTCAATGTCGCCGCCGCGATCCCCGCCTCGAAAAGCGCGAGCGCCCGGACCGGGCCGATGCGGCCGACGATCCGCCCCGCGAGGGCACCAGCGAAGCCCGCGAGGCCGACGAGGCTCCAGAAGACCTGGCCGAAGGTCGCCGGATCGAACCTGTGGCCGGCAAGCGTGACTGTGGCCCGCCCGGCCGTCACCAGATCGACCGAGAAGGTCCATTAGATCGAGGTCGCGATGCCGATCAGTAAAGCGATGGCGAAGAGCCGTCCGCGCGCGCCAGTTGTCATCCAGCGCCAGTCGAACTGCCCGAATTCCCCGGAATTGCGCGCCGAGACCGGCGGCAGGATCGCCACGCACCATAGCGTGGAGAGAAGCCCGAACCCCGCGAATATTGCCCAGGCCATGCGCCAGCTTTCGCCCATCAGGATCGCCACCGGACCGCTCAGCATCACCCCGAGGCTCGTACCGGAATTGATGATCGCATAGATCCCCTTGCGCCGCGGCGCGCTGACGAGCGTGACGATGATCTCGGAAAGCGGCGTATAGGCGAGGCCGGGGCTGACGCCCGCGACGGCAACGCCGAGCATCAGCATCCAGGGCACCGTCGCGCCCGCGATCAGCGCCATGCCAAGTGTCGCCGCAAGCCCGCCGAGCAGGACCGAGAGGCGCGGCCCGACCCGGGCGGAAAGGTAGATGCCCGCCAGCGTGACGAGAAAGTAGCTCGCGTAGGAGGCAGCCGCCGTGAGCGCGAGCAGGCGGTCGCCGAGATCGAAGACCTCGCGGAAGACCGGCAGGAAAAGCCCGTAGGCATAGCGCGCGAGCCCGTAGCTCGTGGCCACGATGCAGATCCCCGGCGCGACGAGGCGGTAGTCGAGTGGCTTCACGCGGGCATCTGCGCCGGAGGCGGTTGAATTTCCGTGCATTCTTGAAATCTCTGCCCTGAATGCCGGAGGGGCCGGCCGGCGCGATCATTGGCGCGGCGGTGCGCGAATCCTTCTCCATTCGCGCCCTCCGCCGGCCGACTTGCGACCTCCCCCACCGCCCCGCATCTGACACAGATCATGGCGTTCGGCGCGGGTGGCTGCTCCAAGGGGCAAGCAGCAGCGACAGGATCCCGCCATGACCGCCCCCCTCGACGGCATCACCGTCCTCGACCTTACCCATGTTCTCGCCGGTCCCTTCGCGACGGCCACGCTCGGCGATCTCGGCGCCCATGTGATCAAGGTCGAACGGCCCGGCACCGGCGACGACACCCGCGCCTTTCCGCCGTTCAAGGGCGAGGAGAGCGCCTATTTCGCCGGGCTTAACCACGGCAAGCTCTCGATCGCGCTCGACCTGAAAGCCAAGGCCGACCGGGCGATCTTCGACCGGCTCCTCGCCCGCGCCGACGTGATCCTCGAAAACTACCGACCCGGCACGATGGAAAAGCTCGGCTATGGATGGGAGGCTCTCTCGGCGCGCTTCCCGCGGCTGATCTACGGCGCGGTGTCGGGCTTCGGCCATACCGGGCCGGAGGCCGGGAAACCCGCCTATGACATGGTGGTGCAGGCGCGCGGCGGTGTGATGTCGATCACGGGCGAGGAAGGCGGGCCGCCGGTGCGCGTCGGCGCCTCGATCGGTGATATCGTCGCGGGAATGTACCTGGTGCAGGGGGTGCTCGCCGCGCTCCTGCGGCGCGACCGCGACGGACAGGGTGCCAAGGTCGATATCTCGATGCTCGACGCCCAGCTCGCGATCATGGAGCACGCGGTCGCTATCACTTCCGTTACCGGTCAGCCGCCCGGCCCGACCGGCGCGCGGCACCCGACGATCACGCCCTTTTCCACCTACCGCGCATCGGACGGCTTCTTCGTCATCGCTGCCGGCAACGACGCGCTTTTCGCGAAGCTCTGCGCCGCGCTCGGGCTCGACGACCTGCCCGCCGATCCGCGCTTCGCGAGCAACGCCGCGCGCTGCGAGAACGTGCATCTCCTCAAGCGCCTGATCGAGGCGGTGACGCTCGACCGCCCCCGTGCCCACTGGATCGCCACGCTGGAGGTGGCGGGCGTGCCGACCGGCCAGGTCCAGAACATGTCCGAGGTGCTCGCCGATCCGCAGCTTCGCGCCCGCCACATGGTGACCGATATCCCTGCCCGCCCCGGCGGCGCCGCCTTCACTGCCGCCGGCAACCCGATCAAGATGACCGGCCTGGCGGACCCCGCCCCGCGCGGGCCGGCCCCGGCGCTCGACGGCGACCGGGCGACGGTTCTGGACTGGCTCGACAGGGGCTGAGACTCAGGCCGTCCGCTCTGGCAGGCACCGGAGCGGCCAGAGGAGAAGATCGGCGAGGATGGCCACCGGTCCCGTCGGCACGGAAGTGCGATGAATACGCCGAAGCCGACCGCCGCGGCGTAGGCCAGTCTCAACCATGTCTGCACCCGTTCCAGCACCATCGCTTCCTCCCGTCCAAAGGCAGGTCCGCAATGGCGGCGAAGGCGATCGTGAAACAAACACTCGCGAGGCAAGTGTTTCCCGTGTACGCCTCGTTTGACGCTTCACTGACGGGAGTCGGGAGATGCCGGATTTCGCTGGAGAGATGCGGGCCTGGCGGTGGAAACGGCGGCTGAGCCAGCTCGACCTCGCACTCGCCGCCGAGGTGTCGGCGCGGCATGTGTCGCTCCTCGAAAGCAGCCGCGCGCAGCCCTCGAAGGCGATGGTGCTCAGGCTGGCCGAGGCGCTCTCGGTGCCACGGATCGAACGCAATGCGCTGCTTTGCGCGGCGGGCTTCGCGCCGCATTATCCCGACCTGCCGCCCGACGACGCGCGCCTCGCGCCCCTGCGCGCCGCGATGGAACGGACCATCGCCCGGCACGAGCCCTATCCGGCGGTGATCATGGACCGGCTTTGGCGGCTCGTGGCGTTGAACCGGCCGGCGGCCATGATCTTTACGCCGCTCGGCCTCGGCCCCGGATCGAGCCTTCTCGACGCGCTGCCGGACGCGGCGCGCCACATCGAGAACTGGGCCGAGGTCGGCTATCACACGATGCTGAGGCTGCGTGCCGAAAGCCTGCGGGCGGGCGGCCTGGACGCACTCGACCGCGCTGCCGGGACGCTTTCGCGCGATCCGGCGGTCGCCGGCTGGATCCCCGCCGAGACCGTGCCCGCTGTGCTGCCGACGATCTACCGGGCGGGCGAACTCCGGCTCTCGCTCTTTTCGACCTATGCCCAGTTTGGCACTGCCGAGGAGGTCACGCTCGCCGATCTGAAGATCGAGATGATGTTTCCGGCCGACGACCCGACACGGGCGATACTGGACGGGCTCGGCGCCGGGGCCGCGTGACCCTGGCGGGCCGCAGCCTCACTTCATCATCATCGCCACGTCGGCATCGGTGGTGAAGATCATGTCCTCGCCGCCCGCCCCCATGTGGCAGGCGATGCAACCGGCATCAGCACCCTTGCCGACAAGGCCGGCCAACTGCATCCCCGCGGGATTCTTGTCGAGCGATCCGTCGGGCAGGTACTTGACCCAGAACCAGTTTCCGGTCTCGTCGTCATAGCCCTCGGCGCGCTGGAACATCACCGTTACGGCACCGAGATGGCCCGCCGGATCACCGAGCACCTCGTCGACGCTCACGCCCGCGGGGCCGTAGTTGCGCTTGACGATCAGCCGGCCCTCGTGGCCGTCGACCGTCGCGCGGGTGTAGAAGGTTTCAAGCATCATGCCGTGAGGATCGGAGCCCTCGTAGGGAAAGGCTATGATCGCGTTGTCGCCCGCGAGCCGCTCGGCCACCATCACGTCCCACAGCAGCGCCGCATAGGCCGCATCCTCCTCGCTGCCGAAGGGGGCGTCCTGCGCCACCGCGCCGGTCGCCGAGAAAGCCGCTGCCGCGGCGGTCATGACAAGGTGTCTCATGCTTCCCTCCCAGGTCCGGTTTCGCGTCCCATAAGGGTAGCCGAGACCCTATTCACGGCGGTTCAAGCCGCGATGAGCCGTTGGCACGATCGCGTGACCGGCCACGAGCTCGTGAGAGATCGTGCATCGACAGGCGCGTGTCGCAGGCGCAGATTGCTCGCGGAGGTCGAACCGATGCATCTCGCCCTTGCGCTTCTTGCAGCACACATTTTCCCCGCCGGTCCGGTCAGCGCCGATATCTGCGTCACCAACGCCGACAGGACGCGCCTTCTCTTCGTCGCCGAGACTGACAGCGGGACTCGCGTGATCGCCTGGCTCGACCCCAGCGGGCGGCTCTGCGCCGAGGGTGCGGGGGCGGGCCGGGTCAGCGTCTATGAGGCCGAGGACAGCCTCGAAGGCTGCACCCGGCTCGTGCCGCCCGACGGCGCGGACGTGCTTCTGCGCTACACCGCCTTCGACCGCTGCCTCTGGCAATCCCATCTCGACTGAACGGCCCTCCGTGCGACAGAACCGCCAATTCTGACGGAGTTGAGCCGCCATCTGACGCGGACAGGCCTTGCCTTGGCGCCACTCTGGCCTAGAAAGGCTATGCGCCAGGACATCCGGAGAGAGCCATGACCGACGATCCCCTCGTGATCTTCACGCCTTCAGGAAAACGCGGGCGGTTCCCCCAGGGAACGCCGGTCCTGACCGCCGCGCGCCAGCTCGGCGTCGACCTCGATTCGGTCTGCGGCGGGCGCGGCATCTGCTCGAAATGCCAGATCACGCCCGGCTACGGCGAGTTCCCCAAGCACGGCGTCACCGTGAGCGAGGGCGCGCTCAGCGAATGGAACGAGGTCGAGGCCCGCTATGACCGCATCCGCGGTCTCAAGGAAGGCCGCCGCCTCGGCTGCCAGGCCAAGATCTGCGGCGACGTGGTCGTCGACGTGCCGCCGGAGAGCCAGGTCCACCGCCAGGTGATCCGCAAGTCCGCGACCATTCGGGACATCACGATGGACCCGGCCACGCACGCCTATTACGTCGAGGTCGTCGAGCCCGACATGCACGAACCCTCGGGCGACTTCCAGCGCCTCTGCGACGCGCTTCGCGACCAGTGGCAGATAGAGGGGCTCGAGGCCGAAGCGAGCCTTCTCGGCAAGCTCCAGCCGGTACTGAGGAAGGGCGAGTGGAAGGTCACGGTCGCGATCCACCGCGACCACCGCAACAAGCCGCGCATCATCGACATCTGGCCGGGCTTCTGGGAGGGCCGGCTATACGGGCTCGCGATCGACCTTGGCTCCACCACCATCGCCGCGCATCTGTGCGACCTTCGGAATGGCAACGTGCTCGCCTCGTCGGGCCTCATGAACCCCCAGATCCGCTTCGGCGAGGATCTGATGAGCCGGGTGAGCTACGCGATGATGAACCCGGGCGGTGACCGGGAAATGACCAATGCCGTCCGCACCGCGATCAACGGGCTTGCCCAGGCGATCGCCACCGAGGCGCATATCGATCCCGGCCAGATCGTCGAGACGGTCTTCGTCTGCAACCCGGTCATGCACCACCTGCTTCTGGGCATCGACCCGGTGGAGCTCGGCCAGGCGCCCTTCGCGCTCGCGACCTCCGAGAGCCTGTCGCTCGCTGCCCGCGATCTCGACCTTACCGCGATCCACCGCAATGCGCGGGTCTATGTGCTGCCCTGCATCGCCGGCCATGTCGGCGCCGACTGCGCCGCGGTGGCGCTCTCGGAAGAGCCGAACAAGTCCGAGGACATGGTGCTGATCGTCGATGTCGGCACCAATGCCGAGATCCTTCTCGGCAACAAGGACCGCGTGCTCGCCTGCTCCTCGCCCACCGGCCCCGCATTCGAGGGCGCGCAGATCAGCGCGGGCCAGCGCGCCGCGCCCGGCGCCATCGAGCGGGTCGAGATCGACCCCGCGACCAAGGAGCCGCGCTTCCGCGTCATCGGCTGCGACCTCTGGTCGACCGACGAGGGCTTCGCCGAGGCGACCGCCCAGACGGGGATCACCGGCATCTGCGGCTCGGGCATCATCGAGGTCGTGGCCGAGATGCGGATGGCGGGCATCCTCGACGCCGGCGGGCTGATCGGTTCGGCCGAACAGGTCGGGACCGAGCGTTGCGTCGCGACGGGGCGGACCAATGCCTATGTGCTCCATGACGGCACCGCCAGCGGCGGGCCGCTGATCACCGTCACGCAAGGCGACATCCGGGCGATCCAGCTCGCCAAGTCGGCGCTCTACGCGGGCGCGCGGCTCCTCATGGACGAGCTGAACATCGAAAAGGTCGACCGGGTTGTGCTCGCCGGTGCGTTCGGTGCACACATCTCGCCGAAACATGCTATGGTTCTCGGCATGATACCCGATTGCCCCCTGGACAAGGTGACCTCCGCCGGCAACGCCGCGGGCACCGGCGCACGCATCGCGCTCAGCAACATCGCCGCGCGCGCGGCGATCGAGGAGGAGGTCGGCCGCATCTACAAGGTCGAGACCGCGATCGAGCCGCGTTTCCAGGAGCATTTCGTGGCCGCCAACGCGATCCCGCACGCGACCGCACCATTTCCAGAACTTGCGGCGATCGTCACCCTGCCGGACGTCAGCTTCAACACCGCGGGTTCGGGCGCCGACGGCGGCCGCCGCCGCCGGAGAGGATGACGGCGGATCCGATCGCCGAACTGCTCGCGGGCGTCGCCCGCGTCGACCGAGATGACTTTCGCAGGCTTTACTCCGAGACTGGAGGCAAACTCTTCGGGGTTTGCCTCCGTATCCTCGGAGACCGGAGCGAGGCCGAGGAGGCACTCAAGGAAGTTTTCGCGCGGGCCTGGCAGAACGCCCGCCGCTTCGACGCGTCGAAAGGCGATGGCATGGTCTGGCTCGTCGCGATCGCCCGCGATCATGCCATCGACCGGCTCCGCGCCCGCCCGGCCCGGGCCGAGGGCGACAGCGCGCCGCCGGAGCGTGCCGACGCCCTGCCCGATCCCGAAGCGCCGGCCGCAAAGGGCGAGGCGCGGCGCCTCGCCGATTGCCTCGAACTGATCGACCCGGCCCGCTCCACCGCCTTGCGCAGCGCCTATCTCGGCGGGTTGAGCACCGAAGACCTCGCGCGCCAACACGACGTGCCCCTCGACACGATGCGGTCCTGGCTCCGCCAGGGGCTGGCGAAACTGAAGGAGTGCATGGAGGCATGAACGAACCCGCCGGCCACATGCCAGAACGCGAGGCGCTTGCGGCCGAATACGTCCTCGGCACGCTCGCCCTGCCCGAGCGGCTCGCGGCGGAGGCGCTGGTCGACAGCGACACGAACTTCGCCCGGCTGGTCGATGAGTGGCGGGACAGGCTCTCCCCGCTCAACGCCGGATACGCGCCGGCATCGCCGCCGCCAGGCCTTATGGAGGCGGTCGAGAATCGGCTCTTTCCTGCACCCGAGGCGCCACATGGACGCCCGTGGCTCTGGGGCGTTCTCGCCGCGGCCGCGCTCGCCACGCTCGCCCTCGTCACGTTCCTACCAATGGCCCGGCCGCCGGCCGAGGTCGCCGTGACGCTGACCGGCGAGAACCAGCCCCTCGTCATCGAGGCCCGCTTCGATCCGGAGGCGGCCGAACTGACGGTCGCCCGCAGCGCCGGCCCGGCCGCCGAACCCGGTCAGGACTACGAACTCTGGCTCATCCCAGAGGGCGCGGCACCGATTTCGATCGGCCTTGTCCGCGAGGGAGACCTGACGATCCCGATCGCGACCCTGCCCGCCGGCACCACGCTCGCCGTCACGCTCGAACCCGAGGGCGGCGCGCCGACAGGCGTCGCGACCGGCGCCCAGCTCGTTTCAACCGTGATCAACGGGGGGTGAGCAGCCGCCCGTATCCGTTCCGAAAATGCACGGGCACCCGACGCGTCAGGCACCCCAGGCCTTCAGCACCTCTTCCGGGTCCATTGCCCGCACCTGCGACTCTTCCGCTATCCGCCCCGGAGTGCGGCCAAGCCGCGGCGCCGGCGCGGGCTGGGTCACACCCTCGTGCCGCACATAAGTACCCCGCGCGGCATTATGGGGATGGTCCGGCGCCTCGGCGAGCGTGAGGACCGGCGCGAGGCAGGCATCCGAGCCTTCCATAAGCGCGGCCCATTCGTCGCGGCTTTTCTCGGCGATTCGGGCGGCGATGACCGCGCGCAGCTCCGGCCAGCGCGACCGGTCCATCTGCGCCGGCAGTTCGGCAAGGTCGAGCCCGAGGCGCTCCACGAGTTCAGTCCAGAATTTCGGCTCGATCGCGCCCACGGCGACGAAGCCGCCACATTTGCATTGGTAGACCCGGTAGAACGGCGCCGCGCCGTCGAGCACGTTGGCCTCGCGCGCGGCCTGCCACTGCCCGCCCGAGGCCATCCCTTGAATCATCGACATCAGGTGCGCGGTGCCGTCGCTGATCGCGGCATCCACTACCTGCCCCTTCCCGCTCCGCACCGCTTCCAGGAAGGCACAGACCATGCCGAAGGCGAGATACATGCCCCCGCCGCCGAAATCGCCCAGGAGATTCAGGGGCGGCACCGGCCGCTCGGCCGGCCCGATCGCGTGAAGCGCCCCCGACAGGGCGATGTAGGTGATGTCGTGCCCGGCGGCCTCGGCGAGCGGCCCCGCCTGCCCCCAGCCGGTCATGCGCCCGTAGACCAGCCGCGGATTACCGGCGAAATCATCGGGGCCGAGCCCCAGCCGTTCCATCACGCCGGGGCGCAGCCCCTCGATCAGCCCGTCGGCCCGCCCGATGAGCCGCCGCGCCGTGTTGCGTCCCTCGGCAGACTTCAGATCCAGCGTCACGAAGCCCCGGCCGCGGTTGAGGATGTCATAGTCGAGCCCGAGGAGAGACCGGTTCCCCGGCCGCTCGATCCGCACCACCTCGGCCCCCATGTCGGCCAGCACCATCGCCGCGAAGGGCGTGGGCCCGAGCCCGGCAATCTCGATGATCCTGAGCCCGTCGAGCGGCCCGGTCACGCCGAGGCCTTCTCTTCCAGCATCAGCCATTCCTCCTCGGCGGCGGCGAGGGACGCCTGACGCTCTGCCAGCCCTTCCGAGGCGCGGCGGAACTTGTCCGGATGCAGCGTGAAAAGGTTCGGATCGGAGAGGAAATCGCTGAGCTTGCCGATCTCGGCCTCGAGCTTCTCGATGATGTCCGGCAACGCCTGAAGCCGATGTTTCTCCGTGAAGGTAAGCCCTTGCGCGGGTTTCTTCACTTCACGCACCGGCGCGGGCGCGGGTTTCGGCGCCGGCTTCGCCACCTTGGCCGGCTCTTCCGCCCCACGCTGCACCTGATAATCCGTCCAGCCGCCGGCATAGATCACGGCGCGTCCGTCACCCTCCATCGCGATCGTCGTGGTCGCCACCCGGTCGATGAAATCCCGGTCGTGGCTGACCAGAAGCACGGTGCCGTCATAATCGCCGAGAAGATCCTGCAACAGATCCAGCGTCTCGACGTCGAGATCGTTGGTCGGCTCGTCGAGGATCAGGAGGTTCGAGGGCTTTGCCATGATCCGCGCGAGCAGAAGCCGCGCCCGCTCGCCGCCCGAGAGCGACCCGATCGGCGCCCGCGCCTGCGCCTCGTCGAAGAGGAAGTCCTTGAGATAGGCCACGACATGCTTCGGCGTGCCGCGCACCATGACCTGGTCCGAGCGCCCCGAGACCGCCATGTCGGGATCGTTCACGAGCCCGTCCCAGAGCGTCGTCGTGAAGTCGAGCGCCGCCCGTGCCTGGTCGAAGACCGCGATCTCGAGATTGGTGCCAAGCCGCACCGTCCCCTCGTCCGGCGCAACCTCGCCCGTGAGCATCTTCAGAAGCGTTGTCTTGCCGACACCGTTCGGCCCGACGAAGGCCACCCGGTCGCCGCGCAATACCTTCAGATCGAAGGGCCGGAGGATCCGCTTGTCCCCGAACGCCTTGGCGATTCCCTTGGCCTCGATCACCAGCTTGCCCGAGACCTGCCCGGACTCGAGCGCCATGTCCGCCGTCCCCTGGCGCCGGATCATCGCCGACCGCTCCGCCCGCATTGCCTGCAAGGCGCGAAGCCGCCCCTGGTTGCGCTTGCGCCGCGCCGAGATCCCCTCGACCGCCCATCGCCCCTCGGACTTGATCCTGCGCTCGAGCTTGTGGCGCGCCTGATCCTCTTCGGCCCAGACCGACTCGCGCCAGTCCTCGAAAGCCTCGAATCCCTTCTCGCTTCGCCTGACCGCGCCACGGTCGATCCAGAGCGTTGCGCGCGTCAGCGCCCTCAGGAAGGCCCGGTCGTGGCTGATGAGGACAAAGGCCGCGCGGGTCTCCTTCAACTCCTCCTCGAGCCAGCGGATCGCCTCGATGTCGAGATGGTTCGTCGGCTCGTCGAGAAGCATCAGCTCCGGCGCCTCGGCCAGCAGCTTGGCGAGCGCGGCGCGCCGCCGTTCTCCGCCAGAGGCCGCCGCCACCGGCGTCGCGGGGTCGAATTTCAGCCCCTCGGCCACGACCGCGACGCGGTAGGCCTCGCCCTCGGGCAGGCCCGAGGCGGCGAAATCGCCAAGCGTCGCAAAGGCGCCGAGGTCCGGCTCCTGCTCCATGTAGCCGACGGTCACGCCAGGCGGCACGACCCGGTCACCGGCATCGGCCTCGACTAGCCCCGCCATCACCTTCATCAGCGTCGACTTGCCCGAACCGTTGCGCCCGACCAGCGCCACCCGGTCCCCCGGCTGAACGACGAGATCGAGCCCGTCGAAGACGGGATTGCCACCGAAGGTAAGCGTGATGCCGGAAAGCTGGAGAAGCGGTGCGCGTGCCATGGCGTTCAGCTATCCGGCCTGAGGAGTGTCGTCAACGGCCTCACCTTCTGCGCGAAAACACTCCCGGAGTGCATCCACGCCCAAGGCGAAGGGGGGCGCCCCCACCCCCTTGCCGCCGCGCACGGCATCGGGCAGGAAGAGTGCATGGCGAAAGCAGGCCCGTCCTTCACATGCACGGAATGCGGCGCGGTCCACAAGAAATGGACCGGGCGCTGCGACGCGTGCGGCGCCTGGAACTCGATCGTCGAGGAAGCCCCGCTCTCGGCCGGTCCGGCCGCGAAGACGCTCGGTGCCGCGAAAGGCCGCCAGATCGAACTCACCACGCTCGCAACGACGGAAGTCCCGCCGCCGCGCGCCGCCTCCGGCATGGGCGAGCTCGACCGCGTTCTCGGCGGCGGGCTGGTGCCGGCTTCGGCGATCCTCGTCGGCGGCGATCCCGGCATCGGCAAGTCGACGCTGCTTCTGCAAGCGGCGGCGAGCTTCGCCCGCGTCGGTCTTTCCTGCCTCTACCTCTCCGGCGAGGAGGCTTCGGCCCAGGTCCGGATGCGCGCCCAGCGGCTCGGCCTTGCCGATGCGCCTGTCCGGCTCGGTGCCGAGACCAACCTGCGCGATATCCTGACCACGCTCGATGCCGCCCGCCCCGATCTCGCGATCATCGACTCGATCCAGACCATGTGGGCCGACCATGTCGAGGCGGCGCCGGGCTCCGTCTCGCAGGTCCGCGCCGCCGCGCATGAGCTGGTGAGCTTCGCCAAGAAGCGCGGCACGTCGGTGGTCCTCGTCGGCCACGTCACCAAGGAGGGCCAGATCGCCGGCCCCCGCGTCGTCGAGCACATGGTCGACACGGTTCTCTATTTCGAGGGCGAGCGCGGCCACCAGTTCCGCATCCTGCGCGCGGTCAAGAACCGTTTCGGCCCGGCCGACGAGATCGGCGTGTTCGAGATGACCGGCGGTGGGCTCGCCGAGGTCGCCAACCCGTCCGCGCTGTTTCTCTCCGAACGTGGCCAGGCGCATCCGGGCTCGGCGGTCTTCGCCGGGATCGAGGGCACGCGGCCAGTGCTGACCGAGATCCAGGCGCTGGTCGCGCCCTCGCCGCTTGGCACCCCGCGCCGCACGGTGGTCGGGCTCGATTCGGGGCGGCTCTCGACCATCCTCGCGGTGCTCGAATCCCGCTGCGGCATCCCCTTCGCCGGGCTCGACGTGTTTCTCAACGTCGCGGGCGGGATGCGCGTCGCCGAACCCGCCGCGGATCTCGCGGTCGCGGCGGCGCTCCTCTCGGCGCGCGAGGACGTCGCCCTGCCGCCCGACATGGTGGTTTTTGGCGAGATTTCACTCTCCGGCGCGCTCCGCCCGGTCGGCCAGACCGAAAACAGGTTGAAAGAGGCGCGAAAACTTGGTTTCTCACAAGCAGTCGCCCCGGAACGCAGCAAGATGGAGGGCGAGGACGGGATCAGGGTGCGCAAGATGCCCGATCTGACGACGTTCGTCGGCGAAATGTTCGCGGCGGGCTGAGAGCGAGGAGCAGGAACATGGAAGGTTTCACGATCGTCGACGCCGTCGTTGCCGTCGTCATTCTGGTCTCGGCGGTGCTCGCCTACAGTCGCGGCTTCGTCCGCGAGTCGCTGGCGATCCTCGGCTGGGTCGTCGCTGCGGTGCTCGCCTTCATGTTCGCGCCGCAGGCCGAGCCGCTGATCAAGCAGATCCCGGTTCTCGACACCTATCTCGGCGAAAGCTGCGAACTGTCGATCATCGCTTCCTTCGCCGCGGTCTTCGCGCTGGCGCTGATCGTGATGTCTGTCTTCACGCCGCTCTTCGCCTCGGCGGTCCAGCGGTCCGCGCTCGGTGGCGTCGACCAGGGTCTCGGTTTCCTCTTCGGCGTCCTGCGCGGCATCCTTCTCGTCGCGGTGGCTTTCGTGGTCTACAACCGCGTGCTCGTGGCCGCGACGGTCCCGGTCGTCGACCAGTCCCGCTCGGCCGTGGTCTTCGCCTCGCTCGAGGACAAGCTCAACAAGGAGATGCCCCAGGACGCGCCCGCATGGGTCATGGCCCGCTACGAGGAGCTCGTCGGTGAATGCGGCGTTGCTCCGGCTCCCGCCACCGAGGAGGCCAACGGCAGCGGCGCCAAGTCGCTCACGGCACCCTCGACAACGAATTGACTCTGGCAACCGGACGATTGTGATCGCTTGCGCCGTTACATGGGCGTGACATACGGCCGGCTTGGCTCTAAATGGGGGGCAAATCCCGGAATCGGAGCCAGGCCCCATGCGTCCCTTCCTCGCCCACCCCTTCGATGATGACAAGTTGAAGGAAGAATGCGGCGTCTTCGGCGTGATCGGCGTACCCGATGCCGCGAACTTCGTCGCCCTCGGACTGCACGCGCTCCAGCATCGCGGCCAGGAAGCGGGCGGCATCGTCGCCTACGACCCGAAGGACGGGTTCAACAACGTCCGCCGCTTCGGCTACATCCGCGACAACTTCACCAAGCCCGACGTGATGCAGATGCTGCCCGGCCCGCTCGCCATCGGCCATGTGCGCTACTCCACCGCCGGCTCCAAGGGCAACACCGCGATCCGCGACGTCCAGCCCTTCTTCGGCGAGTTTGCGATGGGCGGCGCGGCGATCGCGCATAACGGCAACCTCACCAATGCCGCGCAGCTCCGCCGCGACCTGATCGAGCGCGGCGCGATCTTCCAGTCCTCCTCGGATTCGGAATGCATAATCCATCTCATGGCGCGCTCGATCCAGAAGTCGATCCCCGAGCGGATGAAGGACGCGCTTCGCGCCGTCGAGGGCGCCTTCTCAGTCATCGCCATGACTCGCACCAAGCTCATCGGCGTGCGCGACCCTCTGGGCGTACGCCCGCTCGTCCTCGGCAAAGTCGGCGAGGATGGCTATGCGCTTTCGTCGGAGACCTGCGGGCTCGACATCATCGGCGCGGAGTTCCTGCGCGAGGTCGAGCCGGGCGAGATGGTGGTGATCTCGAAGGGCAAGGTCGAAACCTCGCGGCCCTTCGGCCCGGCAAAATCGCGGTTCTGCATCTTCGAGCAGGTCTATTTCTCGCGCCCGGATTCGATCCTCGGTGGCCGCTCGGTCTACGAGACCCGGCGCCAGATCGGGGTGGAACTCGCCCGCGAGGCGCCGGTCGAGGCCGACCTCGTCTGCCCGGTGCCGGATTCGGGCACACCGGCGGCGATCGGCTTTGCCGCCGAAAGCGGCATTCCTTTCGGGATGGGCATCATCCGCAACCAGTACATGGGCCGCACCTTCATCGAGCCGACCGAGCAGATCCGCAACATGGGGGTGCGGCTCAAGCTCAACGTCAACCGGGCGCTGATCAAGGGCAAGCGGGTTATCCTCGTCGATGACAGCGTCGTGCGCGGCACGACGAGCCGCAAGATCAAGGACATGATCCTCGATGCCGGCGCCGCCGAGGTGCATTTCCGCATCGCTTCGCCCCCGACCGCCTGGCCCTGCTTCTACGGCGTCGACACGCCCGAGCGCGAGAAGCTGCTCGCCGCGACGATGAGCGAGGACGAAATGCGCGACTGGATCGGGGTCGACAGCCTCAAGTTCGTCTCGCTCGACGGGCTCTACCGTGCGGCAGGCGAGGCCGGGGGCCGAGATGCCAAATGCCCGCAATACTGCGACGCCTGCTTCTCGGGCGACTATCCGGTGGCCCCATCGGACCAGATCGCCAAGGGATTTGCGATGAAGGCGGCGGAGTGAGCGGCAGCCCGATCCGCTACCGCCCGCACCATTTCCTCTGCTCGCTCGGCTTCGAGGGCAAGGGCTACTCGCCCGACTTCACCGCGAACATGACGGCGATCGTCATGGGTCGGCTCCGGGCCGAGAACGGCGACGCGGCCGAGATCGAGGTCACGGGCGCCACCGACGACATCTGCGGCCCCTGCCCCAAGCGGCGCGGCCGGGCCTGCACCAACGAGCCGAAGATCAAGGTCCTCGACCGCGCCCACGCCGCCGCCCTCAGGCTGGAACCTCGCGAGACATTGACCTGGGGCGAGGCCAAGGCGCGGATCCGCGACAACGTGCCGCCGGGAAGTCTCAAGACCCTTTGCCAGGGCTGCGAATGGGAGCCCTACGGCATGTGCGAGGCAGCCCTGCGGCGGCTTCACTCAGACGCCGGCTGAGCAGCCCCGCAGTGACCTCTTGCCTCTGGGGAGGTGGGCGGTTCACACGCATGAAGCAACACCACTCGCGGCACCGGACTCCAGAGCAACGCGCGTCCGTCACCCCGCCAGCGAAACGAGAAGATCGGCAAGTTCACGTGGCATGAACGTGAAGACCGCGTGAACGGACGCGATCTCGATCGGACTAACCCCCAGCTTGGCCGCGAAGGCCCGCTGCCGGTCTGGAGGGATGATCTGATCGTCGGTGCAAAGGATATAATCGCGCGGGATCTCAGGGATCCCTGCTCCTGGCCAGGGCTGGTTGATCGCCAGCCAGCCTTGGCTTCGCTGCGTTCGGGTCAGGAACTCGAGATAGGCGTCGCGTTCCTCCGGCGGTGCCAGAGAGGCAAGCAGGTCCAAATTGAACGACCGCGTCCCATCGCCGTTGTCGATGGTGACCGCAGCGATCGTTACCGCAACGTCCGGCCCCACGACCTCCGAAATCGAAAGCCCCGGTTCCGGTACAATGGCAGCTGCGAAGACCAGCCGGTCGACCGGTAACAGGGACGCGACAAGGGGGATGGTCGCACCGCCCGCGGAATGGGCGACTAGGATGCGAGGACGGCTTGTTCCCTCCATCGCGCGCACGACCGCGGCCGCATAATCCTCGAGCGTCGACTCGGCGCGTTCGCAAGGCAGATCGACGTTGACCACGCGATGCCCGCGGGCTTCGAGATACGGGACGACCGGGGCTAGCTCCGCCGGAGATCCGAAGGCACCATGAACGAGGACGAACGACGTCGGCATGAGCGCATCTCCCAATGTGGACGTCGCCACCAAGATGATACGACCGCGCGCAGAACAGAAGCGCAGCGGGGTCGGAACGGAAACGCCTTGTCCGACGGAAGCGTAGCAGTTTTGCGGGTCTCCAGCCAACGAAAACGCCGCCCCGAAAGGCGGCGCTCACGACTATTCGCCAAGGCGAAAAGGCCTGAAATCAGGCCTTGCTGTTCTTCAACGCCGCCCAGCCACCGGTAACGACCAGGGCGGCGATCACCGCCTTGACCGCGTCTCCGATCAGGAACGGTGCCACGAAACCCGCCCAGATCTTGTCCGCGGGCAGGCCGACCCAGCCGGCCTCGATCCCGACGGCGCCGGCAACGCCCATCGGCCAGGCCACGCCCGGCAGATAGAGAAGCGCCGAGGCGGCGATGCCCGCGAGCGAGAGGCCGACCACGCCCTTCACGCCGCGATCCGCGGCGAGGCCGGCGAGCCAGGCAAGGCCCACGAAGCCGATCAGGAACCCCGCCGTCGGCCCGGCGAAGGCCACGACGTTCAGCCCGTTCGCGAAAACCGGCAACCCCGCCGCGCCTTCGGCGAGATAGGCCAGAAGCGTCACCGCACCCATCCGCGCGCCATAGGCGAAACCCACGATCAGGATTGCCAATGTCTGCAATGTCATCGGCGTCGGCACCATAGGCACCGAAACCTGCGCGGCGAGGGCGATGAAGACCGAGCCGCCAAGCACCATGAGCGCGCGCGCGAGCAGCGAGCGGGTCGGGAAGAGAGCGTCTGAAAGTGTCATGATCGGACCTTTCCCCGGTTCTGTTCGCCCGGAATCTCGACCCTACCCTGCCATAAGTCAACAATATCCGTTGCAAGCCCCCGCGCGGGGTGCGAAACGGACGCCATGACCGTAGCCACCGATCCCACGAGCAAACCGCTCGCCCTCGTCACCGGCGCCTCGCGCGGACTTGGCTTCGCGCTTGCCGCCGCGCTCTCGGAAGCCGGCTGGCATGTGCTTGCCGTCGCCCGCACCTCAGGAGGTCTCGAGGAGCTTGACGACCGCATCCAGGCCGCCGGCGGCAGCGCCACGCTCGCGCCAATGGACGTGACCGACGACAAGGCGATGGCGCATCTGGCCGCCTCGATCGCGCACCGCTGGGGCAAGCTCGGCCTCTGGGCCCATACCGCGATCCACGCCGCGCCACTGAGCCCGGCCGGCCATATTGCGGCCAAGGACATGGACAAGTCGATCGCATGCAACCTCGGCGCCAGCGCGACGCTGATCCCGCTTCTCGAACCGCTCCTGCGCGCGGGCGACGGCACCGCGCTCTTCCTCGACGACCCGCGCGGCGGCGAGAAATTCTTCGGCGCCTACGGCGCGACCAAGGCGGCCCAGATCGCGCTCGCCCGGAGCTGGCAGGCCGAGACCGCCAGGATCGGCCCGCGCGTCCTGATCGAAACGCCGCGCCCCATGGCCACCGCGACCCGCGCCCGCTTCTTCCCGGGCGAGGATCGCGCGGGCCTCGCCGACATCCACGACGAAGCCGCCCGGCTGCTCGCCGCGCTCTGATCGTTTTCGGCAAGGCTGCACCAGCGGCGGTATCGCGTGGCACGGTCGCGGCATCGCCGCTTTACGCCCTGCCGCCCGTCGTCTAATCAGGGGCAAAGAAGCACGGGGCCGGGCATGCGCATCCTCATCACCAATGACGACGGCATCAACGCCCCGGGGCTCGAGATCCTGACCGCGATCGCCGAGGAGATCGCCGGCCCCGACGGAGAGGTCTGGACCGTCGCGCCGGCCTTCGAGCAGTCGGGCGTCGGCCACTGCATCTCCTACACCCATCCGATGATGATCCTGAAGCTCGGTCCCCGCCGCTACGCCGCCGAGGGCAGCCCGGCCGACTGCGTCCTTGCCGGGCTCTACGACGTCTTGCAGGGCGGTCGGCCAGACCTCGTCCTTTCAGGCGTCAACCGCGGCAACAACGCTGCCGAGAACGTGCTCTATTCCGGCACCATCGGCGGCGCGATGGAGGCCGCGCTTCAAGGCCTGCCGGCGATCGCGCTGTCGCAGTTCATGGGGCCGAAGACCGAGGACCTGGAAACCCCGTTCGAGGCCGCCCGCGACCACGGCATAGCAGTTGTGCGCGCGCTTCTCGACAAGGGGATCTGGGACAAGGGCGACTACCGGCTCTTCTACAACGTCAACTTCCCGCCCGTGGCCGGACGCGACGTGAAGGGAATGAAGGTCACCGCCCAGGGCTATCGCACCGACACCTTCTTCGGGGTCGAGCCGCATATCTCGCCCTCGGGGCGCAAGTTCCTCTGGATCACCGGCGGGCCGCAGCACCTGCCGACCGCACCCGGCACCGATGTCTCGGCCAATCTCGACGGCTGGATCTCGGTCACGCCGATGCGCGCCGACCTCACCGCCCATGACACGCTCGCCGAGCTCGAGGCGCGGCTCGCATGACCGAACCGGCCGAGCGGAAAATGCGCTTTCTCTACGGGCTCCGCTCGAAGGGCGTGACCGACGCCCGTGTGCTGACCGCGATGGAGCGGATCGACCGCGGCGCCTTCGTCCGCGGCATCTTTGCCGAGCGCGCCTATGAGGACATGCCGCTGCCCATCGCTTGCGGCCAGACCATCAGCCAGCCCACAGTCGTCGGGCTGATGACCCAGGCGCTGGCCGTGAGCCCGCGCGACAAGGTGCTCGAAGTCGGCACCGGCTCGGGCTACCAGGCGGCGATCCTGAGCCAGCTCGCCCGCCGGGTCTATACCGTCGACCGCCACCGCCGCCTCGTGCGCGAGGCCGAGGCGGTGTTCCAGAGCCTCGGCCTGACCAACATCACCGCGATCGCCGCCGACGGCAGCCACGGCCTGCCCGACCAGGCGCCGTTCGACCGGATTCTCGTCACCGCCGCGCCGGAGGATCCCCCCGGGCCGCTCTTGGCTCAGCTCAGGATCGGCGGTATCATGGTGGTGCCGGTGGGGCAGTCGGACACGGTGCAGAGCCTGATCAAGGTGACGCGCCAGCCTCACGGATACGATTACGACGAGCTTCGGCCGGTGCGCTTTGTGCCGCTGGTCGAGGGGCTGGCGCAGGATTGAGGCGCCGCCCGAACCCACCGAGGCCCGGTCAACAGGGCCCGCGAACTGAGGATGCGAGCATGACCACCTCCCGCCCGATCTCCGCGCTCCGCGTGGCCCTTCTCGGAACCAGCCTCGTCGCGCTCGCCGCCTGCGAGCCGGGCGGCGGCTTCGATCCGGATCTGCGCAACTACAGCCAGATCGGCCTCGATACCTCCGCCGCCGCCATGCAGGCGAGCGCGGCGCGCCCGGCCCCGGACGCACGCGGCATCATCTCGTATCCGAACTACCAGGTCGCGGTGGCGCGTCGCGGCGACACCGTTGAAAGCGTCGCCGCCCGGGTTGGCCTGCCTGCGGCGGAGCTCGCCGGCTACAACGCGCTTCAGCCCGGCATGCAGCTCCGCGAGGGCGAAATCGTCGCGCTGCCGCGCCGCGTCGCGGGCGCCGCGCCGGTGACCGCCGCTCCGGTGATGGGCGCTCCGGCGACCGCCCCCGGCGGCCGTATCGACGTGACCACGATCGCCTCGGGCGCTCTCGACCGCGCCTCTGCGACGCCCGCACCGCAGCCCGCCGCCGCACCGGCCCCGGCGCCGGTGAGCGGCACCGAACCGGTTCGCCACCGCGTACAGCGTGGCGAGACCGCCTATTCCGTCGCCCGGCTCTACAACGTCGACGTCAAGGCGCTTGCCGACTGGAACGGGCTCGGCCCCGATCTCGGGCTCCGCGAGGGCCAGACCCTGCTGATCCCGGTCGCGAATGCCACCCGCCCCGCGCCCGTCGCGGTGACGGCACCCGGCCAAGGCTCGCCGACGCCGACGCCTCCCTCGGCTTCCACACCGTTGCCGGCGGAGAAGACCACGCCGGCCGCCGCGCCGGTCAAGACCCCGCCCCCCGCGGATCTCGGCGCCGAGAAGACCGCGGCCTCCTCGGGCTCGAAGCTGGCGATGCCGGTCCAGGGCAAGATCATCCGCGGCTACCAGAAGAAGAAGAACGAAGGCATCGACATTTCCGCGAGCGCCGGCTCGTCGGTCACCGCGGCCGGAGATGGCACCGTCGCCGCGATCACCAAAGACACTGAGCAGGTGCCGATCCTGGTGATCCGCCACGAGGGCAACCTGCTCACCGTCTACGCCAATATCGACGGGATCGCGGTCGCCAAGGGCGCCAAGGTCTCGCGCGGCCAGACGATCGCCAAGGTTCGCGCCTCCGACCCGGCCTTCCTGCATTTCGAGGTTCGTCAGGGCTTCGACAGCGTCGACCCGATGCCATATCTGCAATAACGGATATTGGGGCAAGACCGGCCGGAGCCTGGCTCCGCGCCAAGCTCGTGTGGAGAACGGATGCCGAAGTTTCTTGCATCGCTGCTGGTTGCGGCGGCGGCCCTGCTGATCGGCGGCTGCGCGGCGAAACCGACGGTCACCCAGAACGACATAGACACACTGGCGCTTGAAATAAAAAGGCTTGGACCGGACGTCGCCCCCGAGGAGGCCGAACGCGCCGCCAGCATCGCCTACCTCTATTCGCAGCAACTCGCCTACGAGTACCAGATCACCGACCCGCCGATCATCCACAATGACAAGGTCCTTCACGGTCAGCGAGAGCGCGGACTTTGCAATGACTGGACCGAGGATCTTCTCAAGCGCCTGAACCAGGAGCAGTTTCGCACCCTGTCGCTGCACTGGGCCACGTCGCCGCCGAAACAGTTCCGGATCATTCATCACACGGCAGTCATCAGCCGACGGGGCGATACCTTGTACGACGGGATCATCCTCGACCCCTGGCGCTACGGTGGCACACTCTACTGGTCACGCCCCGCGGCCGACAAGCGGTACGATTGGCGACCGCGGCTGGATGTCCGGGAAAACCAGATCAAGATCCTGGAGGCACAGGCTGCCGCTGCCGCAGGCTCCGGGTGAAATCGGTACGCCGCCCGCATTCTGCGCAGGCGCAAGGGCGCGTCAGAGCGTGACGCCCCGCCGCCCGGCAAGATCTGTGAAGTACTGCCAAGCCACGCGCCCTGACCGCGCCCCCCGCGTTGCTTGCCACTCGATCGCCTCGGCGCGCAAGCTGGCATCGTCGATCGCCACGCCGTAAGCGTCGCAATAGCCGCGGATCATCTCCAGGTACTCGTCCTGATTGCAGGGATGAAAACCGAGCCAGAGCCCGAACCGGTCCGAAAGCGAGACCTTCTCCTCCACCGCCTCCGACGGGTTGATCGCGCTCGACCGCTCGTTCTCGATCATGTCGCGCGGCATGAGGTGGCGCCGGTTCGAGGTGGCGTAGAAGACCACGTTCGCCGGCCGCCCCTCGATCCCGCCATCGAGCACCGCCTTGAGGCTCTTGTAGTGCTGGTCATCATGGCTGAACGAGAGGTCGTCGCAGAAGAGCACGAAGCGGTGGCCGCCCGCGGCGCGCAAGTGGGTCAGGAGCCGGCCGACCGTGGGCAGATCCTCGCGGCTGAGCTCGACGATCTTGAGCGGCAGGCCCTGACGCAACACCTCGGCATGGACCGCCTTGACGAGCGAGGACTTCCCCATCCCACGCGCGCCCCAGAGAAGCGCGTTGTTCGCGGGCAGGCCGCGCGCGAACTGCAGCGTATTGGCCAGAAGCGTGTCGCGCGAGCGGTCGATGCCGACGAGGAGCGGCAGGTCGACGCGGTTCACCTCCGCGACAGGCTCCATACGGTCAGGGTTCACATGCCAGGCGAAAGCTTCGGCGGCGGCGAAGTCGGGCGACCGTCGTGGCGCCGGAGCGATCCGCTCCAGCGCCTCGGCGATGCGGGCCAGAAACGCCTCGCTCATTCCTTGGCCGCGCCTTCGCCTGACGCCTCCTCCTCGTCCTCGTCATCGAACCACAAGCCCTGGGCCCTGAGTTCCGCCTCGCGTTTCTTCTCGACCCGTGCGACGAGGAAGATCGACACTTCGTAAAGCCCGTAGACCACGACGAAGAGGATCACTTGGCTCACCACATCGGGCGGCGTGGCGATCGCGGCGAGGACGAGGATGCCAACAACGGCGTATTTGCGCACCGCGCCCAGCCCCGCGCTCGACACCAGCCCCGCCTTGCCCATCAGCGTCAGGAGCACCGGGAGCTGGAAGCAGAGGCCGAAGGCTAGGACGAACTTGATCGTAAGCGCCAAGTATTCCTCGATCGAGCCGAAGAAGGCAATGCCCGCCGCCGTGCTGACCGCCGGGTCGAGCGCACCTTCGGCCGGCACCGGGCCAGATTTCTGGAAGCCCAGGAAGAACGAGAACGCCAGCGGCAGGATCGCATAATATGCGAAGGCCGCGCCCGCGAGGAACATGCCCGGCGAGGCGACCAGGAACGGCAGGAAGGCGTTCTTCTCGGACTTGTAGAGGCCGGGCGCGACAAAGCGCCAGAGCTGGTAGCCGATGAACGGGAACGACAGCACGAAGCCGCCGAGGAACGAGATCCGGATCGCGACGAAGAAGCCCTCCTGCAGCTTGATCATCGCAAGCGAGCAGTCCTGCCCGCGGTCGGCGAGCGCCGCGCAGATCGGCTTGGTCAGGAAGGTGAAGATCGGGTCGGCCACCGAGAAACAGGCGACCATCGCCACGATGAAGGCCAGCACCGACCAGATCAGGCGCGACCGGAGCTCCGTCAGATGTTCGATCAGCGGCGCCGTCGAGTCGTCGATCTCGTCCTTCATCATGCCTCGCCCTTCTTGGTTGCGGGCTTGGCCTTGGCCGCCGCCGTCTTCGCCTTCGGCTTGGAGGCCGGTTTAGCCTCCACCGCGGCCTTCGGCTTCGCCGGAGCCTTTTTCGTGGCCGGAGCCGCCGGCTTTTTCGTGGTCGAAGCCGCCGGCTTCTTCGCGGCCGGTTCCGCCGCCTTCACCTCGGCTGTCGTCGCCTTCGCGGGCGCCGTCGCGGCCGGCTGTGCGTCCGACTTGGCCTCGGCCCGCGCCGCGGCTTCGGCTGCCTTCTTGTCGGCCAGCGCCTGCGTCGCCGGCCCCTTCGGCGCCGCGGGCTTGTTCGGCTGCCACTTCTCGAACTTCGAGGCCGCCTGTTCGAGCTTGTCGAGCCCGAGGCTTTTCTTCGTCGTCATCGCCTTCAGCTCGTCGGCGGTTTCCTTGACGCCGGTCTCGCGCGCCGCGTCGTCCATGGCGCGCTGGAACTCGCGTCCCATCGCCCGCGCCTTCGCGGTAAAGCGCCCGAGCGTACGGAACATCTGCGGCAGATCCTTCGGACCAACCACGATCAGCGCCACGATGCCGATGAGCAGAAGCTCACTCCAGCCGATATCCAACATGTCCGCGCCGCCCCTTCAGGCGAAGGCCAAGGCTCAGGCCTTGTCCTTCTTCGGTTTCGGCGTCACGTCACGGGCGGCGTCGGCGGTGTCGTTCTCGATCTCCTCGGTGCCGTCCTTCACGCCCTTCTTGAAGGCGGTGATGCCCTTGCCGACCTCGCCCATCAGCGAGGAGACCTTGCCGCGACCGAAAAGCACCAGCACGACGACAGCGATCAGAAGAAGGCCAGGAATGCCGATATTGTTGAGCATGTTCGTCTCCCATCGGACGCATCCGCAGCGTCCGTTCTGCTACCTGCCCGATGTAGTCCGTCCGGGGCTTCCGTCAAAGCCCTTTCCGCGCGCCGAAAGGCCGGTTCAGGCCTTGAAGGTGCGGCGCAACTGACAGTATTTTGTCAGTTGCACCCCCTCATTCCGGGATCCGATGCGCCGCAACGACCGCCTGTTCCAGCTTCTGCGCATCCTGCGCGACGGCAAGCTCCATCGTGCCGCAGACCTCGCCGAGGCGCTCGGGGTCTCGCCGCGCACGATCTGGCGCGACATGGCCGTCCTGATGGAACGCGGCCTGCCGGTCAGTGGCGAACGCGGCATCGGCTATCTCCTGCGCGACCCGGTCACGCTGCCGCCGATGGCGATCACCAAGGACGAGTTCGAGGTCTTGCGGCTCGGCATCACGCTGGTCGCCGGTGCCGCCGATCCGGTGCTGGCGCGCGCGGCCGAGAGCCTGCGCGCCAAGATCGCCGCGGTTTCGCCCGCCGATGCCGGCGACACCGGGTCCGACACCTTCGTCTTCTCGAGCGCCGAGGCGGCGCGGGCTGCGCCGCATCTCGGCCTGATCCGGCGTGCCGTGCGCGAGCATCTGACGCTCGCGCTTTCGTACCGCAATGCTCCGGCGACAAGGGTGAGGCCCCTGCACCTCGATTATTGGGGCAAGCTCTGGACGCTGACGTCGTGGTGCGAATACTCAAATTCTTTCAAAGTGTTTCGCGTCGATCTTGTAACGTCTCTCAAGCATGACGGCGGCGCGTTCCTGCCCGAACCAGGCAAGACGGTCGAGGATTACCTCGCCCGGATCGCGCCGGCCTGAGCCTCAACCCCGGCGCGGAAAGACGAAACAGCGGTCGCGGCGGATCATCAGCCACATCACCGTTCCGGGCTTGGGCAGGAACACCGCGGGCACCGTCGCCTTGAGAATGTCGCCGCCGTAGTCGAGCCGAAACTCCACGAGACTCTCGCGGCCGAGGAACCGGGCCCGCACCACCTCGGCCCGCGCAGGGGTACCGTCGGCAGGCGTCGGATTCGGGCCGCGCCCGGCCCGGTCGAAGTCGATCTTGAGATGCTGCGGCCGGATCACGATCTCGACCTCGGTGCCGTCGGGCACGCCGGGGGCAAGGAATTCGCCGAAGGCGGTCGCCGTCAGCGCCCCCTGAACTTCGCCGCGCAGGATGTTGATATCAGAGAAGAAAGCGGCCGCCTCTCGGTCGACGGGGGCGTTGTAGATGTTGTAGGGCGCGCCGCGCTGGACGATCCGGCCGCGGCGCATCAGCGCGATCTCGTCGGCCATGCGCATCGCCTCGTGCGGCTCGTGCGTGACGAGAAGGACCGCCGTGCCCTCCTCTTTCAGAAGCGCCAGAGTGTCGTCACGGATGCCGTCGCGGAGCCGCTCGTCGAGGCCCGAGAACGGTTCGTCCATCAGAAGGATGCGCGGATTGGGTGCGAGCGCACGGGCGAGCGCCACCCGCTGCTGCTCGCCGCCCGAAAGCTCGTGGGGATATTTCGGCCCGAAACCGGAAAGCGAGACCCGTTCGAGGAGCGCGTCGACCCGCCGCTTCCGGGCCGCATCGCCGTGGGTTAGGCCGAAGGCGATGTTCTCGGTGACGCTGAGATGGGGAAAGAGCGCGAAATCCTGGAACATCAGCCCGATGGAGCGCCGTTCGGGCGGGATCCGGAACACGGTGTCGCAGATCAGCCGCCCGTCGACGAGGATGCGGCCGGTGTCCTGCATGTCGACCCCGGCGATCATCCGCAGCGTCGTCGACTTGCCGCAGCCCGAGGGTCCGAGGAGGCAGGTGACCTGCCCGGCCGGAATCGTAAGCGAGACGTCATCGACCACGGTCCGGCCATCAAAGTGGCGGACGAGGTTCTGGACCTCAAGTCGCGGCGGTGTCTCTGTCAGGTCGCGCATGCCCCGTGTCCGAGAAAATTGGTCAGGTTTTGGACCGGATAGCAGTCCGGCCGGCTGGCCGCAAGCATTGCGGGTTTCGACCTCGGCTGCGCCTCGGCCGACCGACCGGGGGTTTCACCCCCGGACCCCCAGGGTATTTCGGCAATGAAGAAGGGAACATGTCACAGGGTCGTGTTCGTCGCGCCACCGTCGAGCAGGAGGTTCTGGCCGACGATGAAGCCGGCATGAGCCGAGCAGAGGAAGGCGCAGGCCGCGCCGAACTCCGCCGCCGTGCCGTAGCGGCGCGCGGGAATCGTGGCGGCGCGGCGGGCGCGTGCTTCATCGGGGCTGATGCCCTCGGCGCGGGCGGCGGCGCCATCGAGCGAGGCCGCTCGCTCGGTGTCGTGGATGCCGGGCAGGAGGTTGTTGATCGTGACGCCGTCCGGCGCGACCTGCCGCGCGGTGCCAGCGACGAAACCGGTGAGGCCGGTCCGCGCCGCGTTCGAGAGGCCGAGGCTGGCGATTGGCGCCTTCACCGCCTGCGAGGTGATGTTGACGATCCGTCCCCAGCGCCGCGCCATCATGCCGGGCAGCACCGCCTGCATCAGCGCGATCGGCGTCAGCATGTTGGCGTCGAGCGCGCGGATGAAGTCCTCGCGCGCCCACTCGCTCCAGTGCCCCGGCGGCGGGCCACCGGCATTGGTGACGAGGATGTCGACCGCTCCGGCCGCATCGAGTACCGCGGCTCGGCCGGCCTCGGAGGTGATGTCGGCCGCGACCTCGGTCACGTCGACGCCATGCGCGGCGCGGATCTCGGCGGCGGTCGCCGCCAGGGCATCGGCGCCGCGCGCATTGATCACGAGATCGACCCCGGAGGCCGCCAGCGCCTCGGCGCAGCCCCGTCCGAGGCCCTTCGATGCGGCCGTGACCAGCGCGCGGCGTCCGCGAATTCCCAGATCCATCCTGTCCTCCCACACTCGCGGAGAGAGAATAGGGATTTCGCGGGCTGTGGCCAGTGGCCGCGTTCAGGCGGCCGCGGAGGAGAACCGGTAGGTAACGCCAGAGAACGCCGCCTCGGCGAAACCATATGCGAAGCGCAATCCCTCCGGTCCGGCGACCACGCCGTGCTCGGCATTTCCGGGGATATAGACGGCCACGCCCGGCACCAGCGCATGGGCGATGCCGTCGATCGTAGCCGTGCCGCCCCCCTCGATGCAGAGATAGAACTCTGCCGGCTCGTGCCGGTGCGGATTGAGCGTGCCCCTGGGTCCGAATTCGGCGATGCCGAGCACGAACTCCTTCGTCGGCGTCCGATCAGCGCAGATCAGGGTCCGCCAGGCGACGCTGCCGAAGACCGGATCGGTGCCCCCCTCAGGCGCGACCTTCGCCGCATCGACCGAGAAGCCGGGAGCCGCCGGCGGCTCGGGCGAATTTACCGCTTCCGGCAGGTCGGCCGCACCGATCATCAGCGCTTCGGCGGCATCGGGGATCGTCATCGGTTCGGTCATGGCGGGGTTCCTCCTCTTTCCGGTCGCATCTAGCCGGCTTCCCCGATCCGCCTCAATGCGCTAAAGCTGATCTTCATTATACGCTGGGGTTATGATTCAGATGCGCCTTCCGAGCTTCTCCGGCCTCACCGCCTTCTATGCCGCCGTCCGGCACGGCACGCTGACCGGAGCGGCACGCGAGCTTAACGTCTCGCAGCCCGCGATCAGTCGCCGCATCGCGGCGCTCGAGGCGGATCTCGGCTGTCCGCTCTTCGACCGGACGCACAAGCCCGTTCGGCTTACCGAACAGGGCCGGGAGCTGTCCATCGCGCTGCGGGGCGGTTTCGACATGATCGAGACCGCGACCGACCGCCTCCGCCGTGCGGCGAGCGGCCGGACGGTATCCGTCTCGGCGCCTTCGGGCTTCGTCGCCTACTGGCTGATTCCCCGGCTCGGCGACCTGCAGGCTGCGTTCCCCGAGACGACGATCCGGATCATAAGCCTGGAACATGACGAGCCCGGCCGGCGCGGTGACATCGCGATCCGCTTCGGCGCGCCGGACGCTACCCAGCCCGACGAGGCCAAGATCCTCGGAGAGGATGTCTTCCCGGCCGCGAGCCCGCTTTACCTGAGCCGCGTGCGCCGCCCCGAAACCGTGAAAGAGCTTGGCGGCCACACGCTCCTGAAGACCGAGTCGAGCCGACGCTACTGGTATGACTGGGACAGCTGGTTCGAGGCCGTCGGTGTGCCGCGCCCGGCCGGCACGCGAACCCTCGACTTCAGCGCCTATGCGATGCTGGTCAGCGCGGCACTCGCCGGACAGGGGATCTGCCTGTGCTGGCCCGGCCTGCTCGACAGCTTCCTCGCCACCGGCGCGTTGATCCGGCTGACGGAGGTTTCGGCCAGCTCCGGGCGCGGCTATTTCCTTGCGTTGCGCGAGGGCAAGGCCGCTCCACGCACCGTGCAGGCGGTCGCGGACTGGATCTGCGACCGAGCGACCACCCCGGAGCCGGGACGCGCGTTGACGCTGGCGTCCGCGATTTGATAGGCCTGTCCGGCCCGCCCCCGGGACATCATGCGAGGTCAGACGATGAGCGACGGCGCGCAGCCCTTTCCGGCCCATGCCGTGCACGTTTACGAGGCGCAGGCGCTGCGCGTCAGACGCGGCGTCAATCTTCGTGATCCCATCGCGGAGGCGGCCGCCTGCGAGCCCGGCGACGTCTATCGGCTCGATCCCGCGGCGCGGGCTCTGCGGATGATGCTATGTCCGCCCACGGACCGGCAGCCGCAGGCCGCGATCGCGGAGGGCTCCGCTATCGGCGCGCCGGGCGACCGGGTCGATCTGGTGTCCCTGTTCACGCTGATGACCGAGGACGGCGAGCGGCTGGAACTCCTTTTCGCGCGCCATGCCGCCTCGGGCGCGGGCTTCGCCCTGCCGCTCTCGCCGATCGCGCCCGGCGTCGACTACACGCTTCTGGCCGCGACCGACGACTTCGGCGGCCTTCGGATCGGTGACGTCCTGTGCGTTTCCTTCGGCGCCGGCACGATGGTCACGCTTCCCGACGGCTCCCAGCGTCCGATCGAAACCCTCGCCCCCGGCGACCGGGTGCTGACCCGGGACCACGGGCCGCAGCCGATCCGCTGGATCGGCAGGTCGACTATGCGCGCCAAGGGCGGCTTCGCGCCGGTCGTGATCACCGCCGGCACGCTCGGGAATGCGGGCGATCTCGTGGTCAGCCCGCATCACCGGGTCTTCATCTATCAGCGCGGCGCGAACCGAGTCGGCGGCACCGCCGAGATCCTCGTCCAGGCCAAGCATCTCGTCGACGGAGAGTCCGTGCTGCGCCAGGAAGGCGGGTTCGTCGACTATTACAGCCTCGTCTTCGACCGCCACGAGATCATCTATGCCGAAGGGATCCCGGCGGAAAGCCTCATGGTCAACGAGGCCACGGTCGGCCATCTGCCGCCCGACCTCGCCGAGGAGATCCGCGCCCGTTTTCCCGGCCTGAACCAGACACAGCATTTCGGCACCGAAGCCGGGCGCGAGCTTCTCGACGAGGCTGTGCGGGCCGAGATTCTCGGTCGCCACCGCCAGCTCTGAGCCGCGTCCCGTCTGGCCAGGGAACGGCCGCGGTTGTAGGATAAACACGACCACAGGATCCGTTCTGTCCGACTGGAAGAAGAGGAGATTGCCCGCATGACCCGCCCCTCTCCCGTAGTACCGCCTCGACCAATGGAGGAGCTTCGGCAAGCGCTGCCGAACATCCTCGCAGCGCCGAAAGACGACGGGGAGATCAAGGCGATCGTCATCCGCCCGACGCCGGGCGAGCGGCGGATCGTCGATCAGGCCGAGCTGAGCCTCGCCGGAGGCGTCCACGGCGATCACTGGGCCAAGGGCTGCTGGAAGTCGACCGAGGACGGCCAGCCCCATCCCGACGTCCAGATCTGCATGATGAACGCACGCTGCATGGAGGCGATTGCGGGAGAGCCCGGGAACTGGGCGGCCGCGGGAGACAACCTGTTCATCGACATGGACCTCTCACCCGCCAATCTGCCTCCGGGAACGCGGCTGGCGCTCGGAACCGTCGAGCTTGTCATCACCGACACGCCGCATAACGGCTGTCAGGATTTCATCGACCGCTATGGCCGCGATGCCTGCCTGTTCGTGAACATGGGCGAGGGCAAGACGCTCCGGCTTCGGGGCATCTACGGGCGGGTGACAAAGGACGGCACCGTGAGGCGCGGCGACCGGATGCGCAAGATTGGCTGAGACCAATTGTTCCGGAGGGTCGCCTTCATCCAGAAAACAACGATCCCGACAGCCTGATTTGACGCAGGCCGGTAGCTTGCCAGGTTAGTTAGAATCCGCTTGATCTGTCGCCCCTGCAAGGAGCGACGCCAACAGCTTTGGAGGCGCAGATGTCCGTTTTCCTCGTAACCACTGACCTTTCCGCACGAGGGGACCGCGCTGTGAGGCGCGCCTTCGCGCTGGCCCGGTCGCACAACGCCCGTCTGATCGTGGCCAGTGTCGTCGACGACGACCTGCCGTCGCCGATCGGCGCCGAGCTTGCCGCCGGAGCGGAAAGATCACTCGCGCAGATTGTGGCCGCCGACCCTGATCATGCCGCGGTGGACTATGAGACGCGGGTGCTGCGCGGCGATCCCAGCCTGACCATCGCAACGCTGGCCAGTAGCGAGGCGGTCGATCTGCTGATTATCGGCTCGCACCGTCCGCGCCCGGTGGCCGACATGTTCCGCGACACGACGATGCAGCGGATCCTGCGCCAGGCGTCCTGCCCCGTCCTCCTGGTCCGCAATCCGGTCGGGCAGCCCTATCGCCGTGTCCTCGCCGCGACGGATTTCTCGCCCGCCTCCGCCGCCGCGCTGAGGACGGCATCCGAGATCGCAACCGATGCGCCGATCGTCGCCGTTCATGCGCTCCATGTCCCGTTCAGGGGGCTGATGCCGCAGGACAGCGCCCTGCCCTTCGTCAACGAGGCGCGCGCGGCAGAGGCGGAATGGCGCCGGACCGAACGTCTGCCCGACAGCCTCGGTTCGGTCACCATCACGGAAGGCCCCGCGACCGAAGTAATGGCCGAGGCGCTCGCGAACTCCGGCGCCGACCTGATCGCGGTCGGGGCCCATTCCCGCGCCGGCCTCGCCACGCATCTGCTCGGAAGCTTCGCGACGATGCTGGTCCAGAGCGCGCCGACCGACCTCCTCATCACCCGCGTCGGCTAGCGCCATTGCGGCGGCCTCGCGCCGCCGCTATATCGCGCGCCATGATGGACCAGTCGAACCGCCCCGCCCTTCCCGCCGAGATCGCCCGGCGCCGCACCTTCGCTATCATCTCGCATCCGGATGCGGGCAAGACCACGCTGACCGAGAAATTCCTCCTGTTCGGCGGCGCGATCCAGATGGCCGGGCAGGTCCGCGCCAAGGGCGAGGCGCGGCGCACGCGCTCGGATTTCATGAAGCTCGAGCAGGACCGCGGCATTTCGGTCTCGGCCTCGGCCATGTCGTTCGACTTCGGCCCCTACCGGTTCAATCTCGTCGACACGCCGGGCCACTCGGACTTCTCCGAGGACACTTACCGCACGCTGACCGCCGTCGATGCCGCGATCATGGTGATCGACGGGGCCAAGGGCGTGGAAAGCCAGACGCGGAAACTCTTCGAGGTCTGCCGCCTGCGCGACCTGCCGATCCTGACCTTCTGCAACAAGATGGACCGCGAGGCGCGCGACACGTTCGAGATCATCGACGAGATCCAGGAAAACCTCGCCATCGACGTGACCCCGGCCTCGTGGCCGATCGGCATGGGCCGCGATTTTCTCGGCTGCTACGACATCCTGAACGACCGGCTCGAGCTGATGGACCGCGCCGACCGCAACCGGGTCGCTGAGTCGATCCGGATCGACGGGCTCGACGATCCGAAACTGGCCGAGCACGTTCCCGCCGACCAGCTGAAGAAGCTTCGCGAAGAGCTTGAAATGGCAAAGGAACTTTTGCCGGCCTTCGACCGGAAATCGTTCCTCGAAGGTCATCTGACCCCGATCTGGTTCGGCTCGGCGATCAACTCCTTCGGCGTCAAGGAGTTGATGTCGGGCATCGGCGACTACGGCCCCGAGCCGCAGCCGCAGACCGCCACCGAACGCCAGATCGCGCCCGAGGAGGGCAAGGTCGCGGGCTTCGTCTTCAAGGTGCAGGCCAACATGGACCCCAAGCACCGCGACCGCGTGGCCTTCGTCCGTCTCGCCTCGGGCCATTTCGAGCGCGGCATGAAACTCTTGCATGTGCGTTCCAAGAAGCCGATGGCGGTGTCGAACCCGGTCCTCTTCCTGGCCGCCGACCGTGAACTGGCAGAGGAGGCCTGGGCGGGCGACATCATCGGCATCCCGAACCACGGCCAGCTCCGCATCGGCGACGCGCTGACCGAGGGCGAGGCGCTGCGCTTCACCGGCATCCCGAGCTTCGCGCCCGAGCTTCTGCAGACCGTCCGTGCGGGCGATCCGCTGAAGTCAAAGCACCTCGAAAAGGCGCTGATGCAGTTCGCCGAGGAGGGCGCCGCCAAGGTCTTCAAGCCCGTCATCGGCTCGGGCTTCATCGTCGGCGTCGTTGGCGCGCTGCAGTTCGACGTGCTCGCGAGCCGGATCGAGATCGAATACTCGCTCCCCGTGCGGTTCGAAAGCTCGCCCTTCACCTCCGCGCGCTGGGTCACCGGACCGAAGGCCGACGTGGAGAAATTCGTCAACGCCAACAAGGGCCATATCGCCCATGACCATGACGGCGACATCGTCTATCTGACGCGGCTGCAATGGGACATCGACCGGATCACCCGTGACCACCCGACGCTGAAGCTGTCGGCGACCAAGGAAATGATGATCTGAAGCGGGGGTTTACCCGGCAAAGCGCATCTCGACCCGGACCGTCGAGCCGCGCTCGAGTTCGGCCTGCTGCCGCTTCCGATGGCGGTGGTCCCTGAGCCGCCGCCGCCAGCCGCGCGGCCCGACGAACCCCGCCTCGCGCTCCGCGCCGATGTCGGAGCCGAAAGTGTCCACGTCGTGCAGGACCGGCGCGGGGTTGACAAAACCCGGCTTGAGCAAGCGATATCCGCGCCCCGCCTCCGCGCCGAACAGAAAATGGTCGACCGGAACGCCAAGCCGCGGATAGCGCGTCAGAAGACGCTCCGCCGCCTCGCGCGTCAGAACATAGCCGCAGGTGCCGAGAAAGCTGCTCCGCATCCGGAATAGCCCAGCCTCGCCCTCGACCTGGCCAAGCGCCTCGCCAAGAGGAAACCTGCGGCTTCGCTGCGGACCGGGCCAGAATTCAAGCTTCAGCGCCCCCATCCCGTGCCGCCCCATCAGGCCGGCCAGATCGACGTCGGCGAGCGCGGCGAAGCCCGCCGCCAGCCGCGCATCGTCCTCGAGCACGATCGCGACCTCGGCGTCGCCCCCGGCGATCTCGCCCCAGAGGCACTGGTGGGTAAGCGAGCAGGCCATGTCGCCGAGTGTCGCCGGGAACACCCGCCCGAGCGCTCCGGCGCCAAATGCCGATGCAAGCTGAGCGGGGTCGCTCTCTGCTGCGTCGATCGCCTCGACCCGGCGCCACGAAAGGCCGAGCCCGTCGAGTTCCGCGCCGATCCGCGCCAGCCGATCCGGCCGCCGGGCAAGGTTTATGACATGGATTGGCAGCATCCACCCCGCCCTTTGCCGAAACCATCGCGGCAGCCTAGACCGCCTCCGGGCAAGTTGGAACAGACATTTCATACCATTGGCCAGAACCGGCTCGCGCTGATTGACCTTTCGGCGGCTTTGCAGTAGGGCGATGGTGCCTGCATCCGGCGGGCACTCGCCGGGGCGCCCGGAAGTCGCGTCCCTTCACCCTTGCGGTGCCATACCGCATTCGATGGACGCCAATGACCAAATTCTCCGACCTGAAGCTGGACCCGAAGGTCCTGCAAGCCATTGCCGAAGCCGGCTATGAGACCCCCACCCCGATCCAGGCGGGTGCCATTCCCCACGCGCTCGAAGGCCGAGACGTCCTCGGCATCGCCCAGACGGGGACCGGCAAGACCGCCTCTTTCACGCTGCCGATGATCACGCTTCTCGGCCGCGGCCGGGCAAGGGCGCGGATGCCGCGCAGCCTCGTGCTCGCGCCGACGCGCGAACTGGCCGCCCAGGTCGCCGAGAACTTCGACACCTATTCGAAGCACACCAAGCTCACGAAGGCGCTCCTCATCGGCGGCGTCAGCTTCGCCGAGCAGGACCGGCTCATCGACCGCGGCGTCGACGTCCTGATCGCGACGCCGGGCCGTCTGCTCGACCATTTCGAGCGCGGCAAGCTCCTGCTCACCGGCGTCCAGATCATGGTGGTGGACGAGGCCGACCGGATGCTCGACATGGGCTTCATTCCGGATATCGAGCGGATCTTCCAGCTCACGCCCTTCACCCGCCAGACGCTCTTCTTCTCCGCCACGATGGCGCCCGAGATCGAGCGGATCACCAATACCTTCCTGCACAACCCCGCCAAGATCGAGGTCGCGCGGCAGGCCACGACCTCCGAGACGATCGAGCAGCGGCTGATCGAGCTGACGCCTACCCGCAAGGACCAGTCGGCCAAGCAGAAGCGCGAACTGCTGCGCGCGGTGATCGACTCCGAGGGCGAGGCCTGCACCAACGCGATCCTCTTCTGCAACCGCAAGACCGAGGTCGACATCCTCGCGAAATCGCTGAAGAAATACGGCTACAACGCGGCGCCGATCCACGGCGACCTCGACCAGAGCCAGCGGATGAAGACGCTCGACGGCTTCCGCGACGGAAGCTTGCGCTTTCTCGTCGCCTCCGACGTCGCCGCGCGCGGCCTCGACATTCCTGCCGTCTCCCATGTATTCAACTTCGACGTGCCCTCCCATGCCGAGGACTATGTCCACCGGATCGGCCGCACCGGCCGCGCCGGCCGCAAGGGCGTGGCCGTCACCATCGCCACCCCGGCCGACCAGAAGTATCTGGACGCGATCGAGGCGCTTGTAAAAAAGCCGATCCCGCGCGGCGCGATCCCCGAGGGATTCGAAATCAGCGAGGCCGCGCAGCGCCCCGCGCGCAAGGACGACGACAAGGGCAAGGGTCGTGGCCGCAGCCGTGGCGGCCGCGAGGACCGCAAGCCGCGTCCGGTGAAGCCGCATGGCGAAGAGGCTCCGATGGCGCCGCTAGAGCAGCCGTTGGCTGCCGCCAAGGCCGAGGCAAGGCCGGAGCCCCGGCCCGAGCCGGCGGTTGAACCGCGCCCCGAGCGTGCCGAGCGCCGCGACGATCGCAGGTCCGACCGCAAGGGCAAGGGCGAGGGCCGTGGCCGCCGCGAGGACCGCGACGCGCCGGTGGTCGGCATGGGCGACCATGTGCCCGATTTCCTGATGCGCGGGCTGAAGAGCGAAAAGGCCTGACCCGGCCTCTTCCCCTTGCGGCGGGTCACCTGCGAAGGTGACCGCCGGAAGCCCTACCTCCGATCAAGATGCGCGGGTGCGGCGAGGCGGGACGGATGCGGGATAAAACCTGTCGCCGCCTATTCGGCGACAAGCCGGCTCGTGACGACCGTGACCTCGGGCTTCTTTCCGATCTCCTCAAGCGCAACCTGGCGGACGATGCGCTTGACCGCCTCCTCCAGCTTGTCGTCGTCCCTAAGCACCTTGTCGGCGGCCGAGCTTAGGTACTCGTTCACCTCCGCCTCTATCATCTCGGCGAAGTCGGCGTTACGGCGGGTCCTGTCCGAGAGACCCTTGATCTCGACCCAAGCATCGCCCAGAGGCTCGTCATCCTCGTCGATGATCACGCTCGCCATCACATGGCCGTTCAGCGCCATGCGAATCCGGTCGCGCACCACGCCGTCAAGCGCACCGATCAGCACGCTGCCATCGAGGTAGGTCCGACCGGTTTCGATGTATTCGACCACCTCGGGCTCATCGCCGGTCAGGTCGACGACGGTGCCGTTCACCGCGAGTTCCGCCGCGATTCCCTTCTCGATGGCGATCCGGCAATGCTCCCTCAGATGGCGGTGCTCGCCATGCATCGGCAGCAGGATCTTCGGCCTTAGAAGATCGTGCACCGCCTCGAGGTCGGGCCGGTTGGCATGGCCCGAGACGTGATAGAGCCCGCCGCGGTCGTCGACCACGTCGACCCCCATCTCGGAAAACGCGTTCATCACCCGGATCACGCCACGCTCGTTGCCGGGAATGGTCTTGGAGGAAAAGAGGAACGTGTCCCCCTCTTTCATCTCCAGACCAAGGTACTTGCCGCGCGCCAGCTGCGCCGAGGCCGCGCGCCGCTCGCCCTGGCTGCCGGTGACGATCAGCATCAGTTTGCGGCGCGGCATTTCCGCGGCCTCCTCGGGCGGGATCACCGCCGGGAAATCGGTCAGCACGCCGGTCTCCGCCGCCGCCGTGATCATCTTCTTCATCGCCCGGCCGAGCATGCAGACCGAGCGGCCCGCCGCACGTCCCGCCTCGGCCAGCGTCTTCAACCGCGCCACGTTCGAGGCGAAGGTGGTCGCGACCACCATCCCCTCCTGCGCCGCGATCAGCTCGGACAAGGGCGCGGCCAGCGAGGCCTCAGACCGGCCCGGAAGCGGCGAGAAGACGTTGGTCGAATCGCAGGTCAGCACCTTCACGCCCGCGCCTTCGTTGGCGATCTCGTGCCACTGGTTGGGGTCGAAAGGCTCGCCCACGATGGGCGTTCCGTCGAGCTTGAAATCGCCCGAATGGACGATCCGCCCCGCCGGCGTGTCGATGACGAGTGCCGCACTTTCGGGGATCGAGTGGCTCACCGGCACGAACTGGACCTTGAACGGCCCGGCCTCGACCGTCTCGGGGCGGGGCTTGACGACGCGGATCACGTCAAGCGGGTTGCCCTGCTCCTCCATCTTCAGATTGGCGATGGCGGCGGTGAAGGCACGGGCATAGACCGGGGCCTTGATCTGCGGCCACAGAAGCCCGAGCGCGCCGACATGGTCCTCGTGCGCGTGGGTGATGAAAATCGCCTCGATACGGTCCGCATTCTCGGCGAGCCAAGCGACGTCGGCCATGATCAGGTCGACACCGGGCGAGGTGTCCATGTCCGGGAAGGTCACGCCGAGATCGACGACGATCAGCCGTTCCTTGCCCGCTGGCCCGTAGCCATAGACATAGGCGTTCATGCCGATCTCGCCGGCGCCGCCGAGCGGCAGATAGATCAGGCGGTCTTTGGAGCTCATCCGTTTTCCTTGTTGAATGCGTGGATGACCGTCAGGCCATGCATGGTCAGGTCGTCCTCGACCCAGTCGAAGACGTCGGTGGCCTGCGCGAACAGGGGCGTAAGCCCGCCGGTGCCGATGATCTTCATCGACCGACCGAACTCCGTTCGAATCCGCGCGCATATCCCTTCGACGAGGCCGATATAGCCCCAGAAGACGCCCGACTGCATGCAGGCGACGGTGTTCTTGCCGATCACTGCCTCGGGCATCGAGACATCGACATGCGGCAGCGCCGCCGCGGCCATGTGCAGCGCCTCAAGGCTGAGGTTGACACCCGGAGAGATCACCCCGCCTACATAGGCGCCGTCAGTATCAACCACGTCGAAGGTGGTGGCTGTGCCGAAATCCACGACGACGAGGTCGCCGCCGTGGCGGTCGAAGGCGCCAGCCGCGTTGACCAGGCGGTCGGGGCCGACCTGGGTGCCCTGATCGACCCGGGGCGGCGCCGGCAACATGCAGTCGGGCTTGCCGACGACGAGCGGCCGGCAGCCGAAGTAGCGGTCGCAGAGGACGCGAAGGTTGAACACGACCCGCGGCACCGTCGAGGAGATGATGCAGGCGTCGATGTCGATGGCGATCTTGCGATGCTCCATCAGCGTCGAGAACCAGACGAAATACTGGTCCGCCGTGCGCTGATGCTCGGTCGAGGTCCTGAGCGTACAGAGGAAGGTCGTCCCGTCCCAAACCGAGAAGACGGTGTTGGTATTGCCGCAGTCGATGCAGAGAAGCATGGGAACCTCCTTCCTCAGAAGAACACTTCGGCGGCCGGGATATTGCGTCGCCCCTGCGACGTCGCGATGACAAGCGCGCCGTCCTCGGCGATGGTCTCGAACGTGCCCTCGATGGTTTCGGACGCGGTCCGCGCGGTGATCCTTTGGCCGAGCTTCGCCGCGCGGGCGAGCCAGGCGGTGCGGATCGGTCCGAAGCCGTAGGTGGCAAGTTGGGCCTCCCAGCGGGCGAAGGCGTTGGCGAGATAGGTGAGGAACTCCTCGGGCGCGATCCGGACCCCGGTCTCGCCGAGGACCGAGACCGGCAGCGTCGCCTCGGGCTCGACCGCCTCCTTCGGCGGGGCGGCGACGAGGTTGACGCCGATGCCGACGGCGAGGTGGCTGACATCGGCGCCGCGGCCCGCGCTTTCCAAGAGAATCCCCGCGACCTTGCCGCCGTTCAGGAGCACGTCGTTCGGCCATTTGAGCGACAGCGTCGCACCGGGCCCGCAGACCGTCTCCAGCGCGTCGGCGAGCGCCAGCGCTGCGACGAAGCTTCTGAGCGCGGCCCGTGCCGGATCGCCCGCGGGCCGCATCACCAGCGTGGCGGCAAAGTTGCCCTCGGGGCTGATCCATTCCCGGCCCCTGCGCCCGCGCGCCGCGGTCTGGCGGCGAGCGAGAATCCACGTCGGCTGGGTCAGACCCGGTGCGAGCCGCTGGGCCTCGGAGTTGGTGCTGTCAACCTCGGCGAGGACGTGGCGCGCCACGCCCTCGGGCCAAGCCGAAGGATCGCCCGCCCGCTCAGCGGACAAGAACTTCGGCCGCCAGCGCCGCGGCTCCCTCGATGCCGAAGAGATTGACGACGCCCACGACCATCACGACCGCCGAGCCGACCAGCAGGAGCCACTGCACAGGCACCATGCGGCCGTCGAGCGCGTCGGTCTCGGTGCCGAAATACATGAAGTAGACGATGCGGATGTAGTAGAACGCGCCGATAACCGAGGCGATCGCGCCTGCCACCGCGAGCCAGACCATCCCCGCATTCACCGCCGCCAGCAGCACGCCGTACTTCGCGAAGAACCCGAGCATCGGCGGCACGCCGGCGAGCGAGAACAGCAGCACCAGCATGGCGAGCGCCTTCACCGGCTCCCGCTTGGAGTAGAGGTTAAGCGCGTTGATGTCGGTCACCGGCTGGCCGTCGCGTTCCATCGATAGGATGAAGGCGAAGGTGCCGACGTTCATCGTCACATAGATCGCCATGTAGATCAGCATCGCCTGCACGCCGGCCTCGGTTCCCGAGGCGAGGCCCACCAGCGCGAAGCCCATGTGGGCGATCGAGGAATAGGCCATCAGCCGCTTGATGTTGCGCTGGCCGATCGCCGCGATCGCACCGAGGAACATCGACAGCACAGCCAGGAGCGCGATGACCTGGCTCCAGTCGCCGACGGCCGCGCCGAAAGCGTCATGGACGAGCCGCGCGAAGAGTGCCATCGCCGCGACCTTCGGCGCCGTGGCGAAGAAGGCGGTGACCGGCGTCGGCGAGCCCTCGTAGACATCGGGCGTCCACATGTGGAACGGCACCGCCGAGACCTTGAATGCGAGGCCGGTGATCAGGAAGACGAGGCCGAACAGGAGGCCGATCGAGACCTGGCCGCCCTGGATCGTCTCGATGATGCCGGAAAAGAGCGTCGTGCCGGTGAAGCCGTAAGTCAGCGAGGCGCCGTAAAGGAGAAGCCCCGACGAGAGCGCACCGAGCACGAAATACTTCAAGCCCGCCTCGGTCGACTTCACGCTGTCGCGGCGCAAGCTCGCCACGACATAGAGCGACAGCGACTGCAGCTCGAGCCCCATGTAGAGCGACATGAGATCCCCGGCCGATACCATGACCATCATCCCCGCGACCGCGAAGGCGACGAGAATCGGGAACTCGAACCGGCCGAGCCCGCGGCGCGCCATGTAATCCTGGCTCATCACCAGGACCGCGGCGGCGGCAAGCAGCACCGTGACCTTGGCGAAACGCGCGAAGGCGTCATCGGCGAAGGAGCCGCCGAAGGCCATCGTGTCGGACGGCGCTGACAGCCCGATCCAGGCGGCGATCGCGACGAAGATCGCGGCGGTGGTCCAGGTCAGGAGCCCGGTCAATTCGTCCTTGCCGGTGTAGACCGCGCCAATCAGCGCGGCCATGCCGTAGACGATCAGCACCACTTCGGGAAGGACGGCGGAGAAATCTGAAGCGATCATCGCGGTTATCCTCAGTGGCTGGCCAGCTGCACCGCCGCGTCGGCGGGGATGGCGGCATGGTAGTCGGAGACGAGCGCCGCGACCGACGGCCCGATCATGTCGGTCACAAGGCTCGGATAGACGCCGAGGATCAGCGTCATCGCGACCAGGGGCGCGAAGATCGCCTTCTCTCGGCGGGTCATGTCGGTGATCGTGCGCAGGCCCTCCTTGATCAGGTCGCCGAACACCACCCGGCGATAGAGCCATAGCGCATAGGCCGCCGACAGGATCACCCCAGAGGTCGCGATCGCTGCAACCCAGGTGTTGACCTGGAAGATGCCCATCAGCGTCAGGAACTCGCCGACGAAGCCGGAGGTCCCCGGCAGGCCGACATTGGCGAGCGTGAAGAACATGAAGATCAGCGCATAGGCCGGCATCCGGTTCACGAGCCCGCCATAGGCGTCGATCTCACGCGTGTGCATCCGGTCGTAGATCACGCCGACGCAAAGGAAGAGCGCGCCCGAGATGAAGCCGTGGCTCAGCATCTGGAAGATGGCGCCGTCGATCCCCTGCTGGTTCGCGGCGAAGATGCCCATGGTTACGTAGCCCATGTGCGCGACGGACGAATAGGCGATCAGCTTCTTCATGTCCGACTGCGCCAGCGCCACGAGCGAGGTGTAAACGATCGCGATGGCCGACATCCAGAAGATGAGACCGGCGAGAAGGTCCGAGGCGATCGGGAACATCGGCAAGCTGAAGCGCAGGAAGCCGTAGCCGCCCATCTTCAGAAGGATCGCCGCCAGCACGACCGAGCCCGCGGTCGGCGCCTGGACGTGGGCGTCCGGCAGCCAGGTATGGACCGGCCACATCGGCATTTTCACCGCGAAGGATGCGAAGAAGGCGAGCCACAGCAGCGTCTGCATGCCGCCGACGATGCGGAAACCAAGCACGTTCAGCGTCTCGGAGGCGAACGTGTGCGTCAGCAGCGTCGGGATGTCGGTCGTGCCCGCATCGACATACATCGCGATCATCGCGACCAGCATCAAGACTGAGCCGAGGAAGGTGTAGAGGAAGAACTTGAAGGCCGCGTAGATCCGGTCCTTGCCGCCCCAGATGCCGATGATGAGGAACATCGGGATGAGGCCAGCCTCGAAGAAGAGATAGAAGAGCACGAGGTCGAGCGCCACGAAGACGCCGATCATCAGACCTTCGAGGACGAGGAAGGCGACCATGTATTCCTTTACCCGGGTCTCGACCTCCCAGCACGACAGGATCGTGATCGGCATCAGGAACGTTGTCAGCAGCACGAACAGGATCGAGATCCCGTCGACGCCGACCTTGTACTTGAACCCCATGATCCATTCCCGCTCTTCCACGAACTGGAAGCCGGTGTCATTCGGGTTGAAGCCCGAGATGAGGAAGAGCGAGACGAGGAACGTCACCGTGGTCGCAAGCAGCGCCACCCATTTGGCGTTCTTGCGCGCCGCGGCGTCGTCGCCCTTGAGGAATACCGCCAGGATCGCAGCGGCGATCAGGGGCACGAAAGTGATGATGGAAAGCAGGTTTTCCATTAGTGCGCGCCCCCCGCGAGCGTCATCCAGGTGATCAGAAGTGCGATGCCGATGACCATCGCGAAGGCGTAGTGGAAGAGATAGCCCGACTGCGCCCGGTTCACGATCCGCGTGAGGCGCGGGATGAAGCCCATCGCGACGCCGTTGATCGTGCCGTCGATGACATTGCCGTCACCGCGCTTCCACAGGAACGTGCCGAGCCGCTTCGCCGGGTTCACGAAGATCGCGTCGAAGATCTCGTCGAAGTACCACTTGTTGAGCAGGAACCGGTAGAGGATCGGCTGCTGCGCCGCGAGGCGGCCGGGGATCGAGGGATCCTTGATGTAGAAGACCCAGGCGGTGACGAGCCCGATCAGCATCGCCAAGAAGGGCGAGACCTTGACCCAGGCCGGCGAGTGGTGCGCCTCGTCGAGGACCATGTTCGAGGCCTCGGACATATAGATCGCCCCTTCCGGCGCATGGCCGGCAGCCGCGACGTCGTGGCCCCCCTCTGCCGGCGCCTCGGCCGTGGCCGCGGCCTCGCCGTGGCCCTCGGTCGCAGTTGCCTCGGCGGTAGCCGCCGCCTCGCCATGGCCTTCGGTTGCCGAGGCTTCGGCCGTCGCCGCCTCGCCATGGCCGGCTTCGGCGCCGGCTTCGGCATGGGCGGGCATCGCGAAGAACGTGACCATCCGATCGTGATCGCCGAAGAACGGCTTGTACCAGAGCATGCCCGCGAAGATCGCGCCGAGCGCCAGCACACCGAGGGGCGCCACCATGGTCATCGGGCTTTCGTGGGCGTGGTCATGGGCATGGTGATCGCCGCGCGCCTCGCCGTAGAAGGTCATGAAGATGAGCCGCCAAGAGTAGAACGAAGTGAAGAGCGCGGCGATGACGAGCGCCCAGAAGGCGAAGCCGTTTCCAGAGGCAAACGCGCTCTCGATGATCGCGTCCTTCGACAGGAAGCCCGCGAAGCCGATCGAGGTGAGCGGGATGCCGACGCCGGTGATGGCGAGCGTGCCGATCATCATCGCCCAGTAGGTATAGGGGATCTTCTTGCGAAGGTTGCCATAGTTCCGCATGTCCTGCTCGTGATGCATCGCGTGGATGACCGAACCGGCACCGAGGAACAGCATCGCCTTGAAGAAGGCATGCGTGAAGAGGTGGAACATCGCCGCACCGTAGACGCCGGCGCCCGCGGCCACGAACATGTAGCCGAGCTGCGAACAGGTCGAATAGGCGATGACGCGCTTGATGTCGTTCTGGACGAGACCAACGGTCGCCGCGAAGAACGCCGTCGCCGCGCCGACATACATCACGAAGGACTTGGCCTCCGGCGCGTATTCAAAGAGGGGCGACATGCGGCAGACGAGGAACACGCCCGCCGTCACCATGGTCGCGGCGTGGATGAGCGCGGAGACCGGGGTCGGTCCTTCCATCGCGTCTGGCAGCCATGTGTGAAGGAAGAGCTGTGCCGACTTGCCCATGGCACCGACGAAGAGGAGGAAGGCGAGGAGGTTCGCGGCGTTCCACTCGGTCCAGAGGAAGGTGAGCTGCGTCTCGGCCAGCGTGGGCGCGGCGGCGAAGACATCATCCATGTTGATGCTGTCGACGAGGTAGAACAGCCCGAAGATGCCGAGCGCGAAGCCGAAGTCACCCACACGGTTGACCACGAATGCCTTGATCGCGGCGGCGTTGGCGGAGGCCTTGCGGTAGTAGAAGCCGATCAGCAGGTAGGAGGCAACGCCCACGCCCTCCCAGCCGAAGAACATCTGGACGAGGTTGTCGGACGTCACGAGCGCGAGCATCGAGAAGGTGAAGAACGAGAGATAGGCGAAGAAGCGCGGCTTGTAGACCTCGCCCTCGCGCCAGTTCTCGTCATGCGCCATGTAGCCCCAGGAATAGAGATGGACGAGCGCCGAGACCGTCGTCACCACGATCAGCATGATCGCGGTCAACCGGTCGAGCCTGATCGACCAGGACGTGTCGAGCGAGCCCGAACGGATGAAGTCCAGCACATGGATGTGGCTCGTCGTGCCATCGAACGTGAAGAACACGATCCAGGAGAGAAGACAGGCGAGGAACAGGAGTCCCGTCGTCACCACCATCGCGCCGGTCTCGCCGATCACGCGCCAGCCGAAGCCGCCGATGATCGCGCCAACAAGGGGGGCAAAGAGGATGATCGTTTCCATTTGCCGTTACCCTTTCATCACGTTGACGTCTTCGACGTCGATGGTGCCGCGGTTGCGGTGGAAGCAGACGAGGATCGCGAGCCCGATCGCGGCCTCTGCGGCGGCGACGGTCAGGACGAACATCGTAAAGACCTGGCCCACGAGGTCATGGAGGAACGACGAGAAGGCGACGAAGTTGATGTTGACCGCGAGCAGCATCAGCTCGATCGACATCAGGATGACGATCACGTTCTTCCGGTTGAGGAAGATGCCGAAGATGCCAATCACGAACAAAGCGGCGGCAACGCCGAGGTAGTGAGTGAGACCGATCATTTCATTGCCCCCGTCCGATTACGATTTTTCGGCGAAAAATCGAGCAAATTTTCGCAGAAAATTTGTGTCACAGCCCCTGCCCCGGCTTCACGTCCTTGAGTTCCATCGCCTTGGAAGGATCGCGCCACATCTGCTGAAGCACGTTCTGCCGCTTGACGTCCTTGCGGTGCCGCAGCGTCAGCACGATCGCCCCGATCATCGCCACGAGGAGGATCACCCCGGCGAGCTGGAAAAGGAGGATATACTTGTCGTAGATCAGGATCCCGAGCGCGGCCGTGTTCTGCACACCTTCGGGCGTCGCCGCGCCGCGCATGGCCTCGGCCGTCTCGGCCGTTTCCCAGGCGCCGAAGGCGATTCCGAGCTGCATCAGGATGACCACGCCGATGAGAAGCCCCAGCGGCATGTAGCGCGCCATCTCGCCCTTCAGCTCGGCGAAGTCGACGTCGAGCATCATCACCACGAAGAGGAACAGCACCGCGACCGCGCCAACATAGACGATGATCAGCAGCATCGCCACGAACTCCGCGCCCAGAAGCACGAAGAGTCCCGCCGAGGACAGGAAGGCGAGGATCAGCCACAGCACCGAATGGACCGGGTTGCGCGCCAGCACAACCATGAGGCCCGCCGCGACCGCCGTGATGGCGAAGAGGTAGAAGGCGAAGACCAGAACGCTCATGCGTCATCTCCCATCTCGTCGAAGACCCGCTGCGCGATCTCCAGCGCGCGGCTCATGGCGGGCACGCCGCCGAACATGCTCATCTGGTAGATCACTTCCGCGATCTCCCGCTTCGTCGCCCCGGCCTCAAGCGCGTGGCGTATCGTCAGCTTCATCTGCGGCTCGGCCTGCGCGCCAAGGACCGTGAGCGCCGCCACGGTGACCAGGAGCCGCGTCCGGGCGTCGAGCCCCTCGCGGTTGAAGGTCTTGCCGAACCACATTTCCATCATGTCCTTCGACATGGTGGGGAAGAGCTTGTCGAAATCGGCACCCTTGAAATTCTCCAGCGCCGGATTGAGGGTGCGGGCCATTTCCTGGCCCTGCTCCATCATCTGCTGGAATAGCTTTCCGAAGGCGTCGGTCATCTGTAGGGCGCGTCCAGTTCGAGGTTGCGGGCGATCTCGGCTTCCCAGCGGTCTCCGTTGGAGAGGAGTTTCGCCTTGTCGTAGAACAGCTCCTCGCGCGTCTCGGTGGCGAACTCGAAGTTCGGCCCCTCGACGATGGCATCGACCGGGCAGGCCTCCTGGCAGAAGCCGCAATAGATGCACTTCGTCATGTCGATATCGTAGCGCGTGGTGCGGCGCGATCCGTCCTCGCGCGGTTCGGCATCGATCGTGATCGCCTGCGCCGGGCAGATCGCCTCGCAGAGCTTGCAGGCGATGCAGCGTTCCTCGCCGTTCGGATAGCGCCGGAGCGCATGTTCGCCGCGGAAGCGGGGCGAGAGCGGCCCCTTCTCGTGCGGATAGTTCAGCGTCGCCTTCGGCGCGAAGAAATACTTCAGACCGAGCCCGAAGCCCTTGATGAAATCGGCGAGCAGGAAGTACTTCGCCGCGCGGTTGTAGTCGATATTCGCCATATCAGCCCCCAATCGCCCAGCGGGCCCAGAAGCCGCCCAGCACTTCGAATTTCGCGAGGAACGAGACGATCACCACCCAGCCGATCGACAGCGGCAGGAACACCTTCCAGCCGATCCGCATGAGCTGGTCGTAGCGGTAGCGCGGGACGATCGCCTTCACCATCGCGAACATGAAGAAGAAGACCCACATCTTGGCGACCATCCACCACCAGCCGTCCGGCAGGAACGGAATGGGCGAGAGCCAGCCGCCGAAGAAGAGAAGCGAGATCAGCGCGCACATCAGGAAGATTGCGATGTATTCGCCGGCCATGAAGAGAAGGTAGGGCGTCGAGGAATACTCGACCATGAAGCCCGCGACGAGTTCCGATTCCGCTTCCGGCAGGTCGAAGGGCGGGCGGTTGGTCTCGGCGAGCGCCGAGACGAAGAACAGCACCACCATCGGCAGATGCGGCAACCAGTACCAGTTGAAAAGCCCGAGGTTGCCGTCCTGCGCGGCGACGATCGCCGAGAAGTTCATGCTGCCGGTCGAGATGATCACGCCGATGATGATGAGGCCGAGCGAGACCTCGTAGGAGATCATCTGCGCGGCCGAGCGGAGGCTCCCCAAGAACGGGTATTTCGAGTTCGACGCCCAGCCGCCCATGATCACGCCATAGACCTCGAGCGACGAGACCGCGAAGACGAAGAGGATCGCGACGTTGATGTCGGCGAGCACCCAACCCGGATGGAACGGGATCACCGCCCAGGCGAGGACCGCGAGCACGAATGAGAGCATCGGGGCGAGGAAGAAGACGAACTTGTCGGACCCGGCCGGGACGACGATCTCCTTGACCACGTACTTCAGCGCGTCGGCCACCGATTGCAAGAGGCCGAAGGCGCCGACGACGTTCGGTCCCTTGCGCATCTGCACTGCCGCCCAGATCTTCCGGTCGCCATAGACGAGGAAAAGCAGCGAGAGCATGACGAAGGCGATGATGCCCAAGCCCTGCACCGCGATCAGCAGGAACGTGCCCAGTGGTGTTGCCAGAAATTCCGCCATTCTTTGTTCCTCAGCCCGTCCGATCTAGACCGTTGGTATGCCGCGTTCGGCGCAGTCGGCCACCTTCGCTTTGGCGTCGATGGTCATCAGCCCCCGGGGCAGCGTCGGCGTGATGCTGTAAACAGCATCCGCGCTCCAAACACCACCCTCTTCCTTCACTTTCGTGCGCACCCGGCGCGCGAATCCGTCGTTCTTTTCCGTCGCGTAGCCAGCGACGACGCAGTCGACATAGGCCTCCAGATCCGCCTTGTCCCGCGCTCCCCGCATGGACACGGCGAAGCCGTAGAGATCCTCGCCGAGCGCCGCCGGTTCGGAGCCGAGATACACTGGCCCCTCGGCTGCCGTCCCCACGCAGGCGGACAGGCCGGCAAGACCGCCGGCCAGAAACGCCAGTTGGGGCAGCGGGTGCGTCATGATCACTCCGCCGCCATCGGCCGGTCAGCCCGCGCCTTGGCCATCGCCGAGAGCTCGGCCATGACCTCGGAGGCGCGCGCGATCGGGTTTGTCAGGTAGAAGTCCTTGACCGCGGTCAGGAACTCCGCCTTGCCCGGTGCACGGAGCTCGAGCGGCTGCCATTCGTTCTCGGCCACCTCGTCGATCGCGCCCAGATGCGGATGAGCCTCGACCAGTGCGCGGCGGAGCCCCGCGAGCGTGTCCCAGGGCAGGACCGCGCCAAGCTCGGCTGAGAGCGCGCGCAGGATCGCCCAGTTCTCCTTCGCCTCGCCGGGGCCGAAGCCCGCGCGCATCGCGAGCTGGGGCCGTCCCTCGGTGTTGACGAAAAGCCCGTTCTCTTCCGTGTAGGCCGCAGCGGGAAGGATGATGTCGGCGCGGTGCGCGCCGCGGTCGCCGTGGCTGCCCTGGTAGATCACCGTGGCACCCTTGGCGATCTCCACCTCGTCGGCGCCGAGATTGTAGATGACTTCCGCGCCCTCTAGGGCCGCGGCAAGCCCGCCCTCGGTCACCGCACCCACGTCCATCGCGCCGACGCGGGACGCGGCGGTGTGCAGGACGAGGAGCTTCGACTTGGTCGCCTCGGCGAGCTTCATTGCATGGGCGAGCACCGCCTCGCCATCGGCCTCGCGGATCGCGCCCTGGCCGACGATGATGACGGAGGGCTGTTCCAGAACCTCGCCGAACTTGTGGTCGAGCAGCGAGACGAGCGCCGCCCGGTCGGTGCCGACATGGGCGTAGTCATAGGTCAGGTCCGCGACCGCGCCGACGAGGCCGACCTTGGCGCCGTTGATCCAGGCCTTGCGGATACGGGCGTTCAGCACCGGCGCCTCGACGCGCGGGTCGGTCCCGATGAGCTGGATGAACTTCGCGCCGTCGATGTCCTCGATCTTCGCGGTGCCGACATAGGCCGCGCGGTTGCCGGCGGGCAGACGCGCGCCGTCGGTGCGGCATTCGACCGTGCCGCCCAGCCCCTCGACGATGGACTTGAGCGAGTACGCCGCCTCGACCGGGGCGAGATCGCCCACGAGGCCCACGACCTTCCTGCCCTTCATCGCGGCGGCGGCGGCGGCAAGCGCCTCGCCCCACGACGCCTTTCGCAGCTTGCCGTTCTCGCGGACATAGGGCGTGTCGAGCCGCTGGCGACGCAGGCCGTCCCAGACGAAGCGGGTCTTGTCGGAGATCCACTCCTCGTTCACGCCGTCATGGTTGCGCGGCAGGATGCGCTTCACTTCGCGGCCCTTGGTGTCGACCCGGATCGACGAGCCAAGCGCGTCCATCACGTCGATCGTCTCGGTCTTGGTCAGCTCCCACGGACGCGCGGTGAAGGCATAGGGCTTCGAGGTCAGGGCACCCACTGGGCAGAGGTCGATGATGTTGCCCTGAAGGTTCGAATCGAGGGTGGTGTTGAGATACGAGGTGATCTCGGAATCCTCGCCGCGCCCGGTCTGGCCCATCTGAGTGATGCCCGCGACCTCGGTGGTGAAGCGCACGCAGCGGGTGCAGGAGATGCAGCGGGTCATCGTGGTGGCGACGAGCGGCCCGAGATCGAGATCCTCCGAGGCCCGCTTCGGCTCGCGATAGCGCGAGAAGTCCACGCCGTAAGCCATTGCCTGGTCTTGCAGATCGCATTCCCCGCCCTGGTCGCAGATCGGGCAGTCGAGCGGGTGGTTGATCAGGAGGAACTCCATCACTCCCTCGCGGGCCTTCTTGACCATCGGCGAGTTGGTCTTGATCACCGAGGGTTCGCCGTTCGGCCCCGGCCGCAGGTCCTTGACCTGCATCGCGCAGGAGGCGGCGGGCTTCGGCGGGCCGCCGACCACTTCCACAAGGCACATCCGGCAGTTGCCTGCGATGGAGAGACGCTCGTGGTAGCAGAAGCGCGGGATCTCGACCCCAGCCTCCTCGCAGGCCTGGATCAGCGTCATCGAGGGATCCACCTCGACCTCGATATCGTCGATGATGATCTTGCGGAGGTTGGACATCGTTATTTCTCCGTGGAAGTGCGGTCGGCCGGTGCGCCCACCGGCGGCCAGGCCATGAAGGCCAGAACGAAAAGCGGCGCGAGCGACAGCGCCGTCGGAATCAGGTACGCGAAGGCCATGCCGCCGCCCATATAGAGCGTGCCGATCAGCGCGTGAGACAGCAGCAGGCCGAGCACGGGCGCCGCGCAGACCGAGAGCATCGGCCCCCGGAAGCCCGCCTTCTGGAAGACGACGACGTAGAGGACCGAGGCAACCAGCGGACCGAGGAAGGAGAGAACCATCATGCGACGCTCTCCTCACTGGTGCTGTGAAAACCAAACACGCCCATGGACACCACCACGCGCGGATCATTCAGCGGGCGCCGGAGCTGCCCGCTGGTCGGTTCCGCGATATGGTGGCCAGCCGTGTGCATTGCTTACTCTGCCGCCATCGCGCCCGTGCGGCCGGTGCGCTTCGCCTTGATTCGGTCCTCGATCTCGCCGCGGAAATGGCGGATGAGACCCTGGATCGGCCAGGCAGCCGCATCGCCGAGAGCGCAGATCGTGTGGCCTTCGACCTGTTTCGTGACGTCGAGAAGCATGTCGATCTCCTCGACCTCGGCTTCGCCCTTCACCAGCCGGTCCATGACCCGCATCATCCAGCCGGTGCCTTCGCGGCAGGGCGTGCACTGGCCGCAGGATTCGTGCTTGTAGAACTTCGAGAGCCGCCAGATCGCCTTGATTACGTCGGTCGACTGGTCCATCACGATCACGGCGGCGGTACCGAGGCCCGAGCGCTGCTCCCTGAGCCAGTCGAAGTCCATGATCGCGTCTTCGCATTGCGCCGCATTCAGCATCGGCACCGAAGAGCCGCCCGGGATTACCGCCTTGATGTTCTTCCAGCCGCCCCGGACCCCGCCGCAGTGCTTCTCCAGAAGCTCCTTCAGCGGGATCGACATCGCCTCTTCGACGACGCAGGGATTGTTCACATGCCCGGAGACGCCGAACAGCTTGGTGCCGGTGTTGTTCGGGCGCCCGAAGGAGGTGAACCAGTCCGCGCCGCGGCGCAGGATCGTCGGCACGACGGCGATCGATTCCACGTTGTTCACCGTGGTCGGGCAGCCGTAAAGCCCCGCGCCGGCCGGGAACGGCGGCTTCATCCGCGGCATGCCCTTCTTGCCTTCGAGGCTTTCCAGAAGTGCCGTCTCCTCGCCGCAGATATACGCACCGGCACCGTGGTGGACGTAGATGTCGAAGTCGAAGCCCGACTTGCAGGCGTTCTTGCCGACGAGCCCGGCGTCATAGGCCTCGTCGATCGCCGCCTGCAGCGCCTCGCGCTCGCGGATGTATTCGCCGCGGATGTAGATGTAGCAGGCATTCGCGCCCATCGCGAACGAGGCGATCAGGCAGCCCTCGATCAGCGTGTGGGGATCATGGCGCATGATCTCCCGGTCCTTGCAGGTGCCGGGCTCGGATTCGTCGGCGTTGACGACGAGATAGGACGGGCGGCCGTCCGACTGCTTCGGCATGAAGGACCACTTGAGGCCGGTCGGGAAGCCCGCCCCGCCCCGGCCGCGCAGGCCCGACGCCTTGATCTGGTCGATGATCCAGTCGCGGCCCTGCTTCAGGATGCCGGCGGTGCCGTCCCAGTGGCCGCGCTTCTTCGCGCCGGCCAGCGTCCGGTCATGCATCCCGTAGAGGTTGGTAAAGATCCGGTCCTGATCTTTCAGCATGTCAAATCCTCATTCCCCCTGGCGCTTTTGACGCCGCCAGATCCGCCAGGTTACAACCAGCGCCCAGAAGAACGCGGCCAAAGCTGCCAGGTCGAACAGAACGGCGTAACGGTCGCCCGGCTCGACCAGCCATTGCGCGCCGAGCCACAGAAGACCCGTGGCGGCGATCACCACCGCCACCCCCCGCGCCTCCCGCGCGAGCCCTTGGTCCTTCTGGTTCGGTGCGCCCATCGAACTCACTCACCGCGCGCCGCGCTCGCGGCGCGCTCTGAAAACTCGGTCTGGCCGCCACGGGCCAGGATCTTTGCCTGCTTCACCCACTCGTCGCGGGTGATGCGGCCGTGAAAGCCCACCATCAGGCTGTCGACGAAGGCGATATCCCGCGCCTTCCACGACGCGATCTGGTCGAAGTGCCAGATCCCGATTTGGTTGAGCTGCTGTTCGATCGCGGGCCCCACGCCCTTGATCAGCTGCAGATCGTCTGCCCGCCCGCGCCGCGGCGCCGCAAGCCGTTCCGGAGACGCGTCCGGCACCCGCTCCTTCGACTTGGCGAGCGCCGCATCGAGCCCCGTGCTCGCCGCGGAAACACCCTGTGCGACCTTCCGCAGATCGTTGGCCACCGGCCGGGTCTCAACGGGCTCGTCCTCTTTCGCGTCCTTCTCAGGCTCCGGCCTTGCGTGCGTGACCGGCACGGCCGCGACCTGCTCCGCGCGGCCGCAGAATGACCAGACGAAGATCAGGCCGAGCGCGGCGAAGACAGCGAGCCCCGCGACGAGGGAACCGGCCACGGGAATCTGCGCCACATACACGAGCGCCAGCGCCACGAGCACACCGCCCGCGGCCGCCACGGCCCATGTTGTGCGGCGGCAAGCCGCCCGTGCAGTCTCCGACATCGCTCCCAATCCCCGTCACGATCCCTAGTAGACGTCGCCCTTCTCGACCCGAGCCGAGAACTCGGTTTCGCCGCCGGCGGCAAGAAGCTTGGCCTGCTCCACCCAGCCGTCGCGGCTCGCCCGACCCTTGAAGCCCTCGAGGTTCTCGTCGACCCAGGCCAGTTCCTCGGCCGTCCAGGCCGCGATCTGGTCGAAATGGTAGAAGCCGAGGCTGTTAAGAAGCTCCTCGAGCTTCGGGCCGACACCCTTGATCTTCTTGAGGTCGTCCGCCCCGCCCTCGCGCGCCACGTCGAGCGCCTGCGGCCGTTTCGCCGCGCCGGAAGCTTTCGCGGGCGCCGGTTTCGCTTCGGCCTTGGCGGCGGCCTTTGAGGCGGGCTTCGCTGCCTTGCCGAGCCACGGCGTCAGGAGCGGCACCTCGGTCCCGTCGATCCGCTTCAGCGTGTCGCCGATATCGGTCGCGAGCCCTGCCGAGGCGTTGTATTTCGCCTTGCCGGCCTCGTACTCGGTGAGGCTCGTCAGCCCCGAGAGCGGCTCGGAAGCGTAGCGGCCGTTCTGCGGGCCCGGCACCGGCACCTTGCCGGCCGCCATGTCGTCGAGGAGCTTCGCGAAGCTCTCCGCCGTCAGGTCCTCGTAATAGTCCTTACCGATCTGGGCCATCGGTGCGTTGGTGCAGGCACCGAGGCACTCGACCTCTTCCCAGGAGAACTTGCCGTCGGCCGAGAGCTGATGCGCCTGGGGCGCGATCTTCTCCTTGCAGACCTTGATCAGGTCCTCGGCCCCGCAGATCATGCAGGACGTTGTGCCGCAGATCTGGATATGGGCAACAGAGCCAACGGGTTGCAGCTGGAACATGAAGTAGAAGGTCGCGACTTCCAGCGCCCGGATATGCGCCAGCCCCAGCATGTCGGCGACATGCTCGATCGCGGCGCGGGAAAGCCAGCCCTCCTGTTCCTGCGCACGCCACAGGAGCGGGATGACCGCCGAGGCCTGCCGGCCCTCGGGGTATTTCGAGATCTGACCCTCCGCCCAGGCGAGGTTCGCGGGCGTGAAGGCGAAGTTGTCCGGCTGAACCGGGTGAAGACGGCGCAACATCAGCGATCCACCTCTCCGAAAACGATGTCCATGGTGCCGATGATCGCGGCGACGTCCGCCAGGAGATGGCCCGAGGCCATCCAGTCGATCGACTGCAGGTGCAGATAGCCCGGCGCGCGCAGCTTCGCGCGGTAGGGCTTGTTGGTGCCGTCGGCGACGAGGTAGACGCCGAACTCGCCCTTGGGCGCCTCGACGGCGGCATAGACCTCGCCCGAGGGCACGTGGAAGCCCTCGGTGTAGAGCTTGAAGTGGTGGATCAGCGCCTCCATCGAGCGCTTCATCTCGCCGCGCTTCGGCGGGGTGAGCTTGCCGCGGGCAAGCACGTCGCCCTTGCCCTCGGGTGCGCGGAGCTTGGCGATAGCCTGATGGATGATCGAGGTCGACTGGCGCATCTCTTCCATGCGGCAGAGATAGCGGTCGTAGCAGTCGCCGTTCTTGCCGACGGGGACCTTGAAGTCGAACTCGTCATAGCATTCGTAGGGCTGGGCGCGGCGCAGGTCCCAGGCCATGCCCGAGCCGCGCACCATGACGCCGGAATAGCCCCATTTCAGCGCATCCTCCTCGGTCACGATGCCGATATCGGCATTACGCTGCTTGAAGATGCGGTTCTCGGTCAGGAGCCCGTCGAGATCGTCGATGACCTTCGGGAAGTGGTTCGCCCATTCCTCGATGTCGTTCAGGAGATCGTCGGGCAGGTCCTGGTGCACGCCGCCTGGACGGAAATAGGCGGCGTGGAGCCGCGCCCCGCAGGCGCGCTCGTAGAAGACCATGAGCTTCTCGCGCTCCTCGAAGCCCCATAGGGGCGGCGTCAAAGCGCCGACGTCCATCGCCTGCGTGGTGACGTTGAGAAGGTGGTTCAGAATGCGGCCGATCTCCGAGTAGAGCACCCGGATCAGCTGACCCCGGCGCGGCACCTCGACCCCAGTCAGCTTCTCGATCGCGAGGCACCAGGCATGCTCCTGGTTCATCGGCGCGACGTAATCGAGCCGGTCGAGATAGGGCAGGTTCTGCAGGTAGGTGCGACTCTCCATCAGCTTCTCGGTGCCGCGGTGGAGAAGACCGATATGCGGGTCACACCGCTCCACCACCTCGCCGTCAAGCTCCAGCACAAGGCGCAAAACGCCGTGCGCCGCAGGGTGCTGAGGGCCGAAGTTGATGTTGAAGTTGCGGATCCGCTGTTCGCCCGTCAGGGCGTCGTCATAGCCTCTGGAGCCGTCCATCATTTCGCCCCCTGTTTCTCGTCGCCCGGAAGGATGTATTCCGCGCCCTCCCAGGGGCTCATGAAATCGAACTGCCGGTAATCCTGCGTGAGCTTGACCGGCTCGTAGACCACGCGCTTCAGCGCCTCGTCATAGCGCACTTCGGTGTAGCCCGTGGTCGGGAAGTCCTTGCGGAGAGGATGCCCCCGGAAGCCATAGTCGGTGAGGATGCGGCGCATGTCGGGATGGCCGGTGAAGATTATCCCGAACATGTCGTAGACCTCGCGCTCGAACCAGTTGGCGGAGGGGTGGATGCCGATGATCGAAGGCACCATCTCGTCCTCGCGGACCTGGGCACGCACGCGGATGCGGGTGTTCTGGTACATCGAGAGGAAATGGTAGACGACATCGAACCGCTGGGCGCGCTCGGGGTAGTCCACCGCCGTGATGTCGACGAGCGTCGAGAACCGGCAGTTGCGATCGGCGCGGAGGAACTCGATGAAGCTTACGAGACCGGCGGCCGTCACCGTGACGTTGAGCTCACCAAAGGCGATCTCGGTCGCGACCACCTCGTCGGGGCGCTTGAGTTCGATATGGAGGCTGAGTTCCTGAAGGTCTTCGGACATGGAACTCTCCTCAGCGAACGAGCGTGCCGGTGCGGCGGATGCGGCGCTGCAGTTGCAGGATGCCGTATAGAAGCGCCTCGGCCGTGGGCGGGCAGCCCGGGACGTAAATGTCCACCGGAACGATCCGGTCGCAGCCCCGCACCACCGAGTAGCTGTAGTGGTAGTAGCCCCCGCCGTTGGCGCAGGAGCCCATCGAGATGACGTAGCGCGGCTCGGGCATCTGGTCGTAGACCTTGCGCAGCGCGGGCGCCATCTTGTTCGTCAGCGTGCCGGCGACGATCATCAGGTCCGACTGGCGCGGGGAGGCGCGCGGCGCGGTGCCGAAACGTTCGAGGTCGTAACGCGGCATCGAGGAATGCATCATCTCGACCGCGCAGCAGGCAAGCCCGAAGGTCATCCAGTGCAGCGAGCCGTTGCGCGCCCAGTTGATGATGTCCTCGGTCGTGGTCAGCAGGAAGCCCTTGTCCTGCAGTTCGCGGTTCAGCGCCTGGGTCGCGACCTCGCGGTCGGCGCCGGCGGTGTTGGCCCCGGTCATCACGCCCATTCCATCGCCCCCTTCTTCCATTCGTAAGCGAAGCCGATCGTCAGGACGGCGAGGAACACCATCATCGACCAGAACCCGACCATCGAGACGTCCTTGAACGCCACCGCCCAGGGGAAGAGGAAGGCCACTTCCAGGTCGAAGATGATGAACAGGATCGAGACGAGGTAGAACCGGACATCGAACTTCATCCGCGCATCATCGAAGGCATTGAAGCCGCATTCGTAGGCCGAAACCTTCTCCGGATCAGGGTTGCGGACCGCGATCACCACGGCCGCTAGGATCAGCACAAGACCAAGGCCGACGGCCATGGCGAGGAAGATGAGGATGGGAAGGTATTCTCGCAGCAGCTCGTCCACCGTTGGCTCCTTCGTCTCGCGCGGGGTTCACCGGCGCGTGATATGGCTTCGGCCCGTTTACTCCCCCGCCCCGACGGGGTCAACCGAAGGAGGCCGCCAATATGTCGCGGATGGTGCGGAAAATGTCGGACCTGATGGGCAGTTACCGCTAGCTGACCATGGCGGCGGCGGGCTTCGGACCGCCGATGCCCTTGTCGCCGTTCAACTCTTCCACGATGGCGCGCGCTTGTCGAAGAAGGCCGCGATTCCCTCCGCCGCCTCGGCGCTTTCCCAGCGCCGGACCAGCGCCTCGATCGTCCCTGCGATCACCTCCTCGTCGATCCGCGGCCCGAGCCTGCGGGCCAGCGCCTTGGCCTCGGCAACCGCACCCGGCGCACAGGCGAGATAGGGCGCGACCTCGGCCTCGACCGCACCGTCGAGGTCTTCGGCATCGACCGCGCGGGCGAGCAGACCCAGCGTCACCGCATCTTCGGCGCCGAAAAGCCGCGCCGACATGAAGACCCGCCGCGCCATCGCCTCGCCCATGCGGGCCAGCACATAGGGCCCGATCGTCGCCGGAATCAGGCCGAGCTTCGTCTCGGTCAGGCCGAACCGCGCCTGCGCCGCGCCCACCGCCACGTCGCAAACCGCCGCCATGCCGACACCGCCGCCTAAAGCATTGCCCTGGATCCGGCCGATCACCGGCTTCGGGCAGGTGTTGAGCGCGTTCAGCATCATCGCGAGCCTGGTCGCTTCACGCGCCCGAGTCGCGCCGTCCGCCGCGATCTGCTCGCGCATCCAGCCGAGATCGCCGCCCGCGCAGAAGGTCTCCCCCGCCCCGGTCAACACGACCACCCGCACCGCGGGGTCGCGCCCGAGCCGTCCCGCGGCCTCGGTCAGTTCCGCGATCATCGTCGCCGAGAGCGCGTTGTGCTTCTCGGGCCGGTCGAGCGTAAGCCGCGCCACCCCCCGGTCGTCGCAGTTGAGGCTGATCGTCTCGTACATTGCCGTCTCCCGTTCCTTCTAGCTCCCGGTCACCCGCGCATCGCCCGCGCCATCGCCGCAGCCCTCGCAAGGCAGTCGCGGTCGAGCCCGGTCTCGTAGCCGAGCGCCCGGAGCCGCGCCTCGACCGCCTCGGTCGCGACGTTGCCCGCAGCACCGGGCGCGTAGGGGCAGCCGCCGAGGCCGCCAACGGCGGCGTCGAAGACCCTGAGGCCCCGCGCCAGCGACGCCTCGATATTGACGAGCGCCCGGCCCGCAGTGTCGTGGTAATGCCCGGCGAGCCGCTCCGCCGGCAGTTCTTCGAGCACCGCCGCCAGCATCGCATCGATCGTCTCGGGGCGCCCCTGCCCGATCGTGTCGCCGAGGCTCAGCTCGTAGCAGCCCATGTCCCGCAAGGCTGCCGCGACCTGCGCCACGGCCTCCGGCGCGATGGCGCCGTCATAGGGGCAGTCGGTCACGACCGAGACATAGCCCCGGACCAAGATCCCGTCGGCCTTCGCAGCCTCGGCCACCGGGCGGAACCGGTCGAGGCTCTCGGCGATCGTGCAGTTGAGATTGGCCTTCGAGAAGCCCTCCGAGGCCGAGGCGAATATGGCCACTTCGTCGGCCCGCGCGGCCTTGGCCGCCTCGTAGCCCTTCATGTTCGGCGTCAACGCCGCGTAGGACACGCCCTTCACGCGGCGGATCCCCGCCAGCACCTCGGCGCTGTCGGCCATCTGCGGCACCCATTTCGGGCTCACGAAGCTCGCCACCTCGATCCGCCGGAACCCGGCGCGGCTGAGGCAGTCGACGAGCGCGATCTTCTCCTCCGTCGGAATGGTCCGCTTTTCGTTCTGGAGCCCGTCGCGCGGCCCCATCTCGACGATCTCGACCCGTTCAACCATCCCATGCCTCGTAGAAGTCGCGCTTGTAGAGCAGTTCGGCCCGCTTCGGCGGCAAGGCCTTCTTGAAGGCAGGCCGCGCCGTCACCCGGTCGTACCAGGCCGCCAGCGTCGGGAACGCCTCGATCCGGGCGAAGTGGCGCGCCATGTAGAGCGCCTGCCCAACGCCGATGTCAGCGGCCGAGAAGCCGCGATCGAGAAGGTGCACGCGTCCCAGCAGCCGCCGCTCCAGCGCTCCGTAGCACTTATCCAGCCGCTTCGCCTCGATCCGCATCACGACCGCGCTGCGCATGGAGTCGTCGTAGAGCGCGATATGCTGCTGGGTCAGCGCCGCGGTATGCTGGCTTATCGTTTCGGCGAAATGCACCCAGATGAGCCAGTCCGCCCGTTCGGGATCGCCCGGCATCCGGCCAAGGCCCGCCGCGGGGAACCGCTCGCAAAGGTATTCGGTGATCGCCCCGCTCTCCCAGATCACCCTTCCTTCGATCTCCAGCGCAGGCACCCGCCCGGCGGGGTTGACCGAGAGATAGTCGAGCGACCTGAGCGACTTGTCGAACGGATGTAGCACCACGTCGAACTTCTGCCCGAGTTCATTGAGCAGCCAGAGCGAGCGCATGGAGCGCGTCTGGTGGCAATGGTGCAGGCGGATCACGCCGCATCCTCCTCGAGCCGAACCAGCGCCGCGCCGGCCTCGACCTGGGTTCCGGCCGCGACCAGCACCTCGGCCACGGTGCCGTCGCGAGCGGCAGTCAGCGTATGCTCCATCTTCATCGCTTCAAGGACCGCGAGCCGCTCACCGGCCGCGACCGCCTGCCCGGCGGTGACGAAAACCGCCTTCACGAGCCCCGGCATCGGCGAAAGCGTGAGCCCGCCGCCCGCATCCGCGCTGTGGCGGTCGAGGGGATCGGTCAGGTCGAAATGCCAGGCGCCGGGGCCGAAGATGCTGACCGTGCCGGGCGTCAGCACGATCCGCGCGCCAGAGGGCCGGTCATTCACCCACCATGCGCCGGATTGGAGCGCGCAATCGGCGGCCTCGCCCTCGATCGTCACCCGTGCCCTGCCGGGGCCGAGCGCCTCGACAACCGCCTCGAACCCGTCGAGCGCCACGGTCCGGCGCAGCGGCGCCCAGAGCGTGAAGCCCGCCATCGCGCCGCCGCCCTCGGCGAGCCCTGACGCGCCGAGCGCGGCCAGTGCCTGCACAGCAAGTCCCGGCGCAGCCGCCGCGGTCAGCGCGGCGAGATCGCGGGCGATGAGGCCGGTATCGACATCGCCCGCCCGGAACCCCTCGTGGCGCGCGAGTGCCGCGAGAAACGACAGGTTCGTCACCGACCCGGCGACCTCGGTATCCTCGAGAGCGGCCGTGAGCTTAGAGAGCGCGATGGCGCGGGTCGGCCCGTGGACGATGATCTTGGCGATCATCGGGTCGTACCAGGGGCTGATCGTGTCGCCGGGGCGCACCCCGGTATCGGCGCGCGCGCCTTGAGGGAAATGCAGATGCGTGAGCGTGCCGGTCGCCGGAAGGAACCCCGCCGGCACGTCCTCGGCGTAGAGCCGCGCCTCGAAGGCGTGGCCCGAAAGGCGGATATCCTCCTGCCGCGAGGTCAACGGTTCGCCGGAGGCGACGCGAAGCTGCCATTCGACGAGGTCGATGCCGGTCACCGCCTCGGTCACCGGGTGTTCGACCTGAAGGCGGGTGTTCATCTCCATGAACCAGAAGCGGTCGGGGCGCAGGCCCTCGGACCCGTCGACGATGAACTCGACCGTGCCCGCGCCCTTGTAGCCGATCGCTTCCGCCGCGCGCACCGCCGCCTGGCCCATCGCCTGGCGCATCTCCTCGGTCATGCCGGGGGCGGGCGCCTCCTCGATCACCTTCTGGTGGCGGCGCTGGAGCGAGCAGTCGCGCTCGAAGAGATGGACGGCGCGGGTGCCGTCGCCGAAGACCTGCACCTCGATATGGCGCGGCTTCTCGATGTATTTCTCGATCAGCACGGCGGGATTGCCGAAGGCGGTCCTTGCCTCGCCTTGCGCGCTTTCCAGAGCTGTGGCGAAGTCCGCGGCCCGCTCGACCAGCCGCATTCCCTTGCCGCCGCCGCCGGCGACCGCCTTGACCAGAACCGGATAGCCGATCGCGTCGGCCGCCCCTGCGAGGTGTTCGGGATCCTGGTTTTCACCGTGGTACCCCGGCACGACGGGCACACCCGCCTTTTCCATCAAAGCTTTAGCCGCGTCCTTGAGGCCCATCGCCCGGATCGCGGAGGAGGAGGGGCCGATGAATACGAGCCCCGCCTTCTCGACCGCATCGACGAAGCCGGGGTTCTCGGAGAGGAAGCCATAGCCAGGATGGATCGCCTGCGCACCGGTCGCTTGTGCCGCGGCGATGATCGCCTCGCCCCTCAGGTAACTGTCGGCCGGGCGTGGGCCGCCGACATGAACCGCCTCGTCGGCCATCGCGACATGGCGTGCGACGGCGTCGGCATCGGAATAGACCGCGACGGTCGCAACGCCGAGCTTGCGGCAGGTATCGATGACGCGGGCCGCGATTTCGCCCCGGTTGGCGATCAGGATCTTAGAGAACATGCGTCCATCCTTGTGGCAAGGCCGGGGGTTTCACACCCCCGGACCCCCGTGGGGTATTTCGTCAATGAAGAAGCGCAGGAGGATATCATGAGCCGAGATCCTCGATCAGCCGGAAGCGCTCGCAGACGAGTTCCATCTGCGGGTCGAAGCCGCCATTTCGTTCGAAGAAGCCACGGTGACCGGCGCGCCAGCCCTCGAGCGAGTCGTTCTCGCCCTCGGCGAGCGCGAAATCCTCGCCGACATCGCAGAACCGCCGGACCTCGACGGCGCGGGTCTCGATCACGAGGGCCGGCGCGCCGTCCCAGTCGAGCGCGATGTCGCGCCGGCCGACGACCGGCATCGGGTCGGCGCCGGCCTCGAAGTCCCGAAGCGCGCCGCAGGTCGCGGTCTTGGCGCCTGAACGGACGAGCGCGAGGAGCGCGTCGCAAAGCGCCCGGCAGTCGCCGAAAGTGAAGGTCTCGGCGCCCGGATACCGCGCCTTCGCGGCCTGAAGCGTGAGGATCGTGTTCGGTTTCGCCGCCATCACGCGCACCATCCGGCGCGCCGGCCGCCACCATAGGGGCGGGCATGGCCGCCCTCGATCATGCGCCGCCGAACCGGTTCGCCATCGACAAAGAGCGCGACCAGCGCGCGGCCGCAGCGGTCCTTGCCCTCGCGGACCAGTTCCACCGTTTTGGCCCGCCATATCGCCTGGCGCAGCGCCCATTTCGCGCGGATCGCGGCGGCGAGCTCGGAGGGGCAGGACGGCGAGAAGAGTTCGGGCGTGTCGTAGCCGGTAAGCCGCGCCGGCGTCTCGCCGCCGTCCGCGCACCACATCCGGACCGTATCGCCGTCGACGACGCGGTAGATGCGGCAGGCGCCGCCCGTCGAGTCGACCGGCCGCGCCACCGCGAGGATCGCGTCGGCGACGCCCGGCAAGACGATGAGACCGACCGACGCGACCACGATCACGGCGTTCAGGTAGAAGCGCGGATCCGCGAGCCGCCAGGACCGGCTCTTCCGGTGCGGCGGTAGACCCATGCTCCATCTGGGCGGCCGCCGGTAGTCCCTACTGAAGCGGATCACGTTGTTGCGCCTTTTCGCCATCGCTCACATCCGGAAGACGCCGAAGCGGGTCGGCGCGATCGGCGCGTTCAGCGCCGCCGAGAGGCTGAGGCCCAGCACCACGCGGGTCTTTCTCGGGTCGATGATGCCGTCGTCCCAGAGCCGGGCGGAAGCGTAGAGCGGGTGCGACTGTTCCTCGAACATCTCGATCGTGGGGCGCTTGAACTCGGCTTCCTCCTCGGGGCTCCATGTGCCCCCTGCCCGCTCGATCCCGTCACGCTTGACGGTCGCAAGAACGCCCGCCGCCTGTTCGCCGCCCATCACCGAGATGCGGGAATTGGGCCAGGTCCAGAGGAAGCGCGGCGAATAGGCGCGCCCGGCCATGCCGTAGTTGCCTGCGCCGAAGCTCCCGCCCACGAGCATGGTGATCTTGGGCACCGATGTCGTTGCCACCGCGGTCACCATCTTGGCGCCGTGCCGGGCGATGCCCTCGTTCTCGTATTTGCGGCCAACCATGAAGCCGGTGATGTTCTGGAGGAACACCAGCGGGATGCCGCGCTGGCTGCACAGTTCCACGAAATGCGCGCCCTTGATTGCGGATTCGGAGAAGAGCACGCCGTTGTTGGCGACGATGCCCACGGGGCAGCCCTCGACGTGGGCGAAGCCCGTCACCAGCGTCTCGCCGAAGCGCGGCTTGAACTCGTCGAAGCGCGAGCCGTCGACCACGCGCGCGATCACCTCGCGGATGTCGTAGGGCGTCCGCAGGTCGGCGGGGACCACGCCGAGGATCTCCTCGGGGTCGTAGGCCGGGGCTTCGGGGCTCTGCCACTGCACGGTTGCGGGCTTTGCCCGGTTGAGGTTGCCGATGGCGCGGCGGGCGATCGCCAGCGCATGGGCGTCATCCTCCGCGAGGTAGTCGGCGACGCCGGAGAGCCGCGTATGGACATCGCCTCCGCCGAGGTCCTCGGCGCTGACGACTTCGCCCGTGGCGGCCTTCACGAGGGGCGGCCCGGCGAGGAAGATCGTCCCCTGCTCCTTCACGATGATCGAGAGGTCGGACATGGCCGGGACATAGGCGCCGCCTGCGGTGCAGGAGCCCATGACGACGGCGATCTGCGGGATGCCCTTGGAGCTCATCCGGGCCTGGTTGTAGAAGATCCGGCCGAAATGGTCGCGGTCCGGGAAGACCTCGTCCTGGTTCGGAAGGTTGGCGCCGCCCGAGTCCACGAGGTAGACGCAGGGCAAGCAGTTCTCCTCGGCGATCTCCTGCGCGCGGAGGTGCTTCTTCACCGTCATCGGGTAGTAGGTGCCTCCCTTCACGGTGGCGTCGTTGGCGACCACCATGACCTCCTGCCCATGAACCCTGCCGATCCCGGCGATGACACCGGCGGCGGGGGCGTCGCCCTTGTACATGCCGTGGGCGGCGGTGGCGCCGATTTCGAGGAAGGGCGAGCCTGGATCGAGAAGGTTCGCCACCCGCTCGCGCGGCGGCATCTTGCCGCGTGCGACATGGCGGGCGAGGGATTTCTCACCGCCCCCGGCGGCGGCCAGATGAGCGGCTTCGGAGATGCGCGCCAGCGCGGCTTCGTGCGCGGCGCGGTTGGCGCGGAAATCGTCTCCGCGGGTCAGCACCTTACTGTCGAGCTTCATCGAACTGCCTCCCGTATCTGTCCCCACTGATGCGGCATTTTCGTCACAGGATGCTGCACTGCGGCACGAACTTGACCCAAATCAATGCCCGGACGCACCGGCCCGATAGGGCTGCCCTGCGCGCGAGAGAAGAGGGAACGAATATGAAAAACGCACTTATGCCAGTCATCTTGGCTCTTGCTGTCACGGCGCCGGCACATGCCCAATCTGCGGGCGACTGGACGCTTGGCTTCGGTCTCGGCTACGTTTCGCCGAAGGACGACAACGGGCTTCTGGCCGGCACCCCGACTACCGTCAACGATGACACCCAGGTGACGATCACCGCGGAGTACTTCGCGTGGGACAACATCGGAATCGAGCTTCTGGCAGCGACGCCGTTCAAGCACACCGCGACGATCCAGGGTGTCGGCACGGCGACGACCAAGCACCTGCCGCCCACCCTGTCGATGGTCTACCATGTGCCGACCGGGGGCAGCATCACGCCCTTCTTCGGCGCCGGTATCAACTGGACCACGTTCTTCAGTGAAAAATCCGCGCTCGGCGACGTCAACCTCGACGATTCCTTTGGCGTGGCGCTCAAGGTCGGCCTTGATTTCGCCGTCTCCGACCGTGGCGCGATCCGGACGGAACTGCGCTGGATCGACATCGATTCGGACGTATCGCTGAACGGTACGCCGATCGGCACGGCCGAGATCGACCCGCTCGTGGTCGGCGTGTCCTATGTCATGAAGTTCTGAAGACCCAAGAGGCACGGATACAGGAAGGGGGCGCGTCACGGCCAGCACGCGCCCTTTTTCGTCGAGGTGCTCCACCCCGCTCACCCCATCGACCCCATCAGCTCGCGCCCGATCAGCATGCGGCGGATCTCGCTGGTCCCGGCGCCGATCTCCATCAGCTTGGCGTCGCGGAAGATGCGGGCGACTGGGGTCTCGTTCATGAAGCCCATGCCGCCCATCGCCTGCACCGCCTGGTGGGCGACGACCATCGCCTCTTCCGAGGCATAAAGCACGCAGGCCGCCGCGTCCTGGCGGGTGACCTCGCCGCGGTCGCAGGCCTTGGCGACCTCGTAGATATAGGCGCGGGCCGAGTTCATCTTCGTGTACATGTCAGCGATCTTGCCCTGCATCAGCTGGAAGTTCCCGATCGGCTGGCCGAACTGCTTGCGCTGCGCGAGGTAGGGCATGATCTCGTCGAGGCAAGCCGCCATGATGCCGGTGCCGATGGCCGAGAGCACGACGCGTTCGTAGTCTAGACCGGACATAAGGACACGGACGCCCCTGCCCTCCTCGCCGAGGATGTTCTCGAACGGCACCTCGACATCGTCGAATACCAGTTCGGCTGTGTTCGAGCCACGCATGCCGAGCTTGTCGAAATGCTTGGAGGTCGAGAAGCCCTTCATCTCCTTCTCGATCAGGAAGGCGGTGATGCCCTTCGAACCGGCCTCTGGATCGGTCTTGGCATAGACGACGAGCGTATCGGCGTCCGGCCCGTTGGTGATCCAGAACTTGGTGCCGTTCAGCACGAAGCGGTCGTTCTTCTTCTCGGCGCGGAGCTTCATCGAGACGACGTCGGAGCCGGCCCCGGCCTCCGACATCGCGAGCGCGCCGACATGCTCGCCGGAAATCAGGCGCGGCAGGTATCTGCGCTTCTGCGCGTCGGTGCCGTTGAGCTTGATCTGGTTGACGCAGAGGTTGGAATGCGCGCCGTAGGAGAGCGACACAGAGGCCGAGGCGCGCGCGATCTCCTCGACCGCGACGCAATGGGCGAGATAGCCCATCCCGGCGCCGCCGTATTCCTCAGGCACCGTGATGCCGAGAAGGCCAAGCTCGCCCATCTCGCGCCAGAGTTCGGCTGGGAACTCGTTCGAGCGGTCGATCTCCGCCGCCATCGGCTTGACGCGCTCTTGCGCCCAGCGGTGGACCATGTCGCGGAGCGCCTCGATCTCCTCGCCAAGGTGGAACTTCATGGATGCGGTGAACATCGGCGCCCCCGAGTAAATGAACGTACGTTCAATTCATAGATCGAAAGGGTGAGTCGGGTCAATGGGTTCGCTGCGGCAAGGAACGCGCAGCGGCGTCGGGAACCGGCTCCGCTCTGCATCCTGGGTCAAAGATCTCGATGAACCGCTGAACTTCTGCGGTTGGCAAGACAGGAATGTTCAACCGCAGCGAAGGCAAGAAAGCCGAGCGAACCGCTGGATCCCTCCTGCCATTGGTCCGCATGGAACTTCATGGCATGCTAAATCCCTTCGGATCAGCATCGGGGGACCGAATGCGACAGACACTCTTCGGCCTTCTGTGCCTTTGTCTCTGCGGCCATGCGAGCGCCGAGACCCTCCCGCTCCCGGAAAGCCTGATCGCCCTGAACAGCGACAACGGCCAGGCGTTGCTGATCGAGGCTGAGGCCCGGACCGACTACTTCGACCTCGCCATCCATTTCACCAATCAGGTGCATCCGGCCTTTTGCGGTCCGGCCTCAATCGCGATGGTTCTCAATGCGCTCGACGTCCCGCGACCGGCGTCTGACATGACGCTCGGGCTCGGTATGTTCGATCAGGAGAATGTCTTCACGCCTGCCACGGAGGCCGTGAAGCCCCGGGCCCGAATCGAGAGGGCCGGGCTGACGCTCGACGAGCTCGGCGGGATGTTCGAAGCCCATTCCGTGGCGGCGAGCGTGCATCATGCCGCCGACTCCTCGCTCGAAGAGTTCCGGCGCACCGCGATCGACAGCATCGGGGACGCTGAGAGCTTCGTTCTGGTCAACTATCTCCGCTCCAGTCTCGGACAGGAACGTGGCGGGCACATTTCGCCGCTCGGAGCCTATGACGCGGAGACCGACAGATTTCTCATACTCGACGTGACCCGCTACAAGTACCCGCCTGTATGGGTCGATGCCGCGGCGCTGTTCGATGCGATGAACACGCCCGATTCCGACAACGACGACCGCTCGCGGGGATACCTGCTCGTCGCGCGATGACACGGTCAGCCACGGACCTTGATGCGAAGCCCCGCGTGGCGGACGGCTATTCGCACCGGTGCCGTGCGGTGACCGTCCGGCGGCCCGGAACCGTCCACTTCAGGATGAAGCGACCACCGAGCCGTAACCGCGCGTGAGCAGGGTCAATCCGCCGCCGGAACGGATTCGACCGGCCCGGCCGCGCCCCCATGCACGGTAAGGACCTCGGCGCGGATGATCCGTACGATGAGGGCTGCGTCGTCCGTTGAGAAGGTCAGCGGCAGGCGCATGTCTATGAGGCCCGCGAGGATGCGGTCGGTGTTCGGCAGCGACTGGGCTTTCGCGTAGCGCCAGCTGTCGTGGCGCGATGTGAAGCCGGTCGGCTCGGCATGGCCGAACCATTTCAGCTCGACCCCGCGGGCGGCGGCGCGGGCGATGAGGGTGCGGACCCTGTCCCCGGACCAGCCCGGCAGCAGGAACTGGAAGGAGGAGGCGACGTAATGCTCCTCGGCGGGGCGCGGGATGAGCCGGAGGCCGGGGGTGTCGGCCAGCCCCGCCTCCAGCACCCGGTAGAGCGCGTTCCAGCGGGCGCATTGGGCCGGCAGGTCGGCGAGCTGCGGCCTGAGGATTGCCGCGCGTAGGTTGTCCATCCGGCCCGAGACATTGGGGGTGACGTATTTCACCTTTTCGAAGGCCTCGGGTCCGGGCGCGGCGCGGTGACGGGTGTAGAGCATGTAGCTGCCCGAGAGGATGGTCGCGCGGGCCATCAGGTCGGGATCGTCCGAGACGAGGAGCCCGCCCTCGCCCGAGTTCATGTGCTTGTAGGTCTGGGTCGAGTAGCAGCCGGCGATCCCGTGCCGGCCCGACGGCGTCTGCCGCCAGGCCGCCCCCATCGTGTGGGCGCAATCCTCGATGACCGGGACGCCGGCCGCGTCGCAAAGCGCCATCAGCCGGTCCATGTCGCAGATATGGCCGCGCATGTGGCTGAGGACCAGCGCCTTCGCACCCGCCAGCTTGGCCGCAAGGTCACCGAGATCGATCGTGAGGTCCTCGGTCGTCTCGACGAAGGCCGGCGCCGCGCCGACGGCGGCAATCGCGCCCGGCACCGGCGCCAGCGTGAAGGCGTTGGTCAGGACCCGGTCACCCGGCCCCGTGCCGATCGCCCGCAGGGCGCAGCCGATCGCATAGCCACCCGAGGCCACCGCGAGGCAGTATTTCGCGCCGGTGAAGGCCGCGAATTCCTCCTCGAGGAGCGCGGTTTCGGCGATCTCGTCGGGCGCGGTGTTGTAGCGGTGCAGCCGCCCGTGGCGCAGGACCTTCAGCGCCGCCTCGATCCCTGCCTCGGGGATCGGCTCCTGTTGGGTGAAGCTTCCGGTAAAACGCTCGCTCATCGCATCCTCGTCGGCGGGGCCATGCGAGGGTTGTCCTTCGCCCGGCGCGCGGCGTCAATCCGGCGCGCGGGGTTTCGGTTTCGCGAAATCGGCGGTTCGGGCGCGCGAAACCGCCGCTCTCAGCCGATCAGCGCGTGGACGATCCCCGGCAGCGCGCTGAAATCGTCGACGAGCGCCTCGGGGGCGAGCGCCTCGACGCCGCGTCCGGCCGGGCCGAAGGTCACGAGCGCGACCGGCACCCCGGCGGCCGTACCGGTGCGCCGGTCGGTCTCGGTGTCGCCGATAAGGAGCGAGCGGCCGACCTCGCCGCCGGCGCGGTCGACCGAGAGGAAATAGGGCGCCGGGTCGGGCTTGCGGACCGGCAGCGTGTCCGCCCCGACGAGCGAGCCGAAAAGCCCGCGGACCCCGAGACGCGTCATCAGGAGCTCTGCCAGCCGCTCGGGCTTGTTGGTGCAGATGCCGGTCGCGTAACCGGCCGACCGCAGCGCCTCGACCGCCTCGGCCGCGCCGGGATAGAGCCGGGTCGCGCGGTCGATCCCCTCCTCGTAGGCGGCGAGAAGTTTGGGGTATTGGGTGTCGACTTCCGCCTCTGACCCGGTGCCGAGCCGCGAAAAGCCGAGCCTGAGCATCGCCCGGCCACCGTGGAACGCGGTCAGCGCATCGGCGGCCGGATCGAGAAGATCGCCCGCGCCGAGCCCGCGAAAACAGGCATTCGCGGCGGCGATCAGATCGGCGGACGTATCCGCGAGCGTTCCGTCAAGATCGAAGATGACCGTGCGCATGGCTGCATTCCGCCTCTGTAACGCGCAGAAAGGAGTTGTGATGCCCAGCCCCCCTTGCGACCCTTGGGGCCTTGGTTAAAACGGACGGCACCCGAAGGAAAGCACCATTCATGGCCACAGCTCTCATCATTCTCGCCGCCGGACAGGGCACCAGGATGAATTCCGACCTGCCGAAGGTCCTGCACCGGCTCGCCGGCGCGCCGGTCCTCGTCCACGCGATGACCACGGGCGCGAGCCTTGAGCCCGAGCGCACCGTGATCGTCGCCGGCCACGAGGCCGAAGCGGTGACCAGGGCGGCCAAGGCCCATGACGATACCGCCGAGGTGGTGATCCAGGCCGAGCAGCTCGGCACCGGCCACGCCGTGGCCCAGGCCCTGCCGGCGCTCAAGGGGTTCACCGGCAAGGTCATCGTGCTTTATGGCGACACGCCGCTGATCCGGCCGGAGACGCTCGACGCGCTCGCCAAGAGCCCGGCCGGCATCACCGTGCTCGGTTTCACCGCGTCGGACCCCCGCCGCTACGGACGGCTGATCGTGGCCGGCGACCGGCTCGAACGGATTGTCGAGTACAAGGGCGCGACCGAGGCCGAGCGCGCGGTGCGGCTCTGCAACAGCGGCGTCGTGGCCGTCGAGTCCGCGCTTCTGAACGAGCTCGTCGCGGGCCTTTCGAACGACAATGCCGCCGGCGAATACTACCTGACCGACATCGTCGCCGCCGCCCGCAAACGCGGCATCACCGCCGATATCGTGATCTGCGACGAGGCCGAGACGCTCGGCGTCGACACCCGCACCCAGCTCGCCCAGGCCGAGGCCGCCTTCCAGGCCCGCGCCCGCGTCGAGGCGCAGGACAACGGCGTGACGCTGACCGCCCCCGAGACCGTGTTTTTCGCCTTCGACACCGTGGTCGGCCGCGACACGGTGATCGGCCCCAACGTCGTCTTCGGCCCCGGCGTTACCGTGGAATCGGGTGCCGAGATCCTGCCCTTCTGCCATCTCGAAGGCTGCCACATCTCGCGCGGTGCCCGTGTCGGCCCCTTCGCGCGGCTGCGGCCCGGCGCCGAGCTTGCCGAGGATGTCCATGTCGGCAACTTCGTCGAGATCAAGAACGCGATCCTCGACGAGGGCGTGAAGGTCGGCCATCTCAGCTATCTGGGCGACGCCCATGTCGGCGAGCACACGAATATCGGTGCGGGCACCGTGACCTGCAATTACGACGGCGTCTCCAAGCACCGGACCGAGATCGGCGCGCATGCCTTCATCGGCTCCGACACGATGCTGGTCGCGCCGGTCAAGGTCGGCGCGGGCGCCCTGACCGCGACGGGTTCGGTCATCACCGAGGACGTTCCCGACGACGCGCTGGCCGTGGCGCGCAGCCGGCAGGTCACGAAATCCGGCCTCGCCCGCAAATTGTTTGATAAAATGAAAGCCGCGAAGGCGAAGCGGCAGAAAGAGATTTAATAATGTGTGGAATTGTAGGGGTGCTAGGCCACAATGAAGTGGCGCCAATTCTCGTCGAAGCCCTGAAACGCCTGGAATATCGCGGCTACGATTCGGCCGGAATCGCGACAGTGAACCGGGGACGCCTTGACCGTCGCCGGGCCGTGGGCAAACTCGTCAACCTCTCCGACCTCCTCGTGCACGAACCGCTCGCGGGCAAGGCCGGGATCGGTCATACCCGCTGGGCGACCCACGGTGCCGCCACCGTGATCAACGCCCATCCGCACCGCTCCGGCCCGGTCGCCGTGGTCCACAACGGCATCATCGAGAACTTCCGTGAGCTGCGCGCCGAGCTTGCCGACAAGGGCCTCGCCTGCGAGACCGAGACCGACACCGAGACCGTGGCGCTCCTCGTCCGCCACCACATGGATCAGGGCCTCTCCCCCCGCGACGCCGCGCGCGAGACCCTGAAGCAGCTCGACGGCGCCTTCGCGCTCCTTTTCCTCTTCGATGGCGAGGACGACCTGATGATCGCCGCCCGCAAGGGTTCGCCGCTGGCAATTGGCCACGGCCAGGGCGAGATGTTCGTCGGCTCCGACGCGATCGCGCTGGCGCCGATGACCGACCGCATCACCTACCTGGAGGAGGGCGACTACGCCTTCGTCACCCGTGCGGGCGTCGAGATCTTCGACGCGGCAGGCCGCCGCGCCAACCGCGACGTGCAGAAGATCCAGCTCGATGCGACCCGGATCGAAAAGGCGGGCTACAAGCACTTCATGGCCAAGGAGATCGCCGAACAGCCGATCGTGCTGGCCGACGCGATCAAGCACTATTGCCGGGGCGGAAAGATCAACCTGCCCGAGGAGCTTGACTTCACCACACTGGACCGACTGACGCTGGTGGCCTGCGGCACCGCCTCCTATGCCTGCATGACGGCGAAATACTGGTTCGAAAGCCTGGCAGGACTGAATTGCGAGGTCGATATCGCCTCGGAATTCCGCTACCGCGAACCACCCCTGCCGCAGAATTCCTTCGCCATCTTCGTCAGCCAGTCGGGCGAGACCGCCGACACGCTCGCCGCCCTCCGCTACGCCCGCGACAAGGTCGCGAAAATCGTCTCGGTGGTGAACGTCGCGACCTCGTCAATCGCGCGGGAAAGCGACATCGCGCTGCCGATCCTCGCCGGGGTCGAGGTCGGGGTCGCCTCGACCAAGGCCTTCACCTGCCAGCTCGCGGTGCTCCTGCTCCTGGCGCTCGAAGCCGGCCGCCAGCGAGGCCGGATCGACGACGCGGCGCTGGCCGAGCATCTCAAGGCGCTCGCCTCCCTGCCCGGCCTGATGAACCAGACGCTGACCCGCGAGCCGACAATCGCCGCGACCGCCGCCGCCATCGCCGAGGCGCAGGACGTCCTCTTCCTCGGCCGCGGCGCGATGTTCCCGCTGGCGCTCGAGGGTGCGCTGAAGCTCAAGGAAATCAGCTACATCCATGCCGAGGGCTATGCCTCGGGCGAACTCAAGCACGGCCCGATCGCCTTGATCGACAAGACGGTGCCGGTCATCGTCCTCGCCCCGCGCGACGCGCTCTTCGACAAGACCGTGTCGAACATGCAAGAGGTGATGGCGCGGCACGGCAAGGTGGTTCTCATCACCGACGCGAAGGGCGCCGACGAAGCGAGCTACGGCACCTGGAAGACGCTCACACTGCCCGAGCTTCCCGCGCTCCTCGCGCCGATCCTCTACGCCCTGCCCGCCCAGCTTCTGGCCTATCACGCAGCCGTCGCGAAGGGCACCGACGTCGACCAGCCGCGGAACCTCGCCAAGTCCGTGACCGTGGAATGACGCTCGACGAGGCCTTGGCCGAGCTCCGGGCCGGGATCGAACCCGGCCGGGCGGCGCAGATGGCGGCCTATCACAAGCAGACCCGCGACGTTCTCGGCATCCCGAACCCGGTTCTGAACGACCTCGCGAAAACCTGGCGGCAGGCCCTTTCCGTCGCGGACCGCGTCGCGCTCGCCGACCGGCTCTGGCGGACCGACATCTTCGAGGCCCGCATCGCGGCCGCGAAACTGCTCGCGCAGGCGCGGATGCGTCCGGACGCGGATACCTGGCGCCTCATCGCCTCCTGGGTGCCCGATTTCGACGGCTGGGCGATCGCCGACCATGCCTGCGACGCCGGCGCGCGCCGCCTTGTCGCCGATCCCTCCCGCATCGACGAGGTCGAGAGCTGGACCCGCTCCGAGCATATGTGGACCCGCAGGGCCGCACTTGTCATCACCCTGCCCTGGACCAAGCAGAACCATCCGAACGAAGCGGACCTCGCGATCCGCGACCGCGTGCTCGGCTGGGCCGCCGCCTACGCCGATGACCGGGAATGGTTCATCCAGAAGGCCGTCGCCTGGTGGCTGCGCGACCTCTCGAAACACGACCCCGACCGCGCCCGCGCCTTTCTCGCCACCCACGGCGACCGGCTCAAACCCTTCGCCCGCAAGGAAGCCGGGAAGCATCTCTGATCATCTGCATTGTTAAAATACCCCGGGGTCCGGGGCAGCGCCCCGGGTCTCACCCCCCGCGGAGCGCCCGCCGCATGATCTTGCCGGTGGCCGTCATCGGCAGATCCTCGCGCCGCTCGACGTAGCGGGGCGCGACATGCGGGCTCACGCGGTCCCGCACCCTCGCGATCAGCGCCTCAGGAAGCCCGGCCCAGGCCGCCCCGTCGCGCAGCACGACGTAAGCCTTCACCACCTCGCCCCGGACCGGGTCGGGCACGCCCACGCAGGCCGCCATCACCACATCGGGATGCCCGGTCAGGCAGTTCTCGATCTCCGACGGCCCGATCCGGTAGCCGGCTGACGAGATGATGTCGTCGTCGCGCGCCACGAAGGCAAAGTAGCCCTCCCCGTCGCGGGTTCCGAGATCGCCGGTCCTGAGCCAGTCGCCCGCGTACTTCGCCGCCGTCGCCTCGGGTTTGCCAAGATATTCGAGGAACATCACCGGATGGCCGCGCCGGACAGCGATCTCGCCGGTCTCGCCATCCGGCACCGCCCGCCCCTCGCCGTCGATCACCGCGACCTCGGCACCCGGCGCCGCGCGGCCCATCGCGCCCGGCTTGGTCGGAAACACGCCGTCCGCCGAGCAGACGACGAGGTTGCACTCGGTCTGGCCATAGATCTCGTTGATCGGCGCCCCCAGCGCCGAACGGCCCCAGTCGAGCATCTCGGCGCCAAGGCTCTCGCCGCCCGACGACACCGCCCGCACGCAGAGTCCCTCCGGCACGGACGCGCCCCGCATCAGCTTCAGCGCCGTCGGCGGCAGGAAGAGGTTCGTCACGGCATGGTCGCGCATGATCGCGAAGGCCTCGTCGGGGTCGAACCTGCGCATCCGCCGGCTGACGAGCGGCACGCCGTAGTAAAGACAGGGCATCGCCATGTCCATGAGCCCGCCGATCCAGGCCCAGTCCGCCGGCGTCCAGCCGACCGCGCCGGGCCGGGGGAAGAAGCCCTGGCTCAGCTCGACATTCGGCAGATGGCCGAGCAGGAAGCGATGGGCATGCACAACGCCCTTCGGCGCGCCGGTCGTGCCCGACGTGTAGATCAGCACCGCGGGATCCTCCGCCGCGACCGGCAGCGGCGTCAGGCGCTCCGATCCCGCCACGATCTCGGCCCAGAAATCCCGCTCTGCCGAGGGCTCGGTGCAATAGACCTCGCGCAGGTCGGGAAGTACCGCGCGAATGGGGTCGAGCCGGCCGAGACTGGCCCGGTCCGTCACCACGACCCGAGCCCGCGCATCGGCCAACCGGTACTGCAGCGCATCAGGCCCGAAGAGCGTGAACAGCGGGAGCACCACCGCACCGAGCTTCATCGCCGCGAAATGCGCGATCAGGACCGCCGGCCCCTGCGGCAAAAGCACCGCCACCCGCTCACCGCGCCTCAACCCGCGCGCGGCGAAGGCATTGGCGAGCCGGTCCGAGGCCCGCTTCAGCTCGCCATAGGACCAGCGCCGAACCGCGCCGGCCTCGCCCAGCTCGATCAGCGCAAGCCGCTCCGGCTCCGCCCGCGCCCAGCTGTCGCAACAGGCCTCGGCAATCGAGAACCGCTCCGGCACCCGCCAGCGAAACCCCTGCCTCAGCGCCTGCCAGTCCCGGCCTTCGCCGAGCATCCTGCGGTCCATCCCGGCCCTGCCCCATCCTCGCACTTGCACGCCCCGAGAGGAGGCGCATCATCCCGCCCTGTCAAGTCGCGCTTGTACCGCCTCCGGCCCGGCAGTAGATTCGACCAATGACCTCGCTCATAGACCCCTTCGCCCGTCCGATCTCCTACCTGCGCGTCTCGGTGACGGACCGCTGCGACTTCCGCTGCACCTATTGCATGGCCGAGCACATGCAGTTCTTGCCGAAGAAGGACCTCCTGACGCTGGAGGAGCTTGACCGGCTCTGCACCACCTTCATCCACCTTGGGGTGGAGAAGCTGCGCATCACCGGCGGCGAGCCCCTGGTGCGCCGCGACATCATGACCTTCTTCAAGTCGATCTCCCGGCATCTGGAGACCGGCGCCCTGAAGGAGCTGACGCTGACCACGAACGGCTCGCAGCTTGGCCGCTTCGCCGCCGATCTCGCCGCGCTCGGGATGCGCCGGGTCAATGTCTCGCTCGACACGCTCGACCCGGCGAAGTTCCAGGCGATCACGCGCTGGGGCCGCCTGCCGCAGGTCCTCGACGGGATCCGCGCCGCGACCGCCGCCGGGCTCCGGGTCAAGATCAACACCGTGGCGCTCAAGGGTTTCAACGAGGACGAGCTTTTCCCGCTCCTCGACTGGTGCGCGAACGAGGGCCACGACCTCACCTTCATCGAGGTGATGCCGATGGGCGAGATGGGCGAGGAGATGCGGCTCGACCAGTACTGGCCGCTGAAGGACCTGCGCGCACGCCTCGCCGAGCGCTTCACGCTCACCGACCTCGCCGAACGCACCGGCGGCCCCGCGCGCTACGTGCGGATCGAGGAGACGGGCCAGAAGATCGGCTTCATCACGCCGCTGACGCACAATTTCTGCGAAAGCTGCAACCGCGTCCGCGTGACCTGCACCGGAGAGCTGTTCATGTGCCTCGGGCAGGAGGACAACGCCGACCTCCGCGCGCCCCTGCGCGCGAGTTCCGACGACCTGCCGCTCGAAACCGCGATCCGCGCGGCGATCGCGCGCAAGCCCAAGGGCCATGACTTCGACTATTCGCGCCAGAAGGTGAAGGGCCAGGTCTCGCGCCACATGAGCCATACCGGCGGCTGAGCCGGTCAGGCGGGCGCCAGGAACCGCGGCCGGAACAGGCGCTGCACGACCGCGCCAAGGCCGGTCAGCGTGAGCGCCAGCACGAAGAGCCAGCCCAGAAGCGGAACGAGCGCAATGATCCCGGTCGCGAGCGCGCCGATCCCCCCGCAAAGCGCCCGCTCGCCGACGCTTTGCGGCTCGGGGCGGCCCACCGCCTGAACGAGCGCCACGCCGAAGGCGTAGACCGCGAGGATGTAGCCCGCGAAACCGCCCGCCAGCGCGACGAAAACCACCGCCGGAACCAGCAGGGCCCCGATCAGCGTCATCGCGAAGATCACCGCCGAGCCGATCACCGCCGACTGCGCGAGGAACCCGATCCAGAGGTTCCGCAGCGGCCGCTCAAGGATGCCGCGCCGCATTTCAGCCAGCGTCCCGGGCATGACCGCCGCGATCAGCGCCGCAAGGGCCGCGACCATGACCACACCGGTCAGGAACCGCCCCACCGCGCGCGTCCAGCTCCAGCCCGTCACGGACCGGGTCGCCGCCTCCCATTCCGAGATGTCGCGGCGCTCGATCCGATCCTCGGACGCAACCCTCGCGGGGATCTCCATGGCGCCGGGCTTTTCCTCGTAGAGCGTGAGTTTCCCGTCGATCCGCGCCCCGTCCGCGAACTCCACGTTGCGCGCGGTGAGGCTGACATCGCCCGTGATGACCGCGCCGATCCGCACCTCGTCGCCTCCGATCAGCGCGTAGCCCGCCACCGGCCCACCGACCGCCAGCTTGGCGCCGGAGATCCTCAGATCGCCGCCGACATCGCCGACGCGAACGTCGTAACCGGCCAGTGTCGCATCGCCCGCGACCGGGCCGTCCAGCACCACGTCCATCCCGGCCATGTAGGCGTCTCCGCCGACCGCGCCCGTCATCGTCACCCTTCGCCCGGCCAGATGCGCCGAGCCGGAGATATCGGCCTCGCCGCGCACCGTCTCGCCGGCCATGAAGAGATCGTCGGTGCCGGCCGTGTCGAGGACCACGGTAGCCCCCGTCCGGAAGCTGTCGCCTCCGAAGTCGAAGATCTGCGCGTTCTCCTGCGCGCTTCCCGGAGCGGCGGTCAGAGATAGCACGATCATGGCGCTGGCGAGGTTTCGCATGATTTCCTCCCGAGAAATTCCGCATGAGATCCGCAGCCTAGCATAGAAGCAGATCCGCCAGCGGCTCTGCGCAGGATCAACGCCGCTTGCCGGCCGCGTTCCAGGTGCGAACGCGTGCTTGCGTCATCCCATCCGTTCGCGCCGCCAGGCGTCGGGCGTCACGCCCTCGGCCTCGCGGAAGACGCGGATCAGGTGCGAGACATCGCAGAACCCGGTTTCGGCGGCGATCTCGGTGACCGATTTCTCGCCCCGTTCGAGCAGCGCGCGCACCTGCGCGAGCCGGATCCGCCGCCCCGCCTCGGCCGGCGTCAGCCCGAGCGCCGCGCCGAAACGGCGTTCGAGCTTGCGGCGGCTCACGCCGAGCTGATCGGCGAGCCGCGAAACCGGCAGCGGCGTCTCGGGCATCTGCTGCATCCACAGGAGCGCCCGCTTCACCAGCGGATCGGAGGCGTTCAGCTCCATCGGCAGGCCGGGCTGCGGTCGCTCGGCGGCAAGCGCCTCGTCAACGATCATGATCGACAGGCTCTTGCGCGCCGCCGCGCGGCCGATATGGCGGTCGACGAGGAAGGCCGCGAGATGCGCGGTCGCTGACCCGCCCGAGCAGGTCAGCCGGTCCCGATCGACGACGAAGATCTGGTCGGTCACCGGAATAAGCCCTTCGAACTCCTCAAGAAAATCATCGCGGTGAAACCAGTTCACGCAGCAGCGGTAGCCCTGCATCAGTCCCGCCCGGTGCAGCACGAACGCCCCGGTGCAAAGCCCGATCAGCGGCACCTTCGCCGCCGCCGCGCGCTGCAGGTAGGCAATGACGTCGGGATGAAGCCGCTGCGCCTCGCCGATCAGCCCGCCGACGACGGCGATATAGTCGAACCGCGCCGGATCGCCGAGCTTCTCGTCGGGCTGCACCGCGAGCCCGCAGCTGCTGCCGACCGGCTCCAGCGCCGGCGCGACCACCCGCCAGCTGCACAGAATCGGCCGCGAGCGGTCGCCCTCGTCGGCCGCGAGGCGCAGCACGTCGATGAAGTTCGCCAGCGCGGCGAGAGTGAAACGACGGGTCGGAATGATGCCGACTCGCAGGCGCGGCGCGGGATGAAGGGCGGCAGAGGACATCTGTTGATGCCTTTCACGGAAGGATGACGCAAAGATGATGACTACTTGCCGCATTCATCCAACTAAAACGCGACGAAATCGACAACATACCATCCACTTTGCGACACTGGCCCGGTACCGGGCGTATTCCTGCCGAGGAGGTCCGCCATGTCCCACCAGTCTGCAATCCGCGCGCTCCACAAGGTTCCGGCCACGGCGACCGTGCCGAACCAGGCAAAATCCAGCTTTGTCTTCCTGCTGCTGGACGGCTTCACCCACATCGCCCTCGCCTCCGCGATCGAGCCCTTGCGGCTGGCCCGCGACATCCTCGGCCGCGACGCCTATTCCTGGCGGCTGGTGTCGCTCACAGGCGCTCCGGCCAACTGTTCGAACGGCATGACGGTCCTCGTCGATGGCGGCTTCGCCCAGCTCGCGCGCGGCGAGACGCTGATCGTCGTCGGTGGCCCCGATACGCGGCGCCAGAACGATGCACGACTTAGTGCGCAACTCCGGCGCGAAGCGGCGCATGGTGTCAAGATCGGATCGCTCTGCATGGGCGTCTATGCGCTGGCCCGCGCGGGGCTTCTGGACGGCGAGGAATGCGCGGTCCACTGGGACGCGATCGAGGGCTTCGGCGAGGAATTTCCGGAGGTCCGGATCAGCCGCAACGCCTTCCTGCTCGGTCGCCGGCCCACGGCGCCGGGCGGCGCGGTGGCGGCCGACATGATGATGCACCTGATCGCCGAGGCGCATGGCACCGAGCTTGCTACGCGGATCGCCGACCAGATGGTCTGCAACGGCGTGCGCAGCCCGAAATCGCAGCAGAAGGTCTCGGTCCAGTCGCGCTACGGGATGCGCAACCCGCGCCTCGTCAAGGTGCTGAACTGCATGGAGGAGAACCTCGAAACGCCGCTCACCGCGCAGGAGATCGCCGACATCGCCGCGATGTCGGTGCGCCAGACCGAGCGGCTCTTCGCGCGCTACCTCAACACCACGCCGATGAACTTCTACATGCAGATGCGGCTTGAGAAGGCGCATTCGCTGCTCTTGCAGACCGAGCTTTCGGTCACCGAGATCGCGGTCGCCTGCGGCTACAAGTCGACCTCGCATTTCACCAAGAACTTCCGCGCCGCCTATGACGTGACGCCGAAGAAGATGCGCGCCGTAAGCGCCTGATCTGGGCGCCCGGCGTTCCCATCTTCCCGAGCCTTCGCTATCTTTCTCAGGAACCCGTCCCTTGAATGGCCGGGCAGGAGGAACCGGAATGCCCGATCTGAGCCGTTTTCACGAAGCCCAAGGCGAAGCCTACGACAACGCCCTGGCCGAGCTTCGCGCCGGCGCCAAGCAAAGCCACTGGATGTGGTTCATCTTCCCCCAGCTGAGGGGTCTCGGCCGGTCGCCCACGGCCCAGTATTTCGGCCTCGACGATCTCGCCGAGGCGCGGGCCTATCTCGACGACCCGGTGCTCGCGTCCCGCCTCACGGCCTGCGCCGAAGCGCTCCTGCGTCACGACGACCGCCCAGCAGAGGCGATCCTCGGTCCGATCGACGCTTTGAAACTGCGCTCGTCCGCCACGCTCTTTCGTGAAGCCGCGACGGGGGAGACGGCGGTCCTGATGCAAAGCCTTCTCGACCGCTTCCACGGAGGCCAGCCCTGCAGGCGCACCCTTGAGGCGCTGGCGGGCGACTAAGACGCGTTCGCCGCTTACGCGGAATCAGCGCCACGCCGGTAGGTCTCGACGAAGCGGCGCAGGATGATCTCGGGCATATGCACGTCGCTTTGCCGGCACATCTCGACCAGCCGGTCGGCATCCTCGGGTGGAAAATAGCCTTTGTTGCGGTAGATCCGGATCCGAAGCTCGAACCCGGCGCTGTCGGCCTCGGGGTGGAACTGGGTGGCGTAAACGTTCCGCCCGTAACGGATCATCTGATAGGGGCACGGGTCCGAGGCCAGCAGATGCACGGCGCCCTCGGGCAGGTCCTGCAGCGCCTCCTTGTGGCCGACGAAGGCGAGGAACCGCTCCGGAAGCCCGGCGAGGAGCGGGTCGGCCTCGCCCTCGGGCGTGACCCGGCACAAGGAGGCCCCGACCGGCTCGCCGTAACGCTCCTTGCTGACCCGGCCGCCAAGGTGGTGGCCGAGCACGCCGATGCCGTAGCAGCAGCCGAGGAATGGAACGTCCCGCGCCGTGATCGCGGGCATGAGGCCGAGAACCGCCGCCTCGATGCGCGCCTCGACCGCGGACTTCTCCTCCGGCGCGTCGGAGACGCAGCCTGGGCCGCCGCCAACGATCACGCCGGAATAGGCGGAAAGATCGAGCCCCTTGGGCAAGGGCTCGAGATCGAGACGGATCCGGTGCGTCTCCTCCTCCGCGAGTCCACCCTTGCGCAGGAACGCGGCGAACTCGTCGTCGGCGGCCTCGGTCTCGGGGCGGAGTTGCAGGACGAGGAACGGTTTCGCCGTCATGCCGCCGGCATCCGCTCCTCGATGATGCCCGCCCACCAGGAGCATCCGGCGGGGATCGCCTCGTCGTTGAAGTTGTATTGCGGGTGGTGGACCATCGCGGTATCGCCGTTGCCGACGAGGATGTAGGCACCCGGCCGTTCCTCGAGCATGAAGGCGAAATCCTCGCCGCCCATGATCAGTGGGGCCTTGCCGCAGCTTCCCGAGATCTTCGAGGCCACCTGCGCGGCGAAGCCGGTCTGTTCCTCGGAGTTCACCATCACCGGATAGCCGCGCATGTAGTTCACATGCGCCTTGGCGCCATAGGCATCCGCCGTGGCCTCGGCGATCTTGACGAGCCTGGTCTCGGCGAGCTTGCGCACCGCCTTGTCAAGCGTCCGCACGGTGCCCTTCAGCGTCACCTTCTGCGGGATCACGTTGAAAGCCTTGGATTCCGTCTCGAAGCTCGTGACCGAGACGACGATCTGGCTGACCGGATCGACGTTGCGGCTCGCGATGGTCTGGAATGCAATGACGATCTGGCTCGCCACCACGGTCGTGTCGATCGTCTCGTGCGGCTTGGCGGCATGGCCGCCCTTCCCTTCGACGACGATCTCGAACTGGTCGGTGGCGGCGAAGAAGGCGCCGGGGCGGATCGCGAAGGAGCCGACCGGCTGGCCCGGCCAGTTGTGCATGCCGTAGACCTCCTGGATGCGGAACCGTTCCATCATCCCGTCCTCGCACATCTCGCGGCCGCCGCCGCCGCCCTCTTCGGCGGGCTGGAAGATGACGATGGCGGTGCCGTCGAAATTGCGGGTCTCGGCAAGGTACTTGGCGGCACCAAGCAGCATCGCGGTATGGCCGTCATGGCCGCAGGCATGCATCTTGCCCTTGGTCTTGGAGGCATAGGGCAGCCCCGTCGCCTCGATGATCGGCAGCGCGTCCATGTCGGCGCGAAGACCGATCACTTTGCCCTGCGTGTCGGTCCGGCCCTTGATCACGCCGACGACGCCGGTCCGGCCGATCCCCTCGACCACCTCGTCGCAGCCAAACCCCTTGAGAAGCTCGGCGACCCGCTGGGCGGTGCGGTGGGTGTCGAACAGAAGCTCGGGGTGTTCGTGAAAGTCGCGCCTCCAGCCGGTGATTTCCGGCAGAAGCTCTGCGAAACGGTTCTTGACGGGCATGGAAGGGCTCCCTGGGGTTCTTCTTGGCGCCAAGCGGAGGGAGTGGCGCGGGGCGCCGGCGATCCTCTGCCAAATCGCCGCTGCCCGCAAGGTCCGGGCAGTGTCATACCCGGTCGCGCAGACCGTACCAGGCATAGGCCGGCGCCAGAAGCGCCCGGCGGAAACGGCCGAAGGGAAAGCGCGCGGGAGGTCTCGCCATCAATGCCGGCGCGGCGCCTGTCCCGGTCGCGAGTCCCGCGAGAAGCCTTCCTGTATAAGTGCCCATCGACACGCCGTTGCCGTGATAGGCGAAACCGGCCCAGGCATTCGCCCAGTCGCCGATCGGGCCGGCATAGGGGGTCAGATGCCAGCTCAGGCAGACGAAACCCGACCAGTAATGCGGCGTCTCGATACCGGCCCAGGCGGGGAACATCGCCTCGAAATCGGCCCGGATCTTGCGGTGCATCGCCTCCTGCGCCGCGGCATCGGCACGGATGCCGCCGCGCATCCCGAACAGGAAACGCCGGTCCGGCATCAGCCGGAAATAGTGCAGGAGCCGTCGCGTGTCATAGGCCATGAGATCGCTCGACCAGCCCTGCCCTGCAATCTCCTCCGGCGTGAGGGCGCGCGTTACCAGCGCCGCCGATTGCGTCGGCAGGTAGCGCCCGGCCATCCAGCCCGGCAGGTCGTCGCTCGAATAGCCGTTCGTGGCGAGGATCAGCTTCTTTGCCTCGAGAACGCCGCCCGCCGTGTGAAGCCGGAAACCGCCCCCCGCGGGCTCGATCCGCGTGACCGGCGCGTTTTCGTAAAGCCGCGCGCCGGCCTCGCGCGCGGCGCGGGCGAGGCCGAGCACATATTTCAGCGGGTTGAGCGCGAAGCCGAGGGGCAGGCGCAGCGCGCCGTGAAAGCCCGGCCCCGAGAGCCCTTCGCCCGCCAGTTCGCCCGGCCCGATGAGTTCGGGACGGACCCCGTAGGCCCGCTCCAGCCCCGGCGCCTCGGCCCGCAGCGCGGACAGATCGCGCGGCCGATGCGCGAGCACGACCTCTCCGCCCTGAGAGTGGACGTCGGCCGCGATTCCGTGCCGGTCGAGGATATCTGCGACGAGCGCCACCGACGCCTTCTGCGCGCCATGCCATTCGGCAAGACCCTGCGCGCCGAAACGGCGCAGAAGCGTCGCGTCGCTGGCCTTGGTGCCGCCGATGCAGGCGAAGCCGCCGTTGCGCCCCGAGGCCCCCCAGCCGATCGCCTCCGCCTCCAGAACCGCGACGTCGGCCCCTGCGTCGCGGGCCAGGTGCAGGGCCGCCGACAACCCGGTGTAGCCGCCGCCGATGACCGCGATCTCGGCCCGTTCGACGCCGGCGAGCGCCGGGCCCGGGGCCGGCCGCGCGACCGTCGTGTCCCAGTAGCAGCGCGCGACCGGACCGCTGCCGTAGCCGTGATCCTCGTAGATGCGCCGCATCGCCAAGTTGCCGCTCAGGCCCGCACCGCCGCCTGTTCCTCGGCCCGCTGCCGGGCGATCGACCGCTTGGAGATCAGCGAGGCGCTGATAACCCCAACCGTCACGATCGAGATCAGGATCGTCGAGAGCGCGTTGATCTGCGGATTCACGCCAAGCCGCACCGAGGAAAAGATCTTCATCGGCAGCGTCGTCGCCGACGGGCCCGCCACGAACTGCGAGATGACGAGGTCATCAAGCGAGAGCGTGAAGGCCAGAAGCCAGCCGGAGATCACCGCCGGCGCGATGATCGGCAGGGTGACCGACTTGAACGCGTCGAACGGCGTGCAGCCGAGATCGAGCGCGGCCTCCTCGAGCGACCGGTCGAAGGTCGCAAGGCGCGAGGAAACGACGACCGACACGAAGCACATCGTGAAGGTGATGTGCGCGAGGATGATGGTGAAGACCCCGCGGTCGAGCCCGATGGTGATGAAGAGCAGAAGCATCGCGAGGCCGGTGATGACCTCGGGCATGACGAGCGGCGCGTAGATCATGCCGGAAAACAGCGTGCGCCCGGTAAACCGCCCGGCCCGGACGATCACATAGGCTGCCATCGTGCCGAGGATCGTCGCCACCGTCGAGGAGATGACGGCGACCTTCAGCGTGACCCAGGCCGCGCTCAGGAAGGCCTGATCCCGGAAGAGCTCGCCATACCACTTGGTGGAGAAGCCAGCCCAGACCGTGACCAGCTTCGACTCGTTGAACGAGAAGGTCACGAGAATGATCATCGGCAGGTAGAGGAACGCGAAGCCGAGCGTGATCGAGGTCGCGTTGAACCAGGAGAAACGGCGGTTCATTGGTCAGCCTCCCTCTGCTTCTGCTCGTTGCGCTGGAAGAGCACGATCGGGATGATCAGGATCAGGAGCAGCACGACGGCCACGGCCGAGGCGACCGGCCAGTCGCGGTTATTGAAGAATTCCTCGAAAAGGACCTTGCCGATCATCAGTGTCGAGGATCCGCCGAGAAGCGAGGGAATGACGAACTCGCCGAGCGCCGGAATGAAGACGAGGAAGCAGCCGGCGATGACGCCGGGGCGCGACAGCGGGAAGGTCACGAGCCAGAAGGCCTGGAACCGCGAGCAGCCGAGATCCTCGGCCGCCTCGATCAGCGATCCGTCGAGCTTTTCCAGCGCCGAGTAGATCGGCAGCACCATGAAGGGCAGATACGTATAGACGATGCCGATATACACGGCCGTGTTGGTGTTGAGGATTTGGATGGAACTGTCGGTCAGCCCGGTCCAGATCAGGAACTGGTTGAGGAAGCCCTCGTTCGACAGGATCGACATCCAGGAATAGACGCGGATCAGGAACGAGGTCCAGAACGGCAGGATCACCAGCATCATCAGCGTCGGACGCCATTCGTCGGGCGCCTGCGCCATGCCGTAGGCGATCGGATAGCCCACGAGCAGCGTCAGGAAGGTCGAGATGAAGGCGATCTTCAGGCTCGAGAGATACGCGGTGTAGTAAAGCGCGTCCTCGGCGAGGAAGGTGAAGTTCTCGAAATCGAGCGCGCTCAGGAAGGACTTGAACCCCTCCCAGCCGGCCGAAAGATCGAGCACCGGCGTATAGGGCGGGATCGAGATCGCGTAGTCCGAAAGCGCGATCTTCAGAACGATCGCGAACGGGATGAGGAAGAAGACCAGAAGCCACGCATAGGGCGCGAGGATCAGGAACAGCCGACGGATATTCATGACGCCCCCCTCAGCTCAACAGCACGACACCGGCGGTGTCCGTGAAGGACAGCCACACCCGGTCGTCCCAGCTGATGTCGCGGCGCGAGATGCGGCGGTCGTTGGCGACCTGCGCCTTGATCATCCGCCCGCCCGCAACCTCGACCTTGTAGGTCGAGATGTTGCCGAGATAGGCAATGTCGTGGACGGCCCCCTCGATCGCATTGGCGCGGCCCTCGGGTTTCTCGGTGGTGATCGCCACCTTTTCGGGCCGGATCGCGAAATGCACCCGTGCCCCCTTGGCGACCTGCCCCGCCGGGGTGGCCGCGATCTCCGGCTGACCCTCGGCCCAGGCGATGGCGACCTTGCCGTCACCCTTCGGCGCAGCGGTGCCCTCTATGAGGTTCACGTCACCGATGAAGTCGGCGACATAGACCGAGTTCGGCGTCTCGTAGATCCGGTCCGGCGTGTCGACCTGGATCATCCGCCCGTGGTCCATGACCGCGACGCGGCTGGCTACGGTCATCGCCTCTTCCTGGTCGTGGGTCACGATCACGAAGGTGGTTCCAGTCTTTTCCTGGATGTCCATCAGCTCGAACTGGGTGTCCTGGCGCAGCTTCTTGTCCAGCGCGCCGAGGGGCTCGTCCAGAAGCAGGAGCTTCGGCGCCTTGGCGAGCGAGCGGGCGAGCGCCACCCGCTGGCGCTGGCCACCCGAGATCTGGTGCGGCTTGCGCTTGGCGAACTTCTCCAGCCGGACGAGGCGCAGCATTTCCTCGACCCGCGCGCCGATCTTGTCCTTCGGCATGTCGGACCGCTTCAGCCCGAAGGCGATGTTGTCCCAGACCGACAGGTGCGGGAACAGCGCGTAGCTCTGGAACATCATGTTCGTCGCGCGCCGGTTCGGCGGGATCGGGGCGATGTCCTGCCCGTCGAGCAGGATCGTGCCCATCGTCGGTTTCTCGAAGCCCGCGAGCATCCGCATCAGCGTGGTCTTGCCGCACCCCGACGGCCCGAGCAGCGCGAAGAACTCGCGCCGGTAGATGTCCAGCGTCAGATCGTCGATCGCGGTGAACTCGCCGAATTTCTTCGTCACGTTCTGGAACCGGATCAACGGCTTCTCGTTCGGATCGTTCCAGGGTGCGAAGACCGGGCGGTTGGCGGGCTGCTGATCCATTATGTCCTCGTGTGATATACGAAGCCCCGCGCCGGAAGGGCGCGGGGCAGGATTGACAGGCGCGCTCAGGTGCCCGACTTGACCTTGGTCCAGAGCCGCGTCACGTCGCGGTTCACCTTCGGATCCCAGGTCGTCGTGGTGTAGAGGTTGTTCATCGTCTCCTCGTCCGGGTAGATGGCCGGATCGCCGATCACCTCCGGGTCAAGGAACTCCTGCGACGCCTTGTTGCCATTCGGATAGTAGACATAGTTCGAAGCAGCGGCCGCATTGTTCGCATCGAGGATGAAGTCGATGAACTTGTGCGCCGCGTCCGGGTTCGGCGCGTCGACCGGGATCGCCAGCTGGTCGAACCACATCAGCGCGCCTTCCTTCGGGATGTGATACTCGATCTCGACCCCGTTGTCGGCCTCGATGGCGCGGGCCTGGGCCTGGAAGACGTCGCCCGACCAGCCGAACGCCACGCAGATCTCGCCGTTGGCGAGCGCGTTGATGTATTCGGACGAGTGGAACTTCTGCACGAAGGGCGCGATCGCGGTCAACACCGGCTCGGCCTTGGAGATCGTCTCGAAATCCTGCGCATCCGGGTCTTCGCCGAGATACTTCAGCGCCGCCGGGATGATCTCGACCGGCGCGTCAAGCATGTGGATGCCGCAGGAGGCGAGCTTTTCCGCATTCGCGGGATCGAAGACCAGCGCCAGCGAATTGACCGGCGCATCCTCGCCGAGCACTTCCTTGACCTTCTGGACGTTGATGCCGATCCCGGTCGATCCCCACATGTAGTTGATCGAGTATTCGTTGCCCGGATCGTACTTTTCGGTCCGCTCGGCGATCGCGTCCCAGACGTTGCCAATGTTCGAGAGCTTCGACTTGTCGAGCTTCTGGAAGGCGCCGGCCTGGATCTGCCGCGAAAGGAACGTGCCCGAGGGCACCACGACATCGTAGCCAGAGCCGCCCGCGAGCAGCTTGGTCTCAAGGATCTCGTTCGAATCGAACACGTCGTAGATCAGGTCGATCCCGGTTTCTTCCTTGAACTTCGCCAGGAGCGCTTCGTCGATATAATCCGACCAGTTGTAGACATGGACCTCCTCGGCCCCCGCCGCGCCGGCCACCGCGATCGCGGCCGCCATCGTCATCCCCGTAAGCTTCATAGTACCTCCTAAGGTCTGTTGGAGTGGACGGCCACAAGGACCATCCGCAGGGTCTTCGCCTCTTGTTGCGCTATTTTGATCAAATTTTTCGACTCAAATCAACATGGCATTTTCGTGAAGCGCAATCTATTATGGCAGAAACAAAATATCGCACAGCCCCCGTCGAGGAGAGCGAATGAAAAAGTACGTCGACCCCAGCGAATCACCCAGAAAGGTGCCGTCGCACGAGATCACCTACTGCCGGCTGCGCGACATGATTCTCTTCGGCCAGCTCGCGCCCGGCCAGCCGGTGACGATCCAGGGCCTGACCGCGACGCTCGAAGCCGGCATGACTCCGGTGCGCGAGGCGATCCGCAAGCTCACCGCCGAAGGCGCGCTCGAACTTCAGGGGAACCGCCGCGTGTCGGTGCCCGAGCTCACCGTCTCGCAGCTCGACGAGATCGCCTTCGCCCGGCTGACGATCGAACCGAAACTGGCGCAGATGGCCACCAACCATCTGCGGGCAAATGATATCGGAGCCTTGGCGCGGATCGACGCCGAGATCGACCAGGCCATCGCTGCGGGCGATGTCCAGCGCTACCTGCGCGGTAACTTCCAATTCCATTTCGCGCTCTATGAACGCGCCGGCGCGCCGATTCTGCTGTCGATCGCGCAAATGCTCTGGCTCCGTTTTGGTCCGTCGCTCCGGGTGGTCTGCGGCCGCTACGGCACCGCCAACCTGCCCGACCGCCACGGCGAGGCACTGGCCGCAATGCGGGCCGGAGACGCCACTCAGCTCGCTGCGGCGCTCGAGGGCGACATCGCCCAGGGAATCGAGCAGGTACGGCTTTCACTGCCCTCCTCCAAAATTTGATCAAATTCTATTGACATCGCCGGTTTTGATCATATCCTGTGCGTGACTGGCAGACTGGTCGACGCCCGCCCGACGTGGCGCCGACCGAACTGCGACACCCGCCCCACAGGCCCGAACACGACAGGTTCCGCGATGACCAAGATCACCAATCACATGCCCACGAAGGAACTCCAGGCGCTCGACGCGGCGCATCACATGCATCCCTTCACCGAGGATGCCGCGCTGGCGAAGAAGGGCGCGCGCATCATCACCCGCGGCAAGGGCGTCTATCTGACCGACAGCGACGGCCACGAGATCCTCGACGGCATGGCCGGGCTCTGGTGCGTGAACCTCGGCTACGGCCGCAAGGACCTCGCCGAGGTGGCGGCGCGGCAGATGGAAGAACTCTGCTATTACAACACCTTCTTCCAGACGAGCCACGTCCCCGCCATCGCGCTCGCGGCGAAGATCGCCGAGCTGGCGCCGGGCGATCTGAACCACGTCTTCTACGCCGGGTCGGGCTCGGAGGCGAATGACACCAACATCCGCCTCGTCCGCCGCTACTGGGAGGTGAAGGGCAAGCCCGAGAAGAACATCATCATCGCGCGGCATAACGGCTACCACGGCTCGACCATGGGTGGCGGCTCTCTGGGCGGCATGGCCGGCATCCACGCCCAGGGCGGCCTGCCAATTCCGAACATCACCCATATCGGCCAGCCGCACTGGTACGCCGAGGGCGGCGACATGACGCCCGAGGAATTCGGCCTGATGCGCGCCCGCGAACTTGAAGACAAGATCAACGAACTGGGCGTCGACCGGGTCGCCGCCTTCATCGGAGAGCCGATCCAGGGCGCTGGCGGCGTGATCATTCCGCCCGCGACCTACTGGCCCGAGATCCAGCGCATCTGCGACAAGTACGGCATCCTCCTGATCGCCGACGAGGTCATCACCGGTTTCGGCCGCACCGGAAAGTGGTTCGGCTCCGAGACCATGGGCATCAAGCCGCATATCATGACCATCGCCAAGGGCCTGTCGTCTGGCTACGCCCCGATCGGCGGCTCGATCATCTGCGACGAGGTCTACCACACGGTCGCGAATTCCGGCGAGGATTTCAACCACGGCTACACCTATTGCGGCCATCCGGTTGCCGCCGCCGTGGCACTCAGGAACCTCGAGATCATGGAGGAGGAGAACATCCTCGACCATGTCAGCAACGTGGCCCATCCCTATCTCGCCGAGAGATGGGAAGCGCTGGCCGACCATCCGCTGGTGGGCGAGGCGCGGCTCATCGGCCTCATGGGCTCGATCGCGCTGACGCCGAACAAGGAAACCCGGGCGGCCTTCGCCTCCGAAGCCGGCACCGTTGGCTATCGCTGCCGCGAGCACTGCTTTGCCAACAACCTCGTGATGCGCCATGTCGGCGACCGCATGATCATCTCGCCGCCCCTCGTCATCAAGCCTGCGGAAATCGACGTCTTCATCGCCCGCGCGACGAAGTCGCTCGACGAGACCTATGCGGGCCTCAAGGCGGACGGCCTGCTGAAGGCGGCCTGAGCGGGGTCTCATGGACATCCTTTACGCTAATGACAGGGCCGGGGAATATCCCCGGTCCTGGTACGCCGACAGCGCCGAGGCTCCGGGCCCCTACCCCGAGGCCACGGGCGATCTGACCTGCGACGTCTGCGTCGTCGGCGCGGGGTTCACCGGTCTCTCGGCGGCACTTCACCTCGCCGGGCGCGGCTTCGACGTGATCCTTCTCGACGCGCACCGCGTCGGCTGGGGCGCGTCGGGCCGCAACGGTGGCCAGGTGGGGACCGGCCAGCGGCTCGACCAGGAGGCGCTGGAAAAGATGGTCGGGCTCGACCATGCACGTGCGCTTTGGGACCTCGCGCAGGAATCGGTCGCGCTGACGAAGGCACTCGCCGACGAGCACGCTCCGGATGCCGGCTTCGCGCCGGGCATCATCCATGCCTGCCACAAGGCGCGCTACGTCCCGCATGCCCGCGAGTATGCCGAGAAGATGGCACGCGACTATGGCTACGACCTGATCCGACCGCTCGACCGCGAGGAGATGCGCCACATGGTGGGCTCGCCCGCCTATCACGGCGGCGACATCGACATGGGCGGCGGCCACCTGCATCCCCTGCGCTACGCCTTCGGCCTCGCGCGTGCGGGGCAGGCGAAAGGCGTGCGGATCTTCGAACGCTCGAAGGTCACGGCGATCACCGAGACCGCCCCCGCCACGGTTGCGACGGAGAAGGCGACCATCACCGCGGGCCATGTCGTCCTTGCCTGCAACGGCTATCTGGGCGACCTCAACAAGCGCGTCGCCACCCGCGTCATGCCGATCAACAACTTCATCGTCGCGACCGAGCCGATGACGCCTGAGAGCCAGGAAAGCCTGATCCGTGGCAACCACGCCGTCGCCGACACCAAGTTCGTGATCAACTACTTCCGCTTCTCGGACGACCACCGCCTCCTCTTCGGCGGCGCCGAGAGCTACGGCTACCGCTTCCCCGATATCGCGGCGCTGGTGCGCAAGCCGATGCTGGAGATCTATCCCCAGCTCAAGGACATAAAGATCACGCATGCCTGGGGCGGCACGCTCGGCATCACCATGAACCGGATGCCGCATTTCGAACGGCTCGCCGGGAACATCCTTTCGGCTTCGGGTTATTCCGGCCACGGCGTCGCGATGGCGACGCTCGGGGGCAAGCTCGCGGCCGAGGCCATCGCGGGTCAGGCGGAACGCTTCGACGTGATGGCATCGGTCCCGACCCATCCCTTCCCGGGCGGGATGGCGCTGCGCTGGCCGCTGCTGGTGCTGGCGATGCTGTGGTTCTCGCTTCGCGACCGGCTCTGAGGCGGCGAATCCGGGGGCGCTGCCCCCGGACCC